>CAKTLD010000009.1 GCA_934572445.1 uncultured Oscillospiraceae bacterium
CAGTCGGTGCGGCTGGCGCTCGCGGGCTTCATCATCCCGTACATGTTCATGTATAACCCGCAGCTGCTGCTGGAAAATGTCACGCTGCTCAGCGGTATTCAGGTCGTCCTCACCTCCTGCGTCGGCGTCGTGATGATCGCCGCAGCCGTCGAGGGCTATCTCTACGGCAACCTGAACTGGCTGCTGCGCATCGCCTCAATGGCGGGCGCGCTGCTGCTGATCGACAGCAAGACCGCGACCGACTTGATCGGTATTGCGCTGCTGGCTGTGGTCATCGGATATCAAAAGCTCGTCTATCAGCCTAAGCACAAGGATCCCAAGCCGCCGGTCACCGCCGCGGTGGAATGACCGTTGAAAAAAGAAAAGGGAGCGCCCCGCGCTCCCTTTTTTCTTGCCCTTTGGCGGCAGGTCTGCTATACTGCGGTCAGAGAGTACAACCATAGAAAAGAGGTCACCTATGCCGAATTTTGATCCGCTGACCTACCGTTACGCCTCGCGGCGCAATGTGGTCTATGCTAAGAACGCCGTCTGCTGCACGTCTGTTCCGCTGGGTGCGCAGATCGGATTGGATGTGATAAAAAATGGCGGCAACGCCGTGGATGCCGCCGTTGCCATGGCGGGCGCAATGCCGCTGCTCGAACCCACGGGCAACGGACTTGGTTCCGACTGCTTCGTCCTTGTGTGGATCGCAAGGGAAAGAAAGCTATACGGTCTGAACGCGAGCGGCGTGGCCCCCGCCGCGCTGAATGTGCAGCTCGTCCGTGAGCGGGGCTATGATGCCGTGCCGAAGGAAGGCTGGCTTCCCACGATGGTCCCGGGCGCGCCCGCGGGCTGGGCCGAGCTCAGCCGGCGCTTTGGTACAAAGCCGCTTTCCGAGCTTTTTTCCCCTGCCATCCGTTACGCAGAGGAGGGGTATCCCGTGCCGGTGAACGTCGCGCGCCAGTGGGAGCGTGACAGCAGACGCATTGCGCGCGCGATGGAGAAGGATGCCGCTCCGCATGAATACTGGTGGAGGAGCTTTATGAAGCCGGACGGAACGCCATATCGCGCGGGCGAGGTCTTTCGGTTTCCCGCCTATGCCGATACGATGCGTGCCCTTGCCGAGACGGACTGCGAGAGCTATTACCGCGGCGAACTGATGGAGAAGATCGTGGCCCATTCCCGCGCCACGGGCGGATACTTCTGCGAGGAGGATTTCCGCGCCTACCATCCCGAATGGGTCGAGCCCATCACGCAGGACTACCGCGGCTATACCGTCTGCGAGATCCCGCCCAACGGCCACGGCATCACGGTGCTGATGGCGCTTGGCATGCTGAACGGTATGACCCTGCCCGCGCAGCGCGAGAGCGCGGAGCACTACCACAAGGTCATCGAGGCCATCAAGCTGGCTTTCGCCGACACGAAGACTTATGTTGCCGACCCGCGCTATATGAAAACAAAGGTCAGTGAGCTGCTCTCGCCGGAGTATCTTGCCTCCCGCCGTGCGCTTATCACGGACCGTGCGCTTGAGCCGGAGGAGGGCGATCCGCGCTGCGGCGGCACGATCTACCTCTGCACTGCCGACGGCGAGGGCAACATGGTCTCGCTGATTCAGAGCAATTATACGACCTTCGGCGCGGGTGTTGCCATTCCGGGCACGGGTATCTCGCTGCAGAACCGCGGTGCGAATTTCTCGCTCGATCCGGAAAGCGACAATTGCCTCGCGGGCGGCAAGAAGTCCTATCACACGATCATTCCGGGCTTCCTTCTCAAGGACGGCGGGGCTGTCGGTCCGTTTGGCGTGATGGGCGCGTTTATGCAGCCGCAGGGACATGTGGAGGTGTTGGTCAACACGCTGGATTATCACATGAACCCGCAGGAGGCGCTCGATGCGCCGCGCATCCAGTGGATTGGGGGGAAAAAGCTTCAGCTCGAGCGTGAGGCGGGCGAGGCGCTTGCCGAACAGCTGCGCGCCATGGGACATGAGGTCGAGGTATTGGATGAACGCATTTCGATGGGCCGCGGCCAGATTATCTGGCGCGGTGAGGACGGTGTATATGCCGCGGGGACTGAACCGCGCTGCGATGGTGCGGTCGCCGCATGGTAACGATCAGCATAAAAAACAGCAGGGGCGAAGCTCCTGCTGTTTTTTTGCGGGAAAAAGGGGAAACTCAGCACAGCGGCGCAAAGATGCGAAGGATGCCGTCCATGATCCAGCGAAAGGCGTAGTGCCGCATGTCGTAGGGCAGGATCTCCCTGCACTGGGCCTGCGTGGTGAGAAAATCCTCCTTCAGTGCGCCGACCAGACCGGAGCGGTAAAAGAGAGAATTGTTCTCAAAATGCAGGAAGAGGCTGCGGTAGTCGAGATTGACTGTGCCGACCGCGGCGATCACATCGTCTGATACGAAACCCTTGGCGTGGACGAAGCCCGGAGCATATTCGTAGATCTTGACGCCCTCGGTCAGCAGTACCTGATAAAAGCTGTGGGACATACGGAAGATGATCTTCTTGTCGGGCACGGCGGGCATAATGATGCGCACATCCACACCGCGGTGCGCCGCGGAGATCATTGCATCCATCAGATCGTCGCCCAGCATGAGATAGGGCGTGAAAAACCAGGCATATTCCGTGCTCTGTGCCAGAAGGTCAATGTAGAGCGCGTTGGTCACCGCCTCGCTGCCGAGCGGGGAGTCGCAGTAACTCAGCACATAGCCGTCCGTGCCGTGCGGGCCATCCTCCGCGCGGCGGGGGATGGGAGGCGCGGGGGAGACAGGCTCTCTCTGCAGCGAAAAGGCGTTCCAGAAGGTCAGGAACATGTGCGTGAAGCTTTCCGCCGGCGCCCCGGTCAGACGGAAGCCGGTGTCTTTCCAGTGGCCGTAGGGGTGCTCCAGATTGATATAGCGGTCAGAGAGGTTGACGCCGCCGCTGTAGGCGATCTCGCCATCCACGATCAGCATTTTGCGGTGGTCGCGGTAGTTGGCCGTGCCCTTGACGGCAACGAGGGGATTGAACGGCACGCAGCGGATGCCCTTTTCATGCAGCTCGCGCATATTGCGCAGGCCAAAGGACGAGATGCTGCCCAGATCGTCGTACATCACGCGCACGTCTACGCCCTGCGCAGCCTTTTCCGCCAGCACAGCGGCGATGGAGTTCCACATGTGCCCTGGCTCGATGATGAAATATTCCAGATAGATGGAGCTGCGCGCCTGCCGCAGATCCGCGAGCATATCGGGGAACATATCGTCGCCCAGCGCGTAGTAGCGCACGTCTTCCACCCGCTGCAGCGGATAACCGGTCCGCTGTTCCAGCCAGCGGAGCGTCTGACCGGCACGCCTTCCGCCATCGAACGGCGTCTGCCCGAGGGACAGCGGTGCGGGGGCGCCGGACTCCTGCACGCGGCGCAGCCGCTTTTGCAGCGGTCTCGCTGTCCGGCGGTTGCCGAACAGCAGGTACAGCAGTGCGCCCGCGAGAGGAACCGTCAGGATCACCAGCAGCCACAGGATCTTATAAGCGCTCTCGTCCCGTTTGATGATGATATAAAGCACCAGCAGGAAGCCCGCGATGGATAATCCCAGCGTGATGAGCGCCGTATAGGGCGCGAGCCATTTCATCAGCAGCAGGATCCACAGCACCTGCAGCGCGGCAGCGGGAATGACTGCAAGAATACGCCGTATGATCTTTCCCATGAAAAAGTCCTCCTGGTCGGAATGGATCGTGCCATCATTGTAGCATTAAGGTGCGCGATACACAAGCGGAAACGGTACTCATGCGCCGCAGGCCGCCCAGAAGTCACGCATCGCCTGCTCACAGGCAGCCTGATCGACAAAGTATGCCGAGGCGTGGTCGGCCTTCGGCACGACAAGGAGCCTGCACGGTGAGGCACAGGCGTTTCGGCTGCGCACGGCCATCTGCACGGGGACGAAACGGTCGTCCTCGCCGTGGATCAGCAGCACAGGGACGCTTGCGCCCGCGAGCGAGGTCACGGTCGAGCAGCTGCCCGAGCCGGCTTTCAGCCTCCTGCGGCAGAACAGATCCGCGGCCACACTGCCGGCCAGAAAGGGGACATGAAGATTTGCGCGCGCGACGTGCCGCCAGATATCTCGCGGAGAGGTGTAGGCTGAGTCAGCGATGATGCCGCGTACCGCGCCGGAAAGCTTGAGATCCGCGGCCATCAGCACCGTGGTCGCGCCCATGGAAACGCCCATGAGGTATATCGGCAGGGCACCGCAGCGGTCCACGGCCCACTGCACCCAGTCAACGCAGTCGTAGCGCTCGGTCAGGCCGAAGCCAATATATGCGCCCTCACTGCCGTGCTGGGCGCGCTGCTCCACATAGAGCACGCTGCAGCCCTCGGCACGCAGAAAATCCGCCATCAGGCCAAAGTCCCAGTTCCACGACGAGCGCCAGCCGTGGAAGGCAAGGACCACGCGCTTTGCGTCGGGGCAGGGGAACCAGTGCCCCGTCAGCAGCAGACCGTCGTGGCTGGTGATGGTCACGATCTCACCGCCCGCCTCACCGAGACGCTGTGCGGCGGACTTCTTCGCGGCCTTGCAGGCGGCGTCCGGCTTTTCGCCGGTCAGGCGCGCGCTGCTGTTCTTTTTGTGCAGGCACGGCGGCTCGCGATTCATCGCGATGTCGGCCAGCACCTTCGTTACGCCGAAGGTGCCCGCGGTATAAATGCCGGCCGCGGCCGCCGCGGTCAGCGCGATCCTGACACTTTTTTTCAAAACTGTGACCTCCTTGTATCAAAACTGTAAACTCTTATCTTGGGTACTGGACAGGGATATTTTCCCGTGTTATACTCCAGACTAATCTAAGTTCCGGGCGGTTTCGACCGTCCATTTCTTCTTACAGCGTAGCAAAAACTCCGGCTTTTTGCTACGTTCAGTTTTTTCTATTTGTATGTACTTCCTGCCGGAAATTCAAACGATCGGAGGAACGCATTTTTATGAATGAAGTCAAGTCCCCGAAAAAGCCGCTGCTGTACTACTATTTTGTGGCCATGCTGCTCGTGATGCTCTTCAACTTCATCGCCATGCCGTGGATCTCTGAGCACCAGATCAAGGACGTCGACTACAACACTTTCGTCACTATGACAGAGCAGGGCGAAGTCGATCGGGTCGAGATCCAGGAGCAGTCCAACCGCATCCTCTTCACCGGCACGGACGGCAAGAGCGTCTACAAGACCGCAATGGTGCCGGACGACGGTCTCGTGCAGCGCCTGCTGGACGCGGGCGTTTCCACCACGGGTGAAGAGATCGAGCAGACGTCGCTGCTCGTCAGCATCCTTGGCTGGGTGCTGCCCATCCTCATCTTCATCGGCCTTGGGCAGATACTCTCGCGCAAGATGATGGAGAAAATGGGCGGCGGGAACTCCATGATGTTCAACATGGGCAAGTCCAACGCCAAGGTCTATGTCAAGTCCGCCGAGGGCATCAAGTTTGACGACGTCGCGGGCGAGGACGAGGCCAAGGAGAACCTCACCGAGGTCGTCAACTACCTGCACGACCCCAGCAAGTATCAGGAAATCGGCGCGTCGATGCCCAAGGGCATTCTGCTCGTCGGCCCTCCGGGAACCGGTAAAACGATGCTCGCCAAGGCGGTCGCCGGCGAGGCGAATGTGCCGTTCTTCTCGATGTCGGGCTCTGAATTTGTCGAAATGTTCGTCGGCATGGGCGCGAGCAAGGTGCGCGACCTCTTCAAGCAGGCCAAGGAAAAGGCCCCATGCATCGTCTTCATCGATGAGATCGACGCCATCGGCCAGAAGCGCAGCGGCGGCCAGTATGGCGGCAACGACGAGCGCGAACAGACCTTAAACCAGCTGCTCACCGAAATGGACGGCTTTGAGGGCAACAACGGCGTCATCATTTTGGCCGCCACGAACCGCCCCGAATCCCTCGACCCCGCGCTCACGCGCCCGGGCCGCTTCGACCGCCGCGTGCCGGTGGAGCTGCCCGACCTCAAGGGCCGCGAGGCTATCTTGCAGGTCCACGCGAAGAAGATCAAGGTCGCCGAGGACGTCGACTTCAACAAGATCGCGCGCATGGCCTCCGGCGCTTCCGGCGCGGAGCTTGCCAACATCGTGAACGAAGCAGCGCTGCGCGCCGTGCGCGACGGCCGCCGCTTTGCCACGCAGGCAGACCTCGAAGAGAGCATCGAGGTCGTCATCGCGGGCTACCAGAAGAAGAACGCCATCATGACCGACGAGGAGAAGAAGATCGTATCCTACCACGAGATCGGCCACGCGCTCGTCGCGGCGATGCAGACGCACTCCGCCCCCGTGCAGAAGATCACGATCGTGCCGCGCACCTCGGGCGCGCTGGGCTACACGATGCAGGTCGAAGAGGGCAACCACTACCTGATGAGCAAGGCCGAGATGGAGAACAAGATCGCCACGCTGACCGGCGGCCGCGCCGCGGAGGAGGTCGTGTTCCACTCCGTCACGACCGGCGCGTCGAACGATATCGAGCAGGCGACGAAGCTCGCCCGCGCGATGATCACACGCTACGGCATGAGCGACGACTTTGATATGGTCGCACTCGAGACCGTCAACAATCAGTACCTCGGCGGCGACGCGTCGCTTGCCTGCTCTGCCGAGACGCAGACGAAGATCGACCAGCGCGTCGTGGAGCTTGTGAAAAAACAGCACGAGAAAGCCATCCGGATCCTTACCGAGAACCGCGCGAAGCTCGACGAGCTGGCGCAGTACCTCTACGAGAAGGAGACCATCACCGGCGAAGAGTTCATGCACATCGTGAACGGCTGAGCGCCGGGATCAGTAAAAAAGAAGAGACCGCAGCGGCGGTCTCTTCTTTTTTCGGTGCAGGGACGGGACTGTGCGCATAGGCTGAGACAGAAACGATCAGCTTTAGGAGGGAACGCAATGCGACCGGTACATTTTTTCCTCGGCGCAAACAGCGGCGAGGGCTTTTATTCACTCTACGATCAGCTCCTCGGCGGGCGGCTTGACGATCTGATGATTCTCAAGGGCGGGCCGGGCTGCGGCAAATCGACCTTCATGCGCCGTGTTGGCGCGGCAATGGAGCGCGCGGGCGAGCGCGTGGTCTATATCCAGTGCTCGGGCGATCCGGATTCGCTCGACGGTGCGATTTTTTTGGACCGCCGTGCCGCTGTCGTTGACGGCACATCACCCCATGTGCTCGAGCCGACCTATACCGCTGCCAGTGAGCGCTATGTCGACCTGACGCGCTTTTACGATGTGGCGGCGGCCAAGGCCCGCCGCACGGAGATCATTGGGCGCAGCGACGAGTATCGCGCCCACTACCGCGATGCTTACCGTGCCCTGCGCGCGATGAGCGAGGTGGCAGACGGCCGCCGCACGGCGCTGCACGCGCAGCTCGATACGGCAAAGCTCAGCCGCCGCGTGAACGGCATCCTTGCCCGCGAGCTGCGGGGGAAAGGGCAGGGCAGCGGACGCATCGACCGCGTGTTCCTGGGCGGTGTGACACATCTTGGTGACATCTGCCGCTTTGACACGGTGGATGCCCTTTGCCCGCGTGTCTACGCACTCTGCGACAGCGCAGGTCTCGGCGCACGGATGCTCGAAGCGGCCTGCACCGCCGCACGGGAAAGGGGCTTTGACGTGATCGCCTGCCCCGACCCCGACCGCCCGCGTGAGCTCCAGCACCTGCTGATCCCGGAAAGGGGGCTGTCGTTCATCACGACGAACGTGCGTATGCCGTATGAGGGGAAGCCCTACCGCCGCCTGCGGCTGGACGCAATGGCGGAGGAAAAACTCACGCGTGCGCAGAAGGCGAAGCTGCGTTTTACCCGTCGCGTGGAGGATGCGCTGCATGACGAAGCCGTGGAGGCGCTGGGGCGCGCCAAGCGCGCGCACGACGCGCTTGAGGCCGTCTACCATCCCTGTGTGCATTTTGACGGTGTGGATTCACTTGCGGACGAAGAGATCGCAATGCTATTAAAGTAATAACGCTTTACAGTATTTTCTGCCCGGGGCGGCGGCGATGGGATCACCGCGCCGCGCGGGGGTGCGAATAAGAGGGCCATTCTCTTTTGTGAAAGAGAATGGCCCCTTTCGGGCGGTTCCTGCCTATTTCATGTCGGCACTGAAATAAACCGTTCGCTCCGGCAGCGACAGAATCAGCGTATACTCGCTGGTTTTCCCGCCCGCAGCATCGGTGTATTCCGTGATGCCGACGAGCGCTGTGCCGGTCTCACCGTTCAGTGTGAGATCATAGAGCACGTCGTTCGCGTCGCGCTGGGTGAGGGTATAGGTGCCGCTCTGCGTGCTGCCGTCTGCGTCGGTGACGGTCAGTGTGTCGTCCTGCGCGGTACAGGTGAGGGCAGGGAGGTCGAGCGGCTGCCCTGCGCTGTCAATGGCATTTGCGTATGTCCAGTCGTGGCCTTCAATGGTCAGGCCGTTGTCCGTTTTGCCGCAGCCGACGAGCAGAAAAATGAGCAGCAGCGGCAGTAAAACTTTAATCTTTCCTGTCATGTATTTTTCCTATCCACTTCTTGATTTTCAAGTACAACAGAATACCGAGACCAGCAGCAAAGAGTGCGAGCGCACTCAGAAAGACCCTGGATGGAAATGGAATGACCCTTACGGCGTAAATTGCTGTTGTCGTATCGGCATAGCCGATGACAGATCCATCGTCCGGAATAGGCGGTCCGGCGGTGAAGTGCTGCACCATGCACCAGACGAGTACCGGTACGCTGACAGCCAGCAGCACCCACGCGCCGATCTTCAGGACTTTTGCTCGGATGCGGCGCTGCTTTTCCGATATGGCCGCTGTGTCCGGCGAGGGAGACACGCTTTCCGGCGTGCCGGTCAGCTCCGCGAGCGGAACACCGAAAAAACCGGCGAGCGCAAAGAGATTCGCCGTGCTCGGCAGCGACGAGCCGTCCTCCCACTTTGTCACGGCCTGCCGCGAGACCTCGAGCGCCTGCGCCAGCGCCTCCTGCGATAGCCCGCGCTCCTTGCGCAGCGCGCGGATGCGCGTGCCGAGTTCGTGTTCCATGTCCGTCCTCCTTTGAGTTGTTGGGGCCATCGTAGCAGATTTTCGCGCAAAAGTCCACCAAGTATCCCGCTACTATTGGTAGCGAAGCAGAGAAAAACCCTTTTTTGTCCGCAGAGTGGGATGCGCAAACAGAATTGTCTTACAACGTTAGGAGAGAATTGAATGAAGAAGAGACCTTTGGCAGTCGTTCTGATCTCCGACGGACACACCTACGAGTTCTCCAACGAGGACGATAAGAAGACTACTTGCATTGAGAAGGCTAAAGGAATTGAATTTGAGGCCTTACCGACCTACGGCATTTACAGCGAGACTGATGGGTACGCTTATGCTAAGGGCATTACCTATACTATCCACGGCTTGGAGGATGACTATTATACGGGCGATTATAAAGATACCGATCCCGATAGATACGACGGTACTGAAAGATATTACACAACGCGAGCGGAATATAAGAATAGCAATGGCGCGAAAATATGTACATTCCAAATGCCCTACGGCACCTGGGCAGAGTATCTGAAACACATCACTGCAGTCGTCAAAAAAGATGGATACCAGTATGTTGTACAACTGACTTATGGTGATAGCGGTGATTATGGAGATCAGTGTATTGGCCCCGGGGAGGACAAGAATGTACGCGCGGCAGAGACAAATGAGATTCTTAAAGCAAAACCTAACAACGGCCCTGACGAATACGGTAATTATTACATCAAATGTGGTCTCGATGCATCCGGAAGCGATAATCAACTGATGCATGCCAGCGGCCTTGACAGCATGGAACTGACCGTTGGTAATGGTACTTCGTTTAAGCCTATGATCGATGAGACTGATAAGAATGTGGCATACTTCGGAGCAAAGGACGATAAGCAGGATATCGGAAGCAGCAATTATCGTTTCAAGGTGACCTATGATCCTGAGACGGAGGCTTTTGAGTGGACATTTAACAAGCACATCACCAATTTTGACCGCGTCCAGTTAACCTACACGGTCAAGCTGGCCAAACGTGAGTCGGCACCCGTACCTACTGGGTCAAGACCAATGGCGATACCTATTTGCATCCTGTGAACAGCAATCAACAGACGAGCGCGCCGTGACGGAAAAGAACGGCGACGAGCAGTGGATCGCGCTGCGCGAGAACCGCGACTGGACACAGCTGGAGTACTAAGCGGTGTTCCCGATCCGAAAGGCAAACAGCAAAAAAGAAGACCCCCTCGGGGTCTTCTTTTTGCTGTTTTACTTCTTGCGGCAAGTGAGCTCGCCGTTTTCCGCGTCGAGCACGAGCGTGCTGCCCGCGGCGAGGTCGCCGCGCAGGATCTCCTTGGCGATCAGCGTCTCCGCCGAGCTCTGGAGGTAGCGCTTGAGCGGACGCGCGCCGTAGATCGGGTCGAAGCCGCGCTCGATGATGAGGCTCTTGGCCGCATCCGTGACTTCGAGCTTGAGGGTCTTGTCGGCAAGGCGCTTCTTGAGACCTTCCATCAGGATGTCGATGATGCCGTTGAGGTTCTCCTTCGTCAGTGGCTTGAACATGATGATCTCGTCAAGACGGTTCAGGAATTCCGGACGGAACGCGCGGCGCAGCTCGCCCATGACGGCGGCGCGGGCGCTCTCGGAAATGTTGCCGTCCGACTGGATGCCGTCGAGCAGCTCGGACGAGCCGAGGTTCGAGGTCAGGATGATGATGGTGTTCTTGAAGTCCACCGTGCGGCCCTGCGAGTCGGTGATGCGGCCGTCGTCGAGAATTTGCAGCAGGATGTTGAACACATCCGGATGCGCCTTTTCGACCTCGTCGAACAGCACGACGCTGTACGGCTTGCGGCGCACGGCCTCGGTCAGCTGGCCGCCCTCGTCATAGCCGACGTATCCCGGAGGGGCACCGATCAGACGCGAGACGGAGAATTTCTCCATGTACTCGGTCATGTCGATGCGCACGAGGTTGTGCTCGTCGTCAAACAGGCAGTCGGCGAGGGACTTGGCAAGCTCTGTCTTGCCGACGCCCGTGGGGCCGAGGAAGAGGAAGCTGCCGATTGGACGGTTCGGGTCCGCGATGCCCGCGCGCGAGCGCTGGATGGCCTCGGTCACGAGGCGCACGGCCTCGTCCTGACCGACGACGCGCTTGTGAATGATCTCGTCGAGGCGCAGCAGCTTTTCGCGCTCGCCCTCCATCAGGCGGCTGACGGGGATGCCCGTCCACTTGCCGACGATGTCGGCGATCTCGTTTTCGGTCACGGTGTCGTGCACCATGGAGTTGTCGCCCGTGTGCTTTTCGGCCGCGGCCTCGGCGTCCTTGAGCTGCTTTTCCAGGGCAGGGAGGTCAGAGTATTTGAGCTTGGCAGCCTTTTCATATTCAAGGTTCGCCTGTGCGCGCTCGATCTCACCGTTCATCTGCTCGATCTTGGACTTTAGCTCCTTCACGCTGTCCACGCCGCTCTTTTCCGCCTCCCAGCGGGACTTCATGGCGTTGAACTGCTCCTTCTCGTCGGCAAGCTCGCGCTTGAGCTCTTCAAGGCGGTCACGGGAGAGTTGGTCGTCCTCTTTCTTGAGAGCCATTTCCTCGATCTCCTGCTGCATGATCTTGCGGCGCAGGTCGTCAAGCTCTGCGGGCATGGAGTCGATCTCCGTGCGGATCATCGCGCAGGCCTCATCGACGAGGTCGATGGCCTTGTCGGGCAGGAAACGGTCGGTGATATAGCGGTCGGAGAGCGTCGCGGCGGCGACAAGCGCATTGTCGTGGATGCGGACGCCGTGATAGATCTCATAGCGCTCCTTTAGGCCGCGCAGGATGGAAATGGTGTCCTCGACCGTCGGCTCGTCGACCATGACGGGCTGGAAGCGGCGCTCGAGGGCGGCGTCCTTTTCGATATACTGGCGGTACTCGTCGAGCGTGGTCGCGCCGATGCAGTGCAGCTCACCGCGGGCGAGCATCGGCTTGAGCAAATTGCCGGCGTCCATGCTGCCTTCGGTCTTGCCTGCGCCGACGATGGTGTGCAGCTCGTCGATGAAGAGGATAATCTTGCCGTCGGACTTCTTGACCTCGTTCAAAACGGCCTTTAAGCGCTCTTCAAACTCGCCGCGGTACTTTGCGCCCGCGATCAGCGCGCCCATGTCGAGCGAGAAGATCGTGCGGTCCTTGAGACCTTCTGGCACATCGCCGCGCACGATACGCTGGGCAAGTCCCTCGGCGATGGCCGTCTTGCCGACGCCCGGCTCGCCGATGAGCACGGGGTTATTCTTCGTCTTACGGGAGAGAATGCGAATGACGTTACGGATCTCCGCGTCACGGCCGATGACGGGGTCAAGCTCCTTTGTGCGCGCGCGCTCAACAAGGTCGGTGCCGTATTTCTTGAGCGCATCGTAGGAATCCTCGGGATTGTCGCTCGTCACGGGGGAGGTCTTGACCTTTGAGAGCTCGTCGGAGAAGCGGCTTCTCGTGATGCCGTGGTCGGAGAGCAGCTGGCGCACGCTCTGCGAGCCCTCGGAGAAGATGGCGAGCATCAGGTGCTCAACGGAGAGATACTCGTCGTGCAGCTTTTCGGCAGTCTTTTCGGCAAGGTTCAAGATCTTGCCGACCTCGGGCGAGGCGTACACTTCGCCGCTGCCGCCGGAGATGCGGGGAAGCTTGCGGATGAGAGTATCGATCTCGGAGAGAAGACCGTCGCAGTCAACGCCCATCCTGCCAAAGAGCGATCCAATCAGTCCGCCGTCCTGATCGAGCAGGGCATAGAGCAAATGTTCGGTCGTTAAATACTGGTTGCCGTTTTCCTGCGCCATGTTCTGCGCGGTCTTGACGGCTTCCAAAGCCTTTTGCGTATATTTTTCAGCATTCATTCAAGTTCACCTCAAATTCGTGTTTTTTACAATAGAGTGATTAGATCAAAAGTGTTCTGCTTCTCAGATCGCCGCGGTAGGCCATTTCAACGTCGCTTGCGGAAAGTGAGCCGTCGAGGTAGCCCTTGAGCAGCCGGTCGAAAAGCTGCACATAAGCGCTGATCGTGCCTGCCACATCATCGGCAGTCAGCGCCTTGCCGCGCGGCATCGCGAGCGGACGGACGAAGCGCCCGTCGTACAGCGCGCAGGAGATGGAGCTGCCGAGAAGCGGTGCGAGGCACTTGTCCTCGATCTGCACCCAGAGCCGGAAGAAGCTCGTCATCGCGGAGATCAGCGCCGCCGACTGCGTGCGGAACACGACGTTCAGCGTGCCCATCGTCTGGCCGTCACCATTGCTCAGATCGACCTCGTACTTGACCGTCGGGCGGTACTTGTACGATAAGCTCGACTTGAGCGACATCGTGGACGAGCCGGGGGCGAAGAACGGCACCAGCTCGCGCGTGGGTGTCATCAGCTCTTCGATGGCCTCGAAGATATCGTTCCAGCGGCGCTCGGGCGTCGGCACGGAGACGTACTCGGCCAGGATCTGGTTCACGAGCGCCGAGCGGTTCGTGCCCATCCGGTGGGCCAGCGCGTCGACCTCGCGCACCACATCGTCTGACAGCGTCAGACTGTACAGATTCTTTTTCATCATGAGCCTCCTTGGGTTTCTTTTTCTTTCTGGATGTTATCATAGCACGAGAACAAACTTTGTCAATAGATTTATATAAATATATTGACAAGTTATGTAAGAATTTACACGGAGTTCATAATTATAATGACGACGGAAAAAAGCAGGACGGCAGACTTTGTCTGCCGCCCTGCGGTGCGTTTTTCAGTTCAGGAAGTCCTTGAGCTTTTTGCTCCTGCTGGGGTGGCGCAGCTTGCGCAGCGCCTTGGCCTCGATCTGGCGGATGCGCTCGCGCGTGACGTTGAACTCCTTTCCGACCTCCTCAAGCGTGCGGGGACGCCCGTCCTCGATGCCAAAACGGAGCTTGAGGACCTTTTCCTCGCGCGGGGTGAGGGTGGAGAGCACATCGACGAGCTGTTCCTGCAAAAGCGTGAACGACGCGGCCTCGCTCGGTTCGCTCGCGCCCTCGTCGGGAATGAAGTCGCCGAGGTGGCTGTCCTCCTCCTCGCCGATCGGCGTTTCGAGGGAGACGGGCTCCTGTGCGATCTTCAGGATCTCACGCACCTTGTCGACCGGCATGTCCATCTCGGCGGCGATCTCTTCGGGAGAGGGGTCGTGGCCCAGCTCCTGTAAGAGCTGACGGGATACACGGATGACCTTGTTGATCGTTTCGACCATATGGACGGGGATGCGGATGGTGCGCGCCTGATCGGCGATGGCGCGGGTGATGGCCTGACGGATCCACCACGTCGCATAGGTCGAGAACTTGTAGCCCTTGGTGTGGTCAAATTTTTCCACGGCCTTGATCAGGCCCAGATTGCCCTCCTGAATGAGGTCGAGAAACAGCATGCCGCGGCCTACATAGCGCTTGGCGATGGACACGACCAGACGAAGGTTGGCCTCAGCCAGGCGCTGCTTGGACCGTTCACCCTTCTTGACGGCTGCTTTGAGCGCCTTGACTTCCTCCTCGCTCAAGGTCGTTCCGTTCTTTTCGGCCTCGTCAAGCTTCTGCTGGGCCTCCACGCCCGCGGACATATCGGTCGCCAGCGCGATCTCCTCATCAGCGGACAGCAGCGAGACCTTGCCGATCTCCTTGAGGTACATGCGCACGGGGTCGTCGGTCGAGAAGCTGTCCACCAGCTCGTTCGGGTCGACCAGCTCCTCCTCTTCGATCTCGGCGATCTCTTCCATCGGCGGTTCAAGGTCGTCGATGCTGCTGTCGATGGATTCGGCGGTGCCGAGGTCCACGCCCAGCGCTTCGAGCGAGTCGTAGATCTGATCCATCTGCTCGCTTTCCAGATTCATTTCGTCAAGCGTTTCCATCAGGTCGCCGGAGTCCAGCTTGCCCTTGGCCTTGCCCTTGGCGAACAGAGCCATCAGCTTTTCGTTGCCCTGCAGCATCGCTGCCGCGGGCAGCGATGCGACCAGCTTTTCATCCAGCGGAGGATATTTTTCCTCCTGCTTTTCCGCCTGCGCGGCTTCCTCGGCCTTTTTGGCGGCTGCGGCTTTCTTCGCCTTCTTCGGCAGCTTGATCTCCTCAAAGTCCGCATCGGCCAGAAGCGCATTGGCCTGCTCCTCAAGCTCTCTGCTGGTCAGTTCCTTATCCATGTTGCTTTCCTCCGTTACCCTTGTATTTGTTTTTTTCCATGGCGGCAGTCAGGGGGTCGGTGCCCGCCGACGTGCGTTTGTGTGCTTCGTCTAAAATGATGGTGCAGTAATCGCGCAGTGCCTGCGCGCCGTTTTTCAGCGATTCCGGCTTCTGCAGGATGCCGCTGAGATGGTTGATCTCCTCGGCGGTGAAGTCGCCGGCCAGCGCCCCGATGCTCACATGCCCGCTCTGCGCGAGCTGAGCTTTGAGTGCCGTGAAGAACCGACCCAGCAGGGGGGAGGAAAAATCCTCCGCGCGCAGCGGCGGCGCGCCTGCAAAAAGCGAATCGTCCAGTGCCAGCAGCCGCAGTACGCCCTCTTCGGCCAGCGCCGAGCGAAGGTCGTCATAGCGAATGGCCCGCTCGCGCGGCTGTGCGCTTGCGGCGGGGTTCAAATCGCGGCGTTCCTGCTCGCGCCGCTCCTTATAGCGTGCGCGTTTGCGCGCACGCTCGATTTCAAGCTTCATCGCGTCCGGCGTGATGCCGGCAGCCTCAGCCGCACGGCCCGCGTAGATCTCGCGCTCCACGGCGTTCGGAACGGATGCCAGCAGCGCGGCGGCAGACTCTGCGTAGCCGATGCGTCCCTCGTCGCTCCTGAGGTCGAACTTCCCCGCGACCTGCGCCATGCGGAAATCCATCCCGCTCTCGCTGCCCGAAAGCAGATGCTCGAATGCGTCCCTGCCTTGGAATTTGATGAAATCGTCCGCGTCCTGCTTGACGTATTGTCCGTCGACGAGCCGCCTGGGCAGCTCAAGCACCTTGACCTGGAAGTCGGTGTCGTTCAGCAGGGTCAGCGCCTTCTGCGTGGCGGCCTTGCCCGCGTCATCGTTGTCGTAGCAGAGCACGAGTTCCTTTGTGTAGCGGCTGAGCAGCTGGATCTGCTCGCCCGTCAGCGCCGTACCCATCGAGGCGCAGGCGTTGTCGAAGCCCGCCTGATGCAGCATCACGACGTCAATGTTGCCCTCGACTAAAATAATGTTGCTGCGCTTGCTCTTTTTGGCAAGGTTCAGCCCGTAGAGAACGCGCCGCTTGCTGTAGACGACGGTCTCGGGTGTATTCATGTATTTCGCGCTCGGGTCATCCTTGCTGATGATGCGCCCGCCAAAGCCCAGAACATCGCCGCGCACATCAATGATGGGGAAGATGAGGCGCTTTCGGAACTTGTCGTACAGTCCGCCGTTCTTGCCGCGGATCGAAAGGCCGGAGGCCAGCAGCTCGCCGTCACCGTAGCCCTTCTGGCGCATTGCGTCGGTCAGCGCCGTCCATTCGTCCGGTGCGGCGCCGAGACCAAAATTTGTTGCGTTGCGTTGTGTGATCCTGCGGTTTTTCATATATTCGAGCACCGGTGCGCCCCTGGGCGAGTAGAGCAGATCGTAGTAAAAGCGCGCCGCGTCGCGGTTGAGCGAGAGGATGCGCGTGCGCAGCCGGCTCTCTTCGCTGTGCGTTTCCTCGGGCACGGGCATGTTTGCGCGCTTGGCAAGGAAGCGTACCGCGTCGGGGAAGGAGAGATGCTCTTCCTCCATAATGAAGTTGATGACGCCGCCGCCCTTTTTGCAGCCGAAGCAATAGCAGATCTGCTTTTCCGGCGAGACGGAGAAGGAGCCTGTTTTTTCGCTGTGGAACGGGCAGAGCCCAAAATAGTTCGCGCCCTTCTTTGTCAGCGATACATAGCTGCTGACAACGTCGACAATGTCGTTTCGGGCGATCAGCTCGTCCAGAAAACGCTGGTCAAAGGGCATGGCGCATCCTCCTTTCTGCGGAAATGATTTCTGTCGCTTATAGGTATACGCCAAAAATGTTCTTTTTCCTCTTTTTTGCGTAAAAATTTCAAAAAAATTTTTTGCTGACACGTTTGATTTGACAGATAGTGGTAAACTGGGTATAATGACCACAAGATATAGTGTAAGGGGGGCGGCAGGAAGTGAATATCCACCTCTATGCGATCTTGCTCGACCGCGCGCTGCGCGACGATGAGGTCACATCGCTCATGCGCATCCTGCCGGCGGAGCGGCGGGCGCGGCTCATGCGGCTGTCGCGTCCCGAGCTCGGACACGAGCCGCTGTGCGCCTATGCCGCGCTGCGCGCCGCGCTTTCGGACCTTTACGGCTGGCGTGCGCTGCCGCCGATGACCTGTAACCGCTATGGAAAGCCTGCGTTTCCCGATTATCCGGAGGTTTGCTTTAACCTGAGCCATACGCGCGGCGCGGTCCTTGTCGGCGTGCACGATCAGCCCATCGGTGTGGATATTGAAAAGCTGCGTCCCGTGAGCGAGCGCACGATGCGCCGCATCGCGGGCGTGATGACCGAGCGCGAGTTTTTTGAAAGCTGGGTCCGGCGTGAGAGCCGCAGTAAGTGGAGCGGCGCGGGTCTTGCCGCGATGCGCAGGGAAGATGCGCCCGCCATGCACGGTGAACGCTTTTTATATCCCGAGGTATTCGACGGCTATGCCGCCTGTGTCTGCACACATTCCGATGCGGAGCTCGAGCCGGTCAGACGATTTACGCTGCAATAAAACGGGTCCGTGCTCCGCTTCTGCCGGGGACGGACAAATAAAGAGCGGTTCTCTTTTGAAAAAGAGAACCGCTCTTTGTTTGCAGTATTTGCACAGGCTTGTCAGATCCTTCTGTCGCGCACCTGCGAGTCGTAATGCTTCTGCAGGAACGGATAGATGACCTTATAGATGAGCTTGTTTTCCAGATTGAACATGTAGATGACGAAGGTCACGATAAAGCCGATCAAGCCAACAGCCAAAACGCTGCGCAGTACCCTGCGCAGGACGTGCAGCGCGTGGAGCTCGCGGCGGACCCTGCGGACCTTGCGCACCTTGCGGCGGACAGCCTTTTCCAGCCGACCGTTCATTTTTTTCATAGCAGCTTCCTCCTTTACCATGCTTCGCTGTCATCAAAGTCGACGAGCGTGGGGTCGAGCGGCTCTTCGCCCAGTACGACAGACATATACTGGTTGACGCACCGGCGCATATCGCGGCGCGAAATGGTGCGGCTGTCCTCCAGATCGTGCTCGACAAAGATGAAGTGGAAGCCAAATTCGCGGGCCTGCTCCTCCATCAGCGCATGCACGCCGTTCATGCCCTTACAGGCCACGTTGTCGTTGAAAAGCACCATGTCGCAGTTGAAGCGCTTGGCCCAATCCCACACGGCGTTCACATTGTCCCAGCCGCCCACGGCGTGGTGGCGCATGACGCCCTTTTCCGAAAACAGTGCCAGGTCCTGGATCGCCTGCTCGGGATCGGTGGTGGAGATCATATTGTGGCCCATCGTGGAATCCATGTTCAGCACGATGTTGATGCCCCAGCAGTTCTGTACCCAGGTGGGGAAGTCGGTGTAATACACCGCCGACGGGCCCCAGAGGAACGCGCGGTGGCGTGTAGTGCCGCCAAAGGGCTGGTACTTCTGTTCATAGCATTTCTGCATGATGGCAAGCACCTTGCGGTCGTTCTTCGTGAAGCGGTCCTCCTGACCGTTGACGCTGGCCCAGGAGTAGAGCCGGTAGAGCGACTCGGCGATGCCGACGAGCGCGGAGTAGGGGGTCTTGAAAATTTCCCACTTTTCAAGCTCGATGGAGTTCTGCTCGTTCATGTGTCCGGCACGCTCAAAGAGCGCGTTCCAGTCGTACTTCACGCCGTATTCCTTTTCAATGAAAGCGATGGCGTCGCGCAGGACCTGCGTGGAATAGGGGTGCGCGCCCGGTTCGTTGTGGATCATGGCGAGCGTTACGGGAAAGTCGGGCAGACCGAAGCGGCGGCGCTGGAACATGCTGGTCGCCTCGCTGGCGTTGCAGGGCATGTTGGTCGTGAGCACAGCCTTGCCGACGATGGGGAAGTCGTCATCGATAGCGACACCGGTCTCGGCCGAGCAGCGTGAGCACACGTCGGCCGCGAGACCGAAGCTCTCGGCCACGTCGATGTAGTGCGGCTCGAGCTTCTGGTCGATATCGCAGATGATAAACTCCGGCAGCGTCTGGATGGGGACGGGGATGAGCTCGGGGAAGCCGCACATAAAGAGCGGCGGCAGCACCTCGTCCATCGGGACGATACGGTCGGTGAGCTTTCCGCCGCCGAGACGGCGGTCGTTTGCCAGCACCAACGCGATCTTCTTTGTCAGACTTACGACGATGCAGTGCATATTCATGTGGGCGATCTTCAGTTCCTCGCCGCGATAGCCTTCAAACAGACGGTCGATAAAGGCGAACGTGCCGAGATATGAGCCCATCCAGCGATATTCCCAGAAGCCCTTCAGGATAGGCACGGGCGCGGAGGCGACCATTGCGCCCATTGCGGCCAGATTCTTCAGCCACGCGGCATAGTCGACCATCGTATCCTTCACGCCGCGCCACTCGCGGTAGCGGGCGATGCCGGTCTTGTTCTCGTAGCGGCTGCGCTGGCCGCCCGTGCCGTGGGCCGCCTGCCACTTGGGATCGCAGGGCTCAAGGGACTTGTCGATCGTGCGGATCAGGCGCTCGGCCTGACGCTTGAGCAAAGTCTTCACGCCTTCGCACCGCCTTTCTCATTGATCTTTTTGATCTCAAGGCTCTCTACAAATGCCTGGAAGCGCGTGCGCAGCTGTCCGACGGAGCCGAGGGTGTATTCCTTTTCGATGGTGCAGCAGGGGATGCCGCGCTCGTTTTGCAGGATGTGGCTCGCCAGTACCTTTTCATAGCTCCAGAATTCGCAGAATTTCATACTCTCGTAAATGATGCCGTCGGCCTTGAACTCGCGTGCCAAACGCTCCAGCTCGTCGTGGCGCTGGTCGATCTTGTCGCCGGACATGAAGCGCGCACACTGGTTCCACCTGTGGTAGTGGCGGCAGATGGCATCGAATGTGCTCTCGCCGTCTGCAATGACGATCTCCTCACGCGAGGGGAAGGAGCCGAAGCAGTAGCGGTCAGCCACGACCATTGCGCCGCACATCTCAATGAGCTTGGTGAAGTCGGGATCGTCGATCTCGCTGCCCGCGAGCGCTACACGGCAGCGGAAGGGAAACTTCGGTTCCGGCTCGCGCGTCTTGATCTCTTCAAGCGTTTCTTCCAGGTACGGCAGAATCAGCTCGTGCGGGCAGACCTGCGAGACGAGCTGGATGACGTGGAACTCATAGCCCGTGATGGGCGGATTATCGAGCTTGCGAAAATCGCCGATCGCCGTCACGGTGCGGGCAATACGGTTGTGCAGCGAGACCGCGGCGCGCATCGCATCCTCGCTCACGTCCACGCCGTAATGCTCATGCAGCGCGTCGACGACCTTGAGCCTGAGCTGCGCCTTATAGTAGTCGAGGCTTGTCTGGTCACCCTTCATGGGCGGGTCGATGATGGTGGTGAAGAAGCGTTCGTTTTTGATGGGGTCGAGCAGAGAAAAATGCTCCTCCATGCGCTCCATCGCCGCGCAGCCCTCCGCACCGAACAGCGCGTTCAGATAGTTGTAGCCGCCTTCGATGGCACGCTCCAGAATACAGCGGACATATGGGCAGTTGCGGCCGGTCATATAGTAGCTGGCGATGTCGGCGCTGCCGCTTTTCGGCGCGCGCAGACGGGAGGAAAAGCAGCCCGGGAGGTTGAGCAGCGCCTCGGGGATGTAGTAGCAGTTGTAGCCGAGGGCCAGCTTGCCCTGCTGTATGGCCTGCTCCACCAGCTCATTGTGCGCCTGCTGCAAAAGGTCTTCGAAGTAAATGAGATGCTTGAGGTCTTTCATAGGCAACGCTCCTTCATGAATAGTGGGAACGCGGGGGAAATTCCAGAGTATCTTTTGCAATTTTAACAAATTGTTCACAAATCGTCAATAGAAAATCGTTCATTTTGCCGCATTGGGGCGATAAAATAAAAAACCCGTCCCTATTTGGGGGACGGGTTAAAAAGATTGCTTACAGCTCCACGACTTCATAGCCATGGTGAATGGCGGGCAGCAGCACGTTCAGCAGGTCCTCGGTCTTGAATTTAAGGCTCTGCGTGTTGTCGCAGGGGTGGCAGGCAAAATACGGTGCGGTGCACACATCCCGATCCATGATGAGACGGATGGCGTTCCCCGTATCGCTGCGCAGACCCAGCACGCTTGCAGACCCGGGCGAGCAGCCCAGCAGCGCCTCCATCTTTTCCGGCGGGGCGAAGGATAGACGCGACGAACCGATCTGATGGCTCAGATCTTTGGTGTGAAACGGTTTATCCTCGGGCATGGTGAGCAGGTAAAAGCTCGTTTGCTGGCGGTTGCAAAGGAAGAGATTCTTGCAGATGCGAACGCCCAGCGCATCCGACACGGCGGCGCAGATCTCCATAGTCTCGGCCTTTTCGTGCTCGATGCGCTGATAGGGGATGTGCAGGGAATCCAGCAGCGCGTAGCTTGCCATCGCGCGCTCGGAGGCGTGCTCCGGCGCGGTGTCGTAAAATGGGGATACCAGCATGCTTATGCCTCTTCTTTCTCTTTCAGCAGTTTCTCGCCGGCCTTGAAAATGTCGCCCGCGCCAACGGTCAGAATGAGGTCGCCCGGGCGCGCGATGTCCGCCAACGCGGCGGTCACTCTGTCGAGCGTGGGGCAGTAGACTGCCCCGGGGATCTCGCGGCAGAGATCCATCGACGAAATACCGATGTCGTTCTGTTCACGCGCGGCATAGATCTCGGCGAGGATGACGACGTCGGGGATCTTCAGTTCGCGGACAAAATCGCTGAACAGCGCCTTTGTGCGCGTGTAGGTGTGCGGCTGGAAGGCGCAGACGATGCGCTTATAGGGAAGGCTCTTTGCCATTGCCAGCAGCGCGTGCAGCTCACCCGGGTGGTGAGCGTAGTCATCGTAGACATCCGCGCCGTGGTAGCGGCCCTTGAATTCGAAGCGGCGGCCCGCGCCGGTGAAGGTCGCAAGGCCGAGGCCCACGGCCTCGCCGCTGATGCCGAGCAGGTACGCCGCGCTCGCCGCGGCCAGTGCGTTCATTACATTGTGCCTGCCGCCCACGCGCAGCGAAACGTGCGCATAGTAGCTGCCGCGGATATAAACGTCAAAGCTCGGCAGACCGTCCGTCCAGACAAGGTTTTCCGCATGGCACTGGGCCGCAGGATCGTCCAGACTGAACCAGAATACCGGCTGGGAAAGTCCCCTGAGTGTGTCGCATGCGCCGGTATCGTCCCTGTTGGCGACCACATATCCGCCTGCGGGCACGAGCTCTGCAAAACGGCGGAACGAGTGCTCCACGTCGGCAAGATCCTTGAAGAAGTCGAGGTGGTCAGCCTCAACATTCAAGATGACCGCAACAGTGGGGAAAAAGCTCAGAAACGAGTTGCAGTATTCGCAGCTCTCGGCGATGATCGTGTCGCCCTTGCCGACGCGATAGCCCGAGTGCAGCAGCTGCAAGGTGCCGCCGATCATCACGGTCGGGTCCTTCTGCGCGGCCATAAAGATGTGCGTGGCCATGCTGGTGGTGGTCGTCTTACCGTGTGTGCCGGAGATGCAGAGGGCGTTCTTATAGCCCTTCATGATCGCGCCCCAGGCCTGCGCGCGCTCGAAAACGGGGATGCCGCGCGTCACCGCGCCGGAGATCTCGGGGTTATCATCGTGGATGGCGGCGGTGCGGATGACAAAGTCGCACTCGCCGAGGTTATCCGCCGCGTGGCCGATGGCCACGGGGATGCCCAGCGCGCGCAGATGCTCGACGGACGGGCCGTCGGTCATATCGCTGCCCTGGACCCTGAGACCCATACCCGCGAGCACCTCGGCCAGCGGGCTCATCGAAACGCCGCCGATGCCGGCCAGGTGTGCGCACTTTCCGGGGACGAGATAAGAGAAAATATCCTTCTGGTCGTTCATTCCAAAAATTCCTTTCCTTGTGCCGCTGCACAGGAGATTTCCGCGATTTACAATTTTCAGCTTTGCTATTATAATATACCCAATGGTACAGTGCAATCCTAAAAAAATGATTTTTTGCGAGGTTTCCATGCCCTCTTTGCCGAAGCAAGTCGATACCGTTCTCTCCGCGCTGCAAAGCGAGGGGTATTCGCCCTATCTGGTGGGCGGCTGCGTGCGTGAGCTGCTGCGCGGCAAGGCACCGTCCGACTACGATATGACGTCCGATGCTCCGCCGCAGGAGGTGCTGCGCATTTTTGGCGAAAGTGCGTATCCGACGGGATTGCGGCACGGCACGGTGACGGTCGTGAGCGGGGGACTGCCCATTGAGCTCACGACCATGCGGCGCGACGGCGCGTACAGAGATAACCGCCACCCCGATTCGGTTACCTTCGGTACGAGCATCGAAGAGGATCTCGCGCGGCGGGACTTCACGGTCAACGCCATCGCGCTGTCGCCCAGCGGTACGCTCATCGATCCCTACGGCGGGCGGGAGGACCTGAAAGCAAAAATCCTGCGCTGTGTCGGCGCGCCGAAGCGGAGGCTTGAGGAAGACGCGCTGCGCATCCTGCGCCTCGTGCGCTTCTGCTCCGTCCTCGGCTTTTCGGCAGAGAAAGAGACCGCCCGCGCCGCACACGAGGCGCGCGGACTGCTCGCCCACGTTGCGCATGAGCGCGTGTATGCCGAGATGAACAAACTTCTGCTCGGCGAAAATGTGGGGGAGACGCTATTGACCTTTCCTGATATTTTAGGCGTGCCCATTCCGGAAATTCTGCCCTGCGTCGGCTTTGAGCAGAAGAACCGGCACCATTGCTTTGATGTATGGGGGCACACGGCGCGCGCCGTCGCCGCCGTGCCGCCGAAGCGCGAGCTCCGCTGGACGATGCTTTTCCATGACCTTGGCAAGCCACAGTGCATGACGCTGGATGAAAACGGTATCGGACATTTTTACGGCCACACGGCGATTTCCGCTCAAATGGCGGAGGACATCATGGTGCGGCTGCACTTTGAAAAGGCGCTGCGCGACAGAATTCGCATGCAGCTTGCCTGTTTTGACGACATGTTCCGTCCCGAGCGGGCGGCCATCCATAAGGAGATGGCGCGCCTCGGCGCGGAGACGGTGCAGAATTTGCTTTATACCAAACAGGCAGACAATGCCGCCAAAGCCCCCGCAGGATTAGAGTGTGCGCAGGCGCCGTGGCGCGAAGCGCAGAGAATCTATGACACGCTCGTCGCGGAGAGCGCGTGCTGCTCGATCCATGAGCTGAGCATCAAGGGGGAAGCCCTTGCATCCCTCGGTTACTGCGGGCGCGAGATCGGCGCGGTGCTGGCGCGGCTTCTGGATGAGGTCGCGGCGGAAAAACTACCCAATACGCCCGCGGCGCTGCAAGCGCGCGCCGCAAGGCTGTGGCGCAGCGGCTTCGCGCGCCATACAATAAAAGAAAACGGGACCCATTGACGGAGGTAACAAATGGCAAATCTGATGGATTATCTGGACTGGCGCGGTGACATCACACTGGAGGTTTCGCCGTTCAACGAGGTGGACGCGCTGATCCTGGCGGAGTTGAGCTTTGTGGACTTCGAGGGTATCGTGCCCCCGCCAGAGATTGGGCGGGGCCTGCCTTTGAACGAAGCGGCGGAGGCCTATTTTGCCCGCCACGGACAGGACGTCGCCATGGGCGTGCTGGTGCCCGACACGATCGTGAAGATGCTGAAAAAGCTGATGACGAGCGCGCGCTTCGGAAATATGCTGCTCAACGGTTATGCTGCGCTGCTCGACGACGCGATTGAACAGCAGTTCGCGGCGCTGACGATCGACCTTGGCAACGGCAGCATCTATATCTCGTTCCGCGGCACGGACGATACGATCGTCGGGTGGAAGGAAGACCTCAACATGGGCTTTTTGGAGGAGATCCCCTCGCAGAAGCAGGCGGTCGAATACGTCGCGCGCGTCGCGCGGCAGTATGGCGACAAGACCATCCGCATCGGCGGGCACTCTAAGGGCGGCAACCTCGCCGTTTACAGCGCGGCCAAGAGCAGCGGCGAGATCCAAGAGCGCATCGTCGCCGTGCACAATAACGACGGCCCGGGCTTTGCCTGGCCCATCAGCGAGACGCCGGGCCATAAGCGCATCGCGCCGCGCATCCATACCGTCCTGCCGCAGACCTCAGTGGTCGGGATGCTGCTCGAGCATGAGAAGGATTATCAGGTCGTTTACTCGACCTATGACGGTATCTACCAGCATGACGGTTTTTCCTGGGAGGTCAAGGGTACGCAGTTCGTGCATCTTGACGACTTCTCGCGCGAGGGCAAGCTCGTGGACGAGACGCTGGATCAGTGGGCTGCGTCGCTCAATACCCAGCAGCGCGAGGCGCTGGCCGACGCGCTCTACAGCGTCTTTACCGGCACGGGAGCCAAAACGCTCAGCGAGCTGAACGAGGAAAAGCTCAAGAGCGCGTCCGTGATGCTCAAGACCTATAAGAATCTCGACCGCGAGACGCGGCGTATGGTGAGCGAGGCGTTCAAGCTGCTTTTGAGACTCGGCACGAAGGGCTTCGTGCAGGATGCGCAGGAGGAGAGCGGCCGCGAGTTTGACGCGCTGCGCCGCCGACTGGCCGAGCAGTACCAGAAGCTGCTGGAGCAGAGAAAGAAATGATCCGCCGCACCGGAAAATGAAAAAGAACAGCAAAAAGCGAAGCACCGGAGAGGATGCTTCGCTTTTTGCCGCGTCAGGATAATGGATAAAGAGAGGATAGAGCGGATCATTCCGCCTGCGGGAGCTTCGCCACAGGCTTGATAAGCAGCGCGCAGAGCACGATGGCCAGGATGGTGTTGGGCAGCATGTAGGTGCCGTTGTAGAGGATGGAGTAAACAACGGAGGAGTTCATGCTCAGCCCCATGAATTCATCGGGCATGTACTGCGCGTAGACCGATACGCCGGAAATAAAGTGGATGATGAAGCGGCCGACGCAGCCGACAAGGGCGGCGAGGGGGAGCTTTCCGTAGTCCCTGCCCCTGGCGCGCAGCAGGCCCGCAAGGCCGACGGCGGCATAGGCAAAGGAATAGTCAAAGATGATGGATACCCAGTTGATGGCTGTGCCCTCGGCAAAGAAGTATTTGAGCGTGCCGAATGCAAGGCCTGCGAGGATGCCCCAGGGCGCGCCCCAGCGCACGGCGAAGAGGATCAGCGGGATCATCACAAGATTGATCGAGCCGCCGAAGCCGCCGAACGACAGGCCGATGGGGATCTTGATGTAGCTCAGCACGAGGGCGAGCGCGATGCAGATACCGCCCTCAGCCAGACGGCGGGTGGCGGTGCGGGAAGAAGTGGTGGTGCTCATGGTGGGATATACCTCCTGAAAAGTGGATCCCTGTCCGCGCCGCGATATGAAAATGCACCGCGGCGAGGGCGTCGCGGTGCAAAGTGGTAAAAGCTGGGCTTTGCATCCCTACGCCGGCATTATCCGGATCAGGTCTGAGGGACAGCGACGGCATTACGCCGCATCACAGCCGGCTTGCGCCAGCGCCCCTTGCAGTTATGCTGATATTTTAGCGTGAAACGTCGGTTTTGTCAAGAGAAGCGTGATATGTAAAATAGAATAGCGCCAAAAAGATTTCCGGTTGCGTCCCGCTTGTACCTGTGGTACAATAAAAATAATTAGGTGACCAAAATAATTGTAATTTCTATCACAGGAGTTTTGCCATGGCTGCTTTTGTTGTCAACGGAACGCCGGTAACGGCGGAGAAAAACCAGAAGCTTATCCGCTTCCTGCGCGACGAGCTGCATCTTCTGTCCGTCAAGGACGGATGCAGCGAGGGTGCGTGCGGTACCTGCCATGTTCTGATCGACGGTAAGCCCACTAAAGCCTGTATTCCGCAGACGGACAAGCTTGAAGGCAAGACGATCGTTACGGTCGAAGGGCTTTCCAATTTTGAAAAGGAAGCCTATACCTACGCTTTCGGTGAGGCGGGCGCAGTCCAGTGCGGCTTCTGCATCCCGGGCATGGTGATCTCGGCCAAAGGACTTCTGGACCGAAATCCCAATCCTACGCGCGAAGAGGCGGCCTTTGCCATCCGCAATAATATCTGCCGCTGCACAGGCTATGTAAAGATCATTGACGGCATCCTGCTGGCGGCAAAGATCCTGCGCGAGGGGAAGATCCCTGCACCCGGCGCCGACGGCTATCAGGTCGGCGAGCGTGTGCACCGCATCGACGTTGCCGAAAAGGTGCAGGGCTACGGACAGTATCCCGATGACGTATATGTTGACGGCATGTGCTACGGCAGCGCCGTGCGCAGCCAGTATCCGCGCGCCCGTGTGCTCTCTATCGACAAGAGCGCGGCCGAAGTGCTGCCGGGCGTTGTGTGTGTGCTGACGGCGGAGGATGTGCCCGGCAAGCTGAACGTCGGCCATATCAAGAAGGACCAGCCCACGATGATCCCCGTCGGGCAGGTGACGCAGTACCTCGGCGATGCCGTCGCCCTCGTCTGCGCGCGTGACCGCGAGACGCTGGAGCAGGCCAAAAAGCTCGTCAAGGTCGAGTATGAGGTCCTGCCCGCGGTCTTCAGTCCCGAGGAGGCGCAGGCGCCGGACGCGCCGCTCGTGTTCGAGCATGACGCGAGCAACGTGCAGGCGGAGAAGCACATCGCCCGCGGCAGCGCGGACGAGGCCATCAAACATTCCAAATACGTCCTGCACGAGCGGTTTTCCACTCCCTGGACGGAACATGCCTTTTTAGAGCCCGAGTGCTGCGTGGCGGTGCCGCTGGAGAACGGCGGCGTGAAGCTTTTTACGACCGACCAGAGCGCGCACACCACCATGCATGAATGTGCGTCGATGCTGGGTGTCGACTATGAGCACTGCCAGGTGCAGAATATGCTCGTCGGCGGTGGTTTCGGCGGCAAGGAGGATATGTCCGTGCAGCACCACGCGGCGCTCATCGCCTATGTTGCGCGTGTGCCGGTCAAGGTCAAGCTCACGCGGCAGGAATCCCTCCTCATCCATCCCAAGCGTCACCCGATGTGGATGGACTTCACGATGGGCTGCGATGAAAACGGCATCATTCAGGGCGTGAAGGCGAGCGTCGTGTCCGATACCGGCGCGTTCGCGTCCCTTGGCGGTCCCGTGCTCGAGCGTGCGTGTACGCACGCGGCGGGTCCCTACAACTACCAGAACTTTGAGATCGAGGGCAAGGCCCTTTACACCAATAATCCGCCCGCGGGCGCGTTCCGTGGCTTCGGCGTGACGCAGACCTGCTTTGCCACCGAAACGCTTTTGAACGAGATGGCTGACCTCGTCGGCATCTCTCCGTGGGAGATCCGTTACCGCAACGCCATCCGCCCGGGGCAGGAGCTGCCCAACGGCCAGATCGTCGGCCCGGAGACCGGCCTTGCCGAGACGCTCGAGACCATCAAGCCCTACTATGACGAGGCTGTGAAGAACGGCGAGCCGGTCGGCCTTGCCTGCGCGATGAAAAACGCGGGTGTCGGTGTGGGCCTTCCCGACTGGGGCCGCTGCAAGCTGATCGTCGAGGCGGACGCAAAGGTCCACATCTATGCGGGCGCATCCTGCATCGGTCAGGGGCTGGGCACGGTGCTGACGCAGATGGTCGTGACGAACGCGGGCGTTGGCGTGAACGACATCGTTTACGAGCGCAACAACACCTGGATCGCAAGCGACAGCGGCGATACCTCCGGCTCGCGCCAGACGCTTGTGACCGGCGAGGCCTGCCGGCGCGCCTGCGAGGAGCTCAGGGCGGCGCTGGAGGGAAAGACGCTGCAGGACCTTTGCGGTCAGGAGTTCTATGGCGAATACCTCGCCAAGACCGATCCGCTCGGCGCGGACGTGCCGCATCCGGTGTCCCATGTGGCATACGGCTACGCAACGCAGCTATGCGTGGTGGACAAAGAGACGGGCCTTGTCAAAAAGATGGTCGCCGCGCACGATGTCGGCAAGGCCATCAACCCGCTGTCCTGCGAGGGACAGATCGAGGGCGGCGTTGTGATGAGCATGGGCTACACGCTGACGGAGAAGTACCCGCTCGACCACGGCAAGCCCACGGCAAAATACGGGATGCTCGGCCTCTTCCGTGCCAATCAGATCCCCGAGATCAAGGCCATTGTGATCGACAAGCCGGGCCTTCCGCTCGCCAACGGCGCCATCGGCATTGGAGAGATCACATCCATTCCCACGGCCCCAGCCATTGCGGACGCCTATTTCCGTTATGACGGCGAGCGCCGGCGCAGTCTGCCGCTTGACCACACGCCCTATAAGAAGTAAGAGAGAAAGCATGAAAAAAGTCCTTATCATCTACACCGGCGGTACCATCGGCATGACACGCACCGACAACGGCTATGCGCCGCGCTCGGGCTACTTCCGGGCCGCGCTTGACGCCATCTCCGACCTGCATGCGGACGAGATGCCTGCATGGGACTTCGTGGAAATGTCGCCGCTGCTGGATTCGTCGAACATGACGGTGCGTGAATGGAACGATATCGCCGCGATCATCGCGCGAGAGTACGACGCCTACGACGGCTTCGTCGTCCTGCATGGTACGGACACGATGGCCTACACGGCCTCGGCGCTCTCCTTCATGCTCGGCGGGCTCGACAAGCCCGTGGTGCTCACCGGCTCGCAGATCCCGCTGTGCGAGATCCGCAGCGACGGGCGTGACAATCTCATCACCGCGCTGCTGATCGCGGGGGAGGGGATCGTGCGTGAGGTGTGCCTCTGCTTCGGCGGAAAGTTGCTGCGCGGCAACCGCGCGACCAAGTACTCCGCCGACGGGCTGATCGCCTTTATCTCGCCCAATTACCCCAGCCTAGCCGAAGCGGGGATCGCCATCAGATACAATGAAGCCGCCCTTCTGCCGAGGCAAAAGGGCGGGCTGAAGCTGCAAACGCTCGATTCGATCCCCATCGGGGTCATCAAGGTGTTTCCCGGCATCCAGTTTTCGCTGTTTGAATCCATTATGACGGAAAAGCTGCGCGGCATCGTTATCGAGACCTTCGGTGCGGGCAACATCCCCGGCGACGGGGACGCGCTGCTGCCCATTATCCGCAAGGCTTTCCACAACGGCACGGTGCTCACGGTCTGCTCCCAGTGCCCGCAGGGCGCGGTGTCGCTGGGGACGTATGAAACGTCCAGCGCGCTCAAAAGAGCGGGTGCGGTCAGCGGACTTGACATGACGACCGAGGCGGCTGTCGCCAAGCTCTATTATCTCTTTTCCTGCGGCTATGACAAGGACACGGTCAAAAAGCGCATGGAGCAGGATCTGCGCGGCGAGATCACGCTTTCCTGAGCGCCTCGAGCGAGGCGCGCGTGTCCACATCGCTCAGCTGCTCTGCTTCCACCTCGCACAGCAGCAGTGCATCCTCGTGCGCGCGGATGACACGGCTGCCGCCGACGTCGCCCTCAAGGGCGAGCAGCTCGGGGAAGAAGCGGGCGGGGAAGATGCACGGGTTGCCGCGCACGCCGTTATGACCGAGACCGACGATATGCTCGGGATGCGCGCGGTAGAACGCCAGCTCGCGCGCCACACTTTCCCGCTCCAGCAGCGGCTGGTCGGCCACCATATAGCAAATGGCACCGCAGTCCTGCGCGAGCGCCGCGGTGCCGAGACGGATCGTTTCACTCTGGCCGCGCTCGGGGTGTTCGTTGCGCAGCGCTTCAAAGCCGAAGCGCGCGGCAAGGTCCATGATCTCATCGTACTGTGTGACGACGAGCACGCGCGCAAATTCCTCGCGCGGAATGGCCTCCATCGCGCGCTCAATGAGCGTTTTTCCGTGGAGCACGGCGGAGAGCTTGTTTTCGCCAAAGCGCTCGGCATTTCCGGCGGCCATCAGCAGGCAGCCGAGGGGAAAACCGGTTTTCATTCCATCACCTGAGCTAATAGTTTTATTTCTGCTCATCATAGCAGAGTTTGCGTCCGCGGACAAGCGGAAAATCCGCGCTGTTCGGCAAATAATATCACGCGGGATGCTGTACACATTGTCAGTTTTGTGCTAAAATCAATACAAATATACACAGCTTTCGAGCAGAACCGCTGAAAGCGGGGCGCTTCGATAAGGAGGAAGACAGATGAACAAGGTAGGAAAGAGCGAGATCCGCGTGGATGCGTTCGACAAGGTCACCGGACGCACCAAATATTACGAGGATCGGATGCCTGCCGGCGCGCTGTATGTGCGCATCAAGCATTCCACCATCGCGCACGGCTTCGTTAAGAGCGTGGACAAGTCCGCGGCGGAGGCGATCCCGGGTGTTGTGAAGGTGCTGACATGCTTTGATGTGCCGCAGCACTGCTTTCCGACGGCGGGCCACCCGTGGTCGATGGACCCGGGGCATCAGGACGTGGCCGACCGCAACCTTCTCAACCGCCATGTGCGCTACTACGGCGACGATGTCGCGGTCGTCATCGCAGAGGATGAGGTCTCGGCCATGCAGGGCGTGCGCGCGCTGAAGGTCGAGTATGAGGAGCTGCCCTTCGTGCTGGATGTGCAGAAGGCAATGGAGGACGGTGCGCCGCTCCTCCACGAGGAGTATCCGAACAACATCCTCAAGCACACGGACATCCGCAAGGGCAATTACGCCGAGGCCATTCAGGAGCCGGGCCTTATTAAGGTCGAGGGCTGGTACGATACGCCCACTGTGCAGCACTGCCATATCGAGAATCACGGCTGCTACGCTTATGAGGAAAACGGACGCATCGTTGTCGTTTCTTCCACGCAGATCCCGCATATCATCCGCCGTATCGTCGGTCAGGCACTCGGCAGGCCATGGGCGGACATCCGCGTCGTCAAGCCCTACATCGGCGGCGGCTTCGGCAATAAGCAGGACGCGCTCTATGAGCCGCTGTGTGCGTGGTGCTCCACGCAGGTCGGCGGCCGCTGCGTGCGCATCGACTGCGCACGCGAGGAAACGTTCGTCTCGAACCGTGTGCGTCACGCCATCCGTGCCCACATCATCACTTGGCTGCATCCCGACGGTGCGATCGCTGCGCGCAAGGTGGAGCTGTTCTCCAACCAGGGTTCCTATGCCTCGCACGGTCACTCTATCGTTGCCAAGGCGCTCGGCTCGTTCCCGCAGATCTATCCCTGCGACCACTTTGAGGGCGATGCATGGACCGTATTTACCAACCGCCCGACCGCGGGCGCAATGCGCGGCTACGGTATGCCGCAGGCATCCTTTGCCGATGATGCCAATATCGACGAGTGCGCAAAGGCGGTCCGCATGGACCCGCTCGAGTACCGCATGAAGTACATCATGCCCAAGGGCTTTGAGGACGGCTTCTCCAAAAACGTCAACTATTACGATTCCTTCCGCGAGTGTTTGGAAAAAGGGAAGGAGTACATCGAATACGACAGAAAACGCGAGGAATACGCGAAGGATACCGGCCCCGTCCGCCGCGGCATCGGCGTGGCGGCGTTCTGGTACAACACGGCGGTGTATCCCATTTCGCTCGAAACGTCGTCGAACCGTATGCTCCTGAATCTTGACGGTACGGTGACGATGCAGTGCGGCGAGACGGAGATCGGTCAGGGTGCCGACACCGCCTACGCGCAGATGACGGCCGAGGCTGTCGGCCTCAAGAGCTATCGCGACGTGCACGTCGTCTCCTGCCAGGATACCGACATCACGCCGACGGGCCTCGGCGCCTACGCGAGCCGCCAGACCTATGTGGCGGGCTTCTCCATCCGCCAGACGGCGACGCTGCTGAAAAAGAAGATTCTGGAGTATGCCACCAAGCTGACCCGTCAGGCCATTGACAATATGGATATCGTGGACGGCAATATTATCCGCAGGATGGACGGCAAGGTGCTCATGCCGCTTTCCGAGCTGGCGATGACCGCGCAGTACAATGCCGCGGACTCCGAGCACATCACTGCCGAATCGACCTATACCATCCGCAACAACGCCTATTCCTTCGGCTGCACCTTTGCCGATGTTGAGGTCGATATCCCGCTGTGCAAGGTGACGCTCAAGAAGATCGTCAATGTCCACGACTGCGGCAAGCTCATCAACCCCGCGCTGGCTGAGGCACAGGTCCACGGCGGCATGTCCATGGCGATCGGCTACGGGATGAGCGAGCAGCTGCTGTTCGATGAGAAGACTGGCCGGCCGCTCAACAACAATCTGCTGGACTACAAGCTCTCAACGTTTATGGACCACCCGCATCTGGAGGCGCAGTTTGTTGAGAACCCCGAGCCGACGTCTCCGTTCGGCACCAAGGCGCTCGGTGAGCCGCCCGCCTGCTCGGGTGCGCCCGCCATCCGCAACGCCATTTACAACGCCACCGGCGTGCCTATCGACATTGCCCCCATCACACCGCATGTCCTGTATGCCGAATTCAGCAAAGCAGGGCTCATCCGTGACAGCTGGAAGGAGGAGAAGTGAGCCATGTATGATATGAAAGCGCTCTACGAGGCGGAAAGCGTGCAGAACGCGGTCGCGCTCCGGCTCGAGCATCCCGAGGCGCAGATCATTGCCGGCGGCAGCGATGTGCTCGTGCAGATGCGCGAGGGCAAGCGTGCCGGTAAGGAACTGATCTCCATTTACGGGCTTGACGAGCTGCGCGGCGTGAGCATCGACGATGATGAAAACATCCGCATCGGTTCGCTCACGAGCTTTTCTCACATCACGCGCGATCCCATCATTCAGAAATATATCAATGTCCTCGGCGAGGCGGTCGATCAGGTCGGCGGCCCGCAGATCCGAAATATCGGCACCATCGGCGGCAACACCTGCAACGGCGTGACGAGCGCGGATTCCGCTTCCACGCTGCACGCATGGGAGGCCATCGTCGAGCTGACGGGAAGAAGCGGTATCCGCCGTCTGCCCATCAAGGACTTTTACATCAAGGCCGGTCAGGTCGATATCCGCATGGAGGACGGCGAGATTCAGACCGCCATCCTGATCCCGAAGGCGAGCTACGAAAACTGCTATGGCTACTACATCAAGTACGCCATGCGAAACGC
>CAKTLD010000010.1 GCA_934572445.1 uncultured Oscillospiraceae bacterium
GTGAAGCGGCGCACGCCCTCCGCCGCGGCGGAGACGCTGTGCGTGCGGCTTTTGAGCTCTGCGGCGACGTCGGAATAGCGCACGATCGGCCCTGCGATCAGCTGCGGGAAGAGCGCGACATAGGCGGCAAGGTCGATGAAGCGCCGCTGCGCCGTTTCACCGCGGTAGACGTCAATGACGTAGCTGAGCACCTGAAAGGTGTAGAAGCTGATGCCGATGGGCAGGCTGAGCTTTAAGAGCGGGAGCGACAGCCCCGTAACGGCATTGAAGCTTTCAAGGAAGAAGTCGGCATACTTGAAATAGCCGAGGAGGCCGAGGCTTACGAGGACGGAAAGCATCAAAAAGACATTCGACGCTTTCTGCCCCCGGTGTTTTTCAATCAGCAGGCCGAAGACATACCCCTGCACGATGGAGACGAGCATCAGCGCCACATACTTCGGCTCGCCCCAGCCGTAAAAGATGAGGCTTACGAGCAGCAGCACCGCGTTTTTGAGCCTGCGCGGCGCAAGAAAATAGAGAAGCAGCGCCGCGGGCAGGAAATAAAAGAGAAAGGTGACGCTGGAAAACAGCATGGCTTACGCGATGGGTTCGTCGCAGACGACTGCGGCGTCCGCGTAGGCGGCGGTCAGCTTGTCGCGGAAGGTGTCAACGAGGTCCTCGGCGCCGTAGCAGGAGACAACGTAATTGCCGAGTGTGGCGATAACGAGCTTATCGGGGAAGCCGCACATCCACTGGCGGGCCATGACGTTGTCCCTGAGGTCGGAAACAATGCCGTCCACGTCCGAAGCATCGGTGATATGGAAAGCACCTGCGGTGAAGGTGTTGAGGTTCATCATGTGGACGAGAGAAGCCGCATCGGAAAGCTTGCCGGCGTCGGCGGCGGGGAAGGTGAGGGAGAATTCAAGCGTGTCACCGTCGGCAACGCCGAAGCGGCCCGGCGCGCCGTCGGCCATGTTGGCTTCGTCATAGTCGCCGCCGGCGGCGGGAAATTTTTCATCTTCGGAATAGCTTGCCCAAACGGTATTCAGCAGCTCCAGCGCGTCGGCGGGCTGGCTGGCGGAACTATCGTCGCTCTTGCTGCCGCAGGCGGCAAGAGACAGGAGCATCACGGCTGCAAGCAGCAGGGAAAAGAGCTTTTTCATAGGAAATTACCTCCGGAAATTTCAATAGTATAGTTTGTGTAATGGAAATGATTTTTACGCTTACGGCTTTTCGGCGGCCCAGTATCCGTTTGCGCTGTCATAACGCAGTACGGCGGAGGGCTTGCCGTTGAGCCGGAGCGTGTAGACCGAGCCCTCGTCCGGGCGTTCGATGGTCCAGGTGAGTGCTTCGCCGCCGCGGACGGTGCGGCAGGAAAGCGCGCGGGGGAAGGAATCGAGAGGAGAATCGAGCACGCCGTCCGATACGGAGACCTCCACTGAGCTGTCCGCTCTGCTCTCAACGGAGAGAGGGATGCTGAGCGGCTGTGCCGCCCGCATGGGGGTGAGCGTCATCGCTGCGGGCTGCTCGATGGGGATGGGAGCGCCCGCGAGCGGCGTACCGCCGATCAGAAGGTCTGCCTGCGGCGCCTGACGTGTCAGGAGAGCAGCAGTGACAATGAGTGCGAGGCACGCCGCGGCGGCGAGCATGCGCGGAAAATAGCGCCGTTTGCGCGGCTGATGCACGAGCGCTTCGGCAATCAGCGCATCGTCAAGCTGTGACATCGCGTGGGCCATATCCTCATGCTTCATAGTACCCCTCCTTTACCAGATGTGCCTTGAGCCGGCTACGCGTGCGCAGCAGCGAGGTTTTTACGCGGCTCTCGCCGCAGCCGAAGCGCGCGGCGAGCTCCTCGATCGTGTCGCAGCAGAAGTAGCGGCGGACGAACATCACACGCGCGTCGTCGCTCTGTGTGCGCAGAAACGCGCTGATGCTCCGCCCCAGCTCGGCGGCCGCGGCCTCGTCATCGGGTGCGGAACTGGCGGGCAGGCACTCGGCCAGCTCGTCGAGCGAGGCGGCAAGCGTATCGCCCTGACGCTTCTGCGCACCGCGCGCCTTATAGCGGTTGAGCGCGAGGTTGCGTGTCAGTCTGCCGAGAAAGGCGGAGAGCACCTCGGGCCGCTGCGGCGGCATGGCGTTCCAGGCGTGCAGGTAGGCGTCGTTCACGTTCTCCTCGCTGTCGGCGCGGTCGGATAGAATGTTCTGCGAAATTTTCATACAATAGGGTCCGTATTTGGCGGCGGTCTCGGCGATGGCGGTCTCGTCCCGCTGCCAGTAGAGGTCGACGATGCGGCTATCGTCCATGCGGTCGCTCCTTTCTGTCATCTGCCATCATGGAGATAAGACAACTTTTTGCTGTGCTGCGTTACAGGGAACGCAAAAAAAATGAAATGTAAAAAATGGCAGGGTAGCTTACCAAGTATACCACACGGGGGCGCGCAGTAAAAGGGGCGGGATTTTTCTTTTTTGCGGGAACTTTTTCCATAGATCGCCGTCTAAAGCTATAAGACCGAAAAGGGGAGGTAAACCGACATGAAGCGATTTTCAGTATTCCTGCTTGTGCTTGCGATGGTCTTGTCCCTCGCCGCCTGCGGTGAAAAAGGGACGACGATCCGCTGCCCTTCAAAGGACGACGAGGAGGAGAGTGTGAAAAAAGATCCTATTGCCGCGCAGTATCTGGAGGAACTGGCTGTAAAAACGGCGGAATATCCTGCGCTGCCCGAACGGCCGAGCCATGCGCAGCTCGAGGAGGCATTCAACACCATCGACTATGACAAGATGGGTGCAGAGGCTTATGAAAAAGCGCAGGAGCAGATCTGGGAGGACTGGGACGCGCGCAGCAGCGCGTATTACGATGCGCTGCGTGCCCTGAGAAGCGAGGGAACGGCTTATCCCGCGGCGTTTCTGAGTTTTACGCAGGAGACGGCGGACGCGCTGCTGTCCGCACAGGGAAACACCGTGCTCTCGCCTGCGAATCTCTATCTGGCGCTTGCCATGCTGAGCGAGACCGTGGACGGTGAGAGCCGCGCGCAGCTGCTCGACCTGCTGGGCCTGAACGGAACGGACGAGAGCAGGAGCGCGGCCAACTACATCTGGCGCAGCCTTTACGGCGAAACGGACAGCGGCAGAACGCTGCTGGCAAGCTCGGTGTGGTTGAACGAAACGCTGCCGTACAACGAAGAGACGCTCACAGCGCTTGCCCAGCAGTATCTTGCCTCGACCTACAGCGCGCCGATGGGCACGGAAAAGGCTGACCGCGCCATTGCCGAATGGGTCAACGAGAACACCGGCGGGCTGCTTGAGGAGGCGGCGGGCGGCATCGAGACCAGACCCGAGACCGCGCTGGTGCTGCTGACGGCGCTCTACTTCAAGGATGCATGGAGCAACGAATTTTCAAAGAGCGAGACAACGCAGGATATCTTCACCGCGGCGGACGGCACGGCGCAGACGGTGGATTTCATGCATTTGACGCAGGACAGTGCCGCCTGCTGCCGCGGGGAGAATTACACTGTGGCTGAGCTGCGCTTCCGGAGCGGGCAGGCGATGCGCTTCCTGCTGCCCGACGAGGGGACAACGCTTGAAAGCTTGCTCGCAGACGGCAGCGCCGTGGGCGGACTGGTGAGCTACGACATGGGCGTCATGCTTTCTGCTGCAAAGCTCGTTTGGAGCGTGCCGAAGTTCGACGTGAACTCCGACCTCGAGCTGACCAAGACGCTCAAAGCCCTGGGCGTTTCCGATGTGTTTGACTTCGACAAGGCGGATTTCTCGCCGCTGATCGACACGAAGCGCATTGACGAGGAGGTCGCCGTGACGAAAGTACAGCACGCCGCGCGCGTGAAGATCAACGAGGAGGGCTGCGAGGCGGCGGCGTTCACCGCGATCACGGCGGACGACACGGCGGCGCTGCCGGAGGATCTGCCGGAGATCGAAATGAATCTGAACCGCCCGTTTACATTTATGATCACCGGCGTGGACAGCCTGCCGCTGTTCATCGGCACGGTGAACACGGCGGCGTAACCGGCCCCTTGCGGGCAGAAAAGGAAAAAGGGGGACGCTCTCTTTTGCGAAGAGGGCGTCCCCTTTGTGCGGCTTGTCTCCCGCGGAGGGACAAACTCCTCTTGCACGGCGAGGGCAAAGCGTGCTATGATGCTTTCAGAAATATAAAGCAAGGAGGCATTTTATGACAGTCAACGAAGCGATCCGGTCCCTGATGACCCTGCAGGCCAAGCTCGCGGCCTATGGCCACGCGATGGGCCTGCTCTTTTACGACGGCGCGACCACCGCGCCCAAGGGCACGGCGGCAAACCGCGGCCAGACCATGAGCATCTTAAGTGAGGAGCACTACAAGCTCACGACCGGCGGGGAGACCGTTGCGCTGCTCGAATTCCTCGACGCGCACAAGGCAGAGCTCGACGAAAAGCAGCAGCGCATGGTGTTTTTGCTCATCAAGGACATCCGCAATATGCAGAAGATCCCGATGGACGAGTATGTCGCCTACCAGCAGCTTTTGGTCGAGGCGGACGACGTCTGGCAACGCGCGAAGGAGACGAGCGACTTTGATCTCTTCGAGCCCGTGCTTGAGAAAATTTTCGAGACCAACATCCGCTTCGCGCACTACTGCGCGCCGGAAAAGGACCCCTACGACTACTGGCTCAGCGAGTATGAGGACGGGCTGACGATGGCGCAGTGCGATGAATTCTTCGCCACGCTGCGCGGGCACATCGTGCCGCTTCTCAAGAAGATCAAGGAAAAGCCGCAGGTCGACGATTCGATGCTGCACGGCCATTTCCCCGAAGAGAAGCAGGCGCAGCTTTCCGACTACCTGATGCGCACGATGGGCCTCGACTTGGGTCATGTCGGCCTGTCCACGACCGAGCATCCGTTCACGACGTCGCTCGGCTCGCACTTCGACGAGCGCATCACGACGCATTATCTGGAGGACAACTTTGCCTCCTCGATGTTCTCCGTCATCCACGAGGGCGGCCACGCGCTCTACGACACGGGCAGCGCGGACGATCTCGCCTATACGGTGCTCGACGGCGGCGTTTCCATGGGTATCCACGAGAGCCAGAGCCGCTTCTATGAAAACCTGCTCGGCCGCTCCCGCGCCTTTACGGGCGTTGTGTTCCCGAAGCTCTGCGAGCTGTTCCCTGAACTGAGCGGCCATACGGCGGAGGAATTCTACCGCGCCATCAACAAGGCGGAGCCCTCTTTGATCCGCACCGAGGCCGACGAGGTCACCTACAGCCTGCACGTTATGGTGCGCTACGAGCTTGAAAAGCGCGTGATGCACGGCGAGCTCAAGGTGCACGACCTGCCGGGCGAGTGGAACCGCCTTTACAAGGAATACCTCGGCGTCGACGTGCCGGACGACAAGCACGGCGTTTTGCAGGACAGTCACTGGTCGGGCGGCAGCATCGGCTATTTCCCGTCCTATGCGCTCGGCAGCGCCTACGGCGCGCAGTTTCTGCGAAAGATGAAGGAAAACGTCGACGTGGATGAATGTCTCAAAACCGGCAATTTTGCGCCCATCAACGCGTGGAACCGCGAGCACATCTGGCAGTACGGCAGCCTCAAAAAGCCGGGCGAACTGCTGACGCTGGTGCTCGGCGAAAAATTTGATCCCACGGTCTACACGCAGTATCTCGAAGAAAAGTACAGCGAAATTTACGGACTGTAAGCAGAATGAGAAGATGCCCCCGCGGAGCTGCCTCCGCGGGGGCGTTTTTCAAATGTGCCGTGCGATGAAGTCACTGAGCGGGGGAATGACCTCCGCGCGCCAATAGCGCGCGCCATCATCTGTGCGCTCGAGCAAACGCTTGTTGTAAAGTTCGCGCCGCAGCGTGGCGGGATCGTGAAAATCCGTCAGCTCATCCAGCAGCACGCCGAGCTCATATTCGCTGTAGGTCCGGCCTGCATCGATCCGACCGGCAAGATAGTGCAGCGCCAGCAGCTTTTTGAGGTTTTTAGCGGGCAGCGCGGTTAATCGGCCGGCGCCATCCAGGAAGGGTGCGAGCTCGCGGTGATCCTGTTTCATAGCGGCCTCCTTTTTTCTGCAACTGATGTTTTATATCATAATACATTTGCCGCCCGCTGTCAAGCTGTGGGTATAGGGACTTCCCGTCGCACCATAGGCTAACAAAAAAGGAAAGAGGGAAAGTCTTATGCTGTCAGCCGCCATTTATCTGCTGGCCCACTCGTTGCTGCTGTCGCTGCACTTGGCGGGCAATACCGGCTCGTTCCCGCGCCCGCTCTCGGCACAGGAAGAGCGCGACTGTGTCGCGCGTATGCTCGGGGGTGACCTTGCGGCGCGCAACACGCTCGTTGAGCATAACCTGCGTCTGGTCGCGCACATCGTGAAGAAGTATTACACGCAGTCCGACGAGCAGGATGACCTTGTCTCCATCGGTACGATCGGGCTGATCAAGGGCGTTTCAAGTTACCGCCCGGAAAAGGGCGTCCGCCTTGCCACTTACGCCGCTAAATGTGTAGAGAATGAGATCCTGATGTATTTTCGCAGCCGCAAGAAATTGCAGGGCGAGGTGTCGCTTAACGATTCGCTCGATGCCGACGCGGATGGTGAATCGCTGTATCTGATGGATGTTGTCGGTGTGGAGGATACGATGTATCTCGACATCCAGGACCGCGACGACTGCCTGCTGCTGCGCAGACTCGTGCGTGAGTGCCTGACCGAGCGCGAGCGGGAGGTCGTTACCGCGCGCTATGGCCTCGGCGGCCGCATCCCGCGCACCCAGCGCGAGGTGGCCGAAAAGCTGGGGATATCAAGAAGCTATGTATCGCGTATTGAGAAGCGGGCGCTGCAAAAGCTTGAGGAGGCGCTGGGGGGCGGACATAGGGGATGACCACGATGACTGGCCTTGGACAGAGAAAAAGGGGCCCTCCCGAAAGAGGACTCCTTTTTCATGGCATTTATGTCTCGCGCCGCCAGTGCTTGAGCGTGGGGAGCATGGAGGAAAAATAGGCACGGGCCTGCTCGGGCGGAAATTGCTCGCCCGACATATGCGCGACAAGAAAATCTGTGAGCGTTTGGAGGTCGGGATAGGTAAACTTGCCGTCCGCATAGCACCATTTGCAGTAATCCTCGTTGAAGGCACCGTCCGGCTCATGGCTGGTCGAAGCATCGTCGAGCGGCATGCCGCAGCATTGGCAGACGAGCTGCCGCGGCGCACCGAGCAGCGTGTTGATAGAGACGTCGTAAAGTGCGGAGAGCAGCTTCAGTGTGTCAGTGTTCGGCACCGTTTCGCCCGTTTCCCAGCGGGAGACGGCCTGACGGGTGACGTGCAGCCTTTCCGCGAGCGTATCCTGCGTGTATCCGTTCTGATTCCGGAGCTTGAGTAAAATGTCTTTTGTTTCCATGGGGTATCACCTCGGGAACAATATAGCATGTGTGTGCCGGGATGGCAAGCAACGCGTTGTTGCGCCGCCCGCCGGCAAAAAAAGAAGACGCCGACGGGCGTCTTCTCTGTTTTCGGGGATCAGGCGCGGGAGGGCTTTCTTGTACGCATCACGCAAAGACCGATGACAAGGCCGAGAAAGGCGGGCAGCAGCCAGCCGAAGCCTTTTTCATACAGCGGCAGCACCGCGGCCGCGGCATCGATCAGCGGCTGGACGTGCAGCGCCGTGATGGCCGCTTTCGGCAGCGCGCGAAAAAAGTCGAGCACAGCGGGGATCAGGGTGAAGCCGGTCACAAAGCCGTAAACGCAGCGGCTGTGACCGAACAGATCGCCGGACAGGCCCAGCAGGATCAGCGTGATGGCAAGAGGGTAGAGCAGCATCAGCATGGGGACGGAATAGTCCACGATGGTGTTGAGCCCGAGATTGGCGACAAAGAAGGAAAAACCGCTGAACAGAATGGCCCAGGCACGGTAGGAAAGCGCGTGGGGGAAAAGCTCGCGGAAGGTCTCGGCGCAGCTGGTGACGAGACCAACGGCGGTTTTGAGGCAGGCGAAGGTGACGGTCACAGCCAGAATGAGCGCGCCGGCCTTGCCGAAGTAGTAATGTGCGATGAGTGTGAGCACCTCGCCACCGTTGGCGCAGGTGTCGTAAAGGCCGCGTGTCTGTGCGCCGACTACGGTGACGGCCAGATAGATCAGCGCCATCAGCAGGCAGCTGAAGATACCGGCACGGACAGTGTTTTTCGCCACGTCGTGCGCATCGCGGATGCCGAGCCCACGAATGACGTTGATGATGACAATGCCGAAGGCCAGGCTCGCCAGCGCGTCCATCGTGTCATAGCCGCTCAGAAAGCCGGTGACGAAGGGGGCGGTATCGTAGCCCGCAGCGGGCGGGATCTGCGAGATCGCACCCATGGGATCGAGCAGCGCAGCGGTGATGAGCACGCCGAGAAAGAGCAGAAACAGCGGGGTGAGGATGCGGCCCACCCAAGTGAGGATCTTGCCTGGGAAGAGCGAAAAGCCCAGCACTGCCGCAAAGAACAGCGCCGAGAAGATGCCGAGCGCCAGTGCGGCGCTCGCGCCCTCGCCCAGCAGCGGTTCTACGCCCACCGTGAACGGCACGGCGGCGCAGCGCGGGATGGCAAAGAACGGCCCGATGGTCAGGTACAGCGCGCAGGTGAAAAACACGCAGTAGCTGTGGCTGACCTTGCCGGACAGCTCGATCAGGCCGTCGCTGCGGCTGATGCCGATGGCTGTGACGCCCATCAGCGGAAGCCCCACGCCGGTGATCAGAAAGCCGACGACCGCGGGGGCCAAATTTGCACCCGCAAGCTGGCCCATATATACGGGGAAGATCAGGTTGCCCGCGCCGAAGAACAGGCCGAACAGCATGCTCGCCACCGATACGAGCTCGCCCTTAGTCAGATATCTTTTCATGAAAGTCTCCCTCTTTCCGATCATTACAGCGCCAGCGCGCGGCGGATAGCCGCGCCGACGCCGTTGTGTGCGTTGTCCGCTGTGACAAGGTCGCACAGCGAGCGGATGTCCGGGTCCGCGTTGCCCATGGCAAAGGAGAGTCCGACGGTGCGCAGCATTTCGCGGTCGTTGTCGGAATCGCCGACGCCGACGACCCGTTCCATCGGGATGTTCAGCGCATCGGCAAGCCAGACAAGGCCGCTGGCCTTGCTGACGTGCTGCGCCGTCATTTCAAGCGTGGTGACCTCGGGCAGCGTGATGTCGAGCGGCAGGTCCTTCAGCTCCGCATAGCAGCGCGCGCGGTCCTCGGGGGAGCGGAAATAGAGGTTGATCTTGCAGATGGCATCAAGCCGCTCCGCCTCCTGCGCAAGGTCCGCGACAGACCGTGCGATTCTCTGGAACATCGACTGGTAGATGCCCATGCAGAAGTCCTCCATGTGCGTCACATCGGCCGCCGCGACGATGGATTCGTCCTCGGTCAGAAAGTGGAGCATCGCATGGTATTTGTCCGCCGCCGCGCTCGCCGCAGCGATCATTGTGCGGGGAATGGCGCTGCGGTAAAGGCAGCGGCTCTCGGCGCGGTCGTATACGCATGCGCCGCTGTTGCACACGGCGTAGCGCATTTCGGGTACGAGACCGAAATAGTCCTGCAATTCCGGAACGGCGCGTCCTGTGCAGTAGACGATCTGCACGCCGCGCTCTGCGGCGAGGCGGATATCGCGTATGGTGTCGGGAGCGATGGTCTTGTCCGGCGTGAGCAGAGTACCGTCCATGTCGAGCGCGATGAGCTGATAAGTAGAATTCACGGTAAATGTGTCCCTTCTGCGTGATCAAACGTAAAGCGATCATACCACATTTGCCGCGGCGGGACAATGCCGCGTGCCGCGGGTGCAGATTTTCAGGGAAATGCAAAAAGAAATGCCGCTGTCACCCACCGTTCTTGGACAGATGTGCCAAGCAAGGGGACAGATTCTCGTTGACTTTCGACAGTGGATGGAGTATAAATATAATTGTAACAATATGTGCGAAGGGGCTTGATCGCCTTTTTTGCGCAAAAAAGGTCCTGTTCCCATGGGAACAGGATAATGTTGGGAGGAAATAATAATGAAGAGACAATGCCTGAGCGCGCTGCTTGCACTGCTGCTGGCCATAACGCTCCTGCCGGGAGCGGCGCGGGCGGGAGAAACGCCGCTGCAAGCGGCGCAGAGCGGCCTTTTTGACGGTGGGGCGACCGGGACAGGTGAAGCTGTGGCCGATGTCCATACCGTGGAGCCGCAGGAAAGCGAAGCGCAGCCGGAGCAGGACTGCGGCCTTTATACGCGGCAGGAGTGCAATGAGGCGTATCGGGTCGGGGACAAGATAAATTATCTGGTCTGCAAAACCGTGTATCTGATGTGCAAAGACGGCTTTACAATGGAGGAAGCGAAAAGCTTTCAGGTCAAGGTCGAAGACGGGGAGTTGACTTCAGCCAGTATGGCTCTCTGCCTGCGGGCGGGCAAAGAGGGCGAAGAGGCGCGCTACGATGTGGCCATTACGCTGCCGCAGCTGGAGACAATAGACAATAATTACACCCTCGATGTATTTCGGGGAGAGCAGTGCGTGGCAGCCTGCCGGATCGCGGCTGAGGCACAAAGCTTCCGCGTGGACGGCGATACCATCATCGGCGACGTGCAGGTGGAGCCGGGGCTGGTCGAGGTCAATGGCGAAGGGCGCGGGGAGATGCCTACCTGGGGAAAAGAGGAGTACCGCTATTTCTACGGGTTTAATATCCTGCCGGTAAAGAAGCAGACGGACGGGGCCTATGAGCTTGATTCCACGGTGCAGGTGGAGGTCACATCAGTCAAGGTGATCCCGCTGAACGAGAAGTTCGACGCATCCTCGGCGTTTCAATGGAAAGAGAACCAGGGAGAATATGGCGGCGATCGGTGGGATTTCACCTGTGCGGGCGTGGCCTTTGAGGGCGCGCTGCGCTTTACCGTGAAGGCCACGCCGCAGGGCGGCGCCCCGGTCGAGGGCGCGGTCATAGTCCCGGTGTTCCTGCGCCCTGTCGAGGAGACAGTGATCGACAGAACGGGGCTCGCAGGGGATACGGTCGCGGATTTGAACAACCGTCTGAAAGAACTGGCCGATAAGAGAGAAAATGCCAGCTATATCGTAAAGCTTGCGCCGATCGAATATAAGGGGACGATCGTGATCCCCAGCGGCTTCGATTCGCTTACCCGAAACCTGACCCTGCGCGGAACGGCGGCGCAGAATGGGGGAAGGACGACACTGCGCGGCGGAATCACCATGGAAAAGGATACCCGCCTGTTTGAGCTCCGCGACATTGCGTTTATCGGGAGCGAAACGGCGGACAAGGCGCTGTATGGGGGCAACTTCAATAACGTGCATCACTGCACCTTTACGGGCTACCAGACAGCCATGCTGGCAGACAGTGCGATGATCACGTTCAGCGATTGCCTGTTTTACAAAAACGAAATCGCGCTCCATGTGAATCTGGCGGATGTGGGCGGAAACCAGTCGATACTGCGGAACAATCTTTTCATCGAAAACGGCACCGCCGTGCGGGCGGAGCGGTTCCAGCAGGAGAACATGACGGCCTTCTACTTCCGTATCGTGGACAGCAACTTTATCGGCAATGCCTGCGACGTTGATATGCAGACCGGCGGTACAGTGTACCTCTACCGCAATTACTACGCTGATACGAGGGATACCGGCGCGCTGGCTGAGGCGGTCAAGGCGTTCGACTGCAGCAGCGGCGGCGACCTTGCAATAGACGCGAGCATGATCGCCTACAGCAGACCGAAGATCCAGCTGTCCAAGGAAAGCGGCGGCGCGGTCATCACCAATCCGCGCTGGCTGTATCCGGTGTTTGGGAACGGCCTGTGGGAGGGGAAAGCCAACCTGCTGGTCGCCGACTGGAGCGGCGATACCCGTATTCTGAACGCCGAGGCGGACGAGCTGGCGCTCGATGCGGCGGCCTTTGAAGGGAGCGGCGAGAAGACCGTCGAGGTGCTCGATGAGCAGGAGCAGACGCTCGGCGCGTGGACGTTTGACTAAGGAGAGAGAACGATGAAAAAACGACTGTTGAGCATATTTTTGACACTGCTGCTGACCACGGCGCTGCTGACCACCGGCGCGATGGCTGCGGACGGGAGTTTTAATGCAAAGCTTGCGATCAAGCGAGGAGAGAACGTCATTACTGTGACGGTGCAGGACAGCGCCGTGCTGGCGAGCAGGCAGCCTACGCTGACGATCCCCTGCGACTTTGCCTATGCGCAGGTGAGCTTCGGCGGCAGCATCGTCGCCTCCGTTCTGCAGGACGGCATGATCTCCTTCCGTGTGGCCGCGGGCGGGATATATACTATCACAAAAACGGACGCGCCGGCCGATCCGACGCCTGCACCTTCACCGGCGCCTGCGCCGTCTCCCAAGCCAGACAACGGACCGGAGCAGGAGGTGGAGGAGCCTTTTGCCAATCCCTATCCCGATGTGCGGGAGAGCGACTGGCACTATGAGGCGGTCTGCTATGTGACAGAAGCGCAGCTGATGACCGGCACGGACAAGGGCTTTGAGCCGGATCTCACGACCTCGCGGGCGATGTTGTGGACCATCCTTGCTCGTCTGAGCGGACAGGAGACTGCGGCGGCGGACGGCGCATGGTACGCCGCCGCGCAGCGTTGGGCGAGCGCGGCCGGCGTGTCCGACGGCACGGACCCGAACGGCGCGATCACGCGCGAGCAGCTCGTGACGATGCTTTACCGCTTTGCGAAGAACTGTGGCATGGATACGGCAGCGGGCGGTATGGCAATCAGAGAATTTGCCGATTACGAGAACGTTTCGCCCTATGCCGCTGAAGCGATGCAATGGGCAGTCAGTGCGGGGATCGTAAACGGCGAGGGCGGCCGCCTTGATCCGCAGGGCAGCGCCACACGCGCGCAGACTGCGGCGATGCTGATGCGCTTTGCCGCGCTGGAGCGGGGAGAATGACAAAAGCGGAGCGGTCCAAAGGACCGCTCCGCTTGTTCTTTTGTGCGGATGATCAGACGCTCAGCCAGTCGTCGAGGACGAGACCCTCGTTGTGCTTGGTGAGGAAGCCCACGCTCCACTCGCCGCCGAAGGCGATGAGCCTGCGGCCCTTGAAGTCCTCGAGCACGCGGGAGCCCGAGCAGAGCAGCAGGTCCTTCACGTCGCACGGGCACTCGCGGATCAGGCGCAGGTGCTCGTAGGGAAGGCCGCTCATGCGAAGATCCACGCCGTACTCGTTTTTCATGCGGTACTCGAACACGTCGAATTGCAGCGTGCCGACCACGCCGACGACCACATCCTCAAAGCCGCTGTCGGGAATTTTGAAGATCTGGATAGCGCCCTCCTGCGCGATCTGCTCCACGCCCTTGACGAACTGCTTGCGCTTCATCGTGTCCTTGGGCGAGACGAGCATGAAGTGCTCGGGCTCAAACGTCGGGATGCCGGAGAAACGGAACTTTTTGCCCGGCACGGTGATCGTGTCGCCGATCGAGAAGATGCCGGGGTCGAACACGCCGATGATGTCGCCCGCATACGCCTCGTTGACGATCTCGCGCTCGGCAGCCATCATCGTCTGCGGTTGGGAAAGGCGCATTTTGCGGCCGGACTGGACGTGGAAATACTCTGTGTCACGCTCGAATTTGCCTGAGCAGATGCGCATGAACGCGAGACGGTCGCGGTGCGCCTTGTTCATGTTGGCCTGAATTTTGAAGACAAAGGCGGAGAAGTCGGGGGAATAGACGTCCACCTCGCCCGCGTCGCTCACGCGCGGCAGAGGGGCGGTCGTCATCTGCAAAAACGCGTTCAGAAACGGCTCAACGCCGAAATTTGTCAGTGCGCTGCCGAAGAACACGGGGGAAAGCTTGCCCGCGCGCACAGCGTCCAGATCGAAGTCACGCCCCGCACCAAGCAGCTCGACCTCGTCGGCGAGCGTGTCGCGGCGTTTTTGACCGATCAGATCGACGAGCGCGGGGTCGTCCAGCTCGATCTCCGTGAGGCCCGCCTTTTTGGCGTGGCCTTCGTCGGTGAAGTGCAGGATGCAGTGCTTGTCGCGGTCATACACGCCGAAAAATTCCTTGCCGCAGCCGATGGGCCAGTTGACGGGGTAGGTGCCGATGCCGAGCTCGCGCTCAACCTCCTCGCAGAGCTCCAGCGGGTCGCGCGTCTCGCGGTCCATCTTGTTGATGAAGGTAAAGATGGGGATATTGCGCAGAGCGCAGACCTTGAAGAGCTTGCGCGTCTGCGGTTCGACGCCCTTCGCGCCGTCGATGACCATGACGGCGCTGTCCGCCGCCATCAGCGTGCGGTAGGTGTCCTCTGAGAAATCCTGGTGGCCCGGTGTATCGAGAATGTTGATGCAGTAGCCATCATGCTGGAACTGCATGACCGACGATGTGACGGAAATGCCGCGCTGCTTTTCGATCTCCATCCAGTCAGAGGTCGCGGCGCGGGCGCGCTTACCCTTGACCTCACCAGCCTGAGCGATGGCCCCGCCGTAGAGCAGGAATTTTTCTGTCAGAGTAGTTTTACCGGCGTCGGGGTGGGAGATGATCGCGAAGGTCCGGCGTCGGGAGATCTCTTCATGAAGCGTAGGCATTGTTGTTGTCTCCTTGATGATGAATTGCAGATACAGTTAAGCAGTTTATCATAGCTTGCCCGCATTTGCAAGGCGGCGCTCCCAAAATTTGACGGAAATTTGGAATTTTATCTTGACAAACGGGAAGATGTCTGGTATAGTTCTTTTTGTTCCGCGGGCGTAGCTCATCTGGTAGAGCGCCACCTTGCCAAGGTGGAGGTAGCGAGTTCGAGCCTCGTCGCCCGCTCCAAATTGAAACAGGACATCCGATTTGGATGTCCTGTTTTTTTGTTGACTGGAAGGAACTCGCTGCCTCCACCCGCGCCGAAGGCGCATTGGATCGGAGGTGAGGCAGGGCTCCTGCGAATCGCCGCAAGGCGGTTCGTGGGATGCCGGGAAGCGAGTTCGAGCCTCGTCGCCCGCTCCAAAAAATAAAGGCATGACGTAAGTCATGCCTTTATTTTTTGGCTCCAGCGAGCCGAGGGTCGAACAGGGCGCGAGCGAAGCGAGAAAACGCCCCGGTGGGGCGTTTGTCGCCCGCTGTGCGTGTCGCGGCACGGTAGTGCCGCGAGCGAGCCTCGTCGCCCGCTCCAAAAAAGAGGTCACAACATATGTTGTGACCTCTTTTTTGGATTCCGGCAGGAAATTAAAATGCTCGGGCGAAGTGAATTCGCCCTCCGCCAAGGTTTTGCTGCGCAAAACGCTTGTACGGCGCAAAAGCGCCGATTTTTTGGATTCCAGCAGGAAATTAAAATGCTCGGGCGAAGTGAATTCGCCCTCCGCCAAGGTTTTGCTGCGCAAAAAGCGTCGGGCTTCTTTTCACTTTTTTTGCAAAATGACTTGAAAGCGATGGAGAATATTGCTATAATTCGGTTGAAAAACAAAAATGCGGCGGCATATGGGTGCGCCAACACCCATATGCCTGCGCAGGTGTTACGGCCACCTACACAATGACCTTACGGTCGCACCGCAGGGGATATTATACGACATTCCGACCTTTCTTGTAAAGGGGAGTTTTTCGTATTTTGCCCAAGTGCTTGTGTTGCATCGGGAAGTTGACTCTTCTTACGCTGTGTAGGCTCATGCCCTGCACGGCGTTTTTGTTTTTCGCCCGCCCTCCGGAGGGAGCTCTCTCCGGAGGGAAATTGGGTGAAAAATAAATCGAAGGAGAAACAAATCATGAAATGCTACCATCATCCTGACCGCGATGCGGTCGCTGCCTGCACGGAATGCGGCAGAGGACTTTGTAAGGAATGCGCGTCGTACTATACAAAGCCGCTCTGTTCCGAATGCGCAGTCTCAAAAGCGCTCCATATCAAAGGAAATCTCGAAAAAGCGTGCCTGCTCTTTGCGGTATTGGCGCTCCTGTCTCTGATCGTCATTGCCGCTGCTTATGCGCCTGAGATTCCGCCGGCCCGCGTACTGATGTCCGCGCTGTTTCTTGCCTGTATGCCTTTTGGCTGGTATAAGCTGACCGAGTTTACCCCACGGGTGTTTCTGATTCTTCCTGTTGTCGGATGGATATTTTACTTCATAGTTAAGGCTGCGGTCAGCGCATGCATCGGGCCTCTTGCGCTTTTCTTCCGCGTTCTGCGGGACGGACAATTCATGCGGACCGTTTATGAGAGAGAAATGCTCCGCACCGGTGCAGCGCCCTTTGAGAAGTTTGACATTACAGCGCCGTGGTATGGCATATTTCAGAAATACGGACTGACAAAGCCGACGCTCACTATTGGCGCGATTTCCAGCGGTGTTGGCCTTCTGTGTCTCGAAGCGGAAAAGCTTCTGCCCGCCATTCCGTCGAGTCCCATTCTTGCAGCGATTTTTCTTCCGTTCGGCATCATATTCCTGCTTGCGGGGGCTACTATGGAAAAAGGCTGGTTCTAATGCCCGCAATCATAGAAAAGGGAGGGGCGCGGCCCCTCCCTTTTTCATGCAATAAAATGTTACGCCAAAAAGCCCTTGAGGATCGTGTCCTCGGCCTCTTCCTCGGTGAGGCCCAAGGTCTGGAGCTTTAAGAGCTGGTCGCCCGCGATCTTGCCGATGGCAGCCTCGTGGATGAGCTGCGCCTCGGTCGAGTTGGCCGTGATGGCGGGAATGGATTCGATCTTGGCCTTGCCCATGATGATCGAGTCGCACTGCACATGGCCAAAGCACTGGTTGTTGCCTATGACGATGGGATGGAAGACCTGCTGGGAGTTGTCCTGCGCAACGGAGCGGGAGATGACGCGGCCGCGGGAATTCTCGCCGTTGAGCTCGATTTCCATGTCGCTCTCGGCGTGCTGCCGGCCGTGGGTCAGCAGACGTTCGGTGATGACGGCCTCGGCATCCTTACCGCAGACGATCTTCGTTTTGCGCACGGTGGAGTCGATGCCACGGATCTGTACGGTCTCCATCTGGATGCTCGCGCCCTCGTCAAGGTAGACGATCGTGGTGGGGTTCATCACGCGCTCGCCGCTGCCGTCGCCCTCACCGTAGTGCTTTTCGACGTAGCGTACATGGGAATTTTTGGAAACGTAGAACGTGTGGATGCCGTCGTGGCGGCTCTCGTTGCAGCCGGAGTTGTGGATGCCGCAGCCCGCGACGATCTCCACATCGCAGTTCTCGCCGACGTAAAAGTCGTTGTAGACCATCTCGGTGATGCCGCTTTTGCTGATGATGACGGGGATGTGGCACTGCTCGCCCTTCGTGCCGTCCTTGATGCGGATGATGATGCCGCTTTTGCCCTCGGGCTGGGGGTCGATGGCGATGTGCTCGGTGGACTGGCGGGCCTCGCAGCCGCTGTCCTTTCGGATGTTGAACGCGCCGACGGGCTTGCCTGTCAGGTCGGCGATCTTTTCAAGCAGGGAAGCGTCGATTTCAGTGATCATGGTTTTTGTCCCTCCTTATCTGTTCAGCACCGGACAGGAGCCCAGCGTGTCCGCCATGATGAGCGGGAAGATCTCTTCGGTGCTGCCGCGATGCTTCAACTCGCCGCCGCCTACGACAACGATCTCATCGGCCAGACGGATGATACGCTCCTGATGGGAGATGATGATCATGGTGGCCATTTCCTGGCGGCGCAGCTGCTCAAACGTTTCGGTCAGGCGGGCGAAGCTCCACAGATCGATGCCGGCCTCCGGCTCGTCGAAGATCATCAGCTCGCTGCCGCGGGCAAGGAGCGTTGCGATCTCGATGCGCTTGACCTCGCCGCCGGAGAGGGAAACGTCCACCTCGCGGTCGAGATAGTCGTTGGCGCACAGGCCCACCTGCGTGAGGTATTTGCAGCACTTGTCCTTGCTGAGCTTATCGTTGCCGGAGGCAATGGTCAGCAGATTGCGCACGGTGATGCCCTTGAAGCGCGGCGGCTGCTGAAAGCCATAGCTGATGCCAAGGCGCGCGCGCTCGGTGATACCAAGGTGCGTGATGTCCTGCCCGTTATAGAGGATCTGGCCGCCGGTGGGCGTGACGAGACCCATAATGACCTTGGCGAGCGTCGTCTTGCCGCCGCCATTGGGACCGGTGAAGACGATGAGCTTGCGGTCGGGAATGTCGATGGAAATGTCTTTGAGGATCGTCTGCTCCCCTTCGGGGGTGGAGACGGTATAGGTGATGTGTTTCAGCTCGAGCATGAAACGGTGACCTCCTTACGGAATCGGTTGAAAATAGGATAGAGCGTTTGCGGATCAAATAAAAGTTGCGGATGCAACAGTTTGCGCAAAAATCCGGAATCTTTGATAGTTTACCAGAAAACTACGGAAAAATCAACGCGCCGGACGTAATTTTGAGAATTTCTCTGAAACCCTGCGGGAAAGTAGGGAACGCTGCCGTGACATTTCTGCGCCCTGAGGCATAGGATGGAGCCGAAGGCTTCCTTTGGAAAGGAGAGAGGGAAATGGACGACAGGAAAAACTGTGCCTATGATGAGGCGCGCTGCCGTGCCGTGTGGCAGCGGGTCGCGCCCGGGCAGGAGGCGTATCCGCCCGTGCCGGCGGAGGAAAACGCGCAGAACGTTACATCCTCAGAGCTGACACTCCCGGGCGCGCAGGCAGATCCCTGCTGTATGGGCAGCGACGCGACGCTTTCGGTGGAGGTGCTGCAGGGCTTTCTGCGTGAGGAACTGGGCGACGCGCAGGTCTATGCCTGTATGGCCGCGCGCATGCCGCGGCGGGAGACGGCGCGTATCCTGCGCGCGATGGCAGAGGATGAAAAGCGCCACGCGCGCGATCTCGGCGCGGCGATCTATCTCATCACCGGCAAGACCTATTGCCCGCGTGTGTGCGTGGAGCAGCCGGATATGAGCGATCTCTGCGCGCTGCTGCGCAGGCTCTACCATGAAGAGGCCTGCGGCGGCTTCAATTACGCCCGCGCGGCGGACGAGACGCTCGACCTCTGCCTCGGCAAAATGTTCGCGGCTATGAGCGAGGACGAATATCGTCATGCGGAGCTGCTGATGAAGCTGCTGGGACGGCGCATCGAGGGGTGAACGGGAAAACGGAGCGGCAACGCCGCTCCGTTTTTCATTCATTCGATAGAAATGATATAGTAGTAGACCGGCTGACCGCCGCGGATCAGGCTGATCTCGGCGTCGGGACACTTGAGGGCGAAGACCTCGCTTGCCTTATGGGCGTCCTCCTCGCTCACGTCCTCGCCGTAGAAGAGGGTGACGAACTCCGCGCCGCGGGACGCCGCCTCGTCGGACAGATCCTCCAGCAGGCAGGCAACATCGCGGTCGGTGCCCAGCAGCTTGCCATCCAGCAGCGCAAGATAGTCGCCCTCGTGGATGTCGAAGCCGTCAAAATCGGAATTGCGCGCAGCGTAGGTGATCTGTGCGGTGGAAACATTCTTCGCCGCCTCGGTCATCGCCTGCTCGATCTCCCCGGCGCTCGATGCATCGGGATCGACGGCCATCAGCGCGCTCACGCCCTGCGGGATCGAAGCGGTGGGGATGACGACGACGTTCTTCTCCGTCAGGCCTGCGCACTGCTGTGCGGCCATGATGATGTTCTTGTTGTTGGGCAGGACGAACACGGTGCGCGCATGGACCTTTTTGATCTCCTTGAGGATGCTTTCGGTCGAGGGGTTCATGGTCTGGCCGCCGCTGATGATGCCGTCCACGCCAAGGTCGGTAAAGACCTCGGCAAGACCGCTGCCCGCGCAGACCGCGAGAAAGCCGAATTCCTTTTCCGGCTCCGCCTCGCCGCCGTGCTCGGCGGCCTCCAGCTCCTGCTCGATGGCATCGAGATCGTCGGTGCTCTGCGCCTTGCCGCCTGCGGCCAACTGCTGTGCCTGCGTGCGCATGTTCTCGATCTTGGCAAGCTCGAGCGTGCCGTATTTCTGCGCCTCGGTCAGCGCCTCGCCCGGAATGTCGGTGTGGACGTGGACTTTGAAAGCCTCGTCATCCTCACCGATGACGAGCGAATCACCGATGCCGTCCAGAAAACGGCGGAACGGTTCAATGCTGCGCCCGCTCTTGCGGACGATGAACACGGTGTCGAAGGTGAAGGTGATGTCCTCCTCGCTGAGCATAGCAAAATCGGCCTTCTCCTGCGTGTCGGACTCGGTGAGCTCGGGGCGCTCCTCGCCGCGCAGGGCGCTGAGCATACCGCCCAGAATGAGCAGGAAGCCCTTGCCGCCCGCGTCCACTACGCCGGCCTTTTTGAGCACGGGATTCATGTCGGTCGTCTGCGCGAGCGTGATCTCGCCCTGGGCGATAGCCTGCTCGAGCACATATTCCACGCTGTTGCGCTCACCGGCGGCGCTGACTGCGCGCTCGGCGGCAAGACGCGAGACGGTGAGGATCGTGCCTTCGGCAGGCTTCATCACAGCGTTGTAGGCGGCGGAAACGCCCTCCTGCATCGCGCCTGCAAGGGTGAGACCGTCGGCCTCCGCGCAGCCCTTGAGCCCCTTGGAGATGCCGCGGAACAGAAGCGACAGAATGACGCCTGAGTTGCCGCGCGCGCCGCGCAGCAGCGCGCTGGCGGTGACGGACGCGGCCTGCTCCACCGTTGTGGGCGTGAGCTTTTTGAGCTCCTGCGCCGCGGTTTGAATGGTCAGGCTCATGTTGGTGCCCGTGTCGCCGTCCGGCACGGGGAATACATTGAGATCGTTGATGGCTTGCTGTGCCTGTGTGATCGAGACGGTGCCGAAGAGCAGCATCTCCTTGAACATGGCACCATTGATGGTATCGTGCATGGGGTGATGTCCTCCTCGGTTTTTACATATTCATGCTGTCGACACACACATCCACGCTGCGGATGCGCGCACCGGTGTTTTCGCTGACCATATAGCGTACCTGACTGATGATCGAGCGGCAGACGGCGGCGATGTTCACGCCGTGCTCCACCACGATGTGCAGCTCGATGGAAATATCGCCCTCCTCGTGCGGGATGATGCGCACGCCCTTGCTCATCGCCTCGCGGCGCAGCAGGTGGACGAGCCCATCGGTCATGGAGCGGTAGGCCATGCCCTTGACGCCGAAGCAGCTTGTGGCCGCGGCGCCGGTGATATTGGAAAGGGCGGCGTCGGAAATGCTGACCTCGCCCATTTCGGTCTGGAGTTTGATCATGGAGGATTCTCCTTTCTCGGCTGGATAATAGTCCATAATATAAGACGTTAGCATTATATACGAAGTGCCGCGGAATAACAAGAGCAATTATTTTGCGTAAATGAGGGGAAAATGCACAAAACTCTATTGAAAAACGCTGAAGATTCAAGTATTATGGAAACCTGAAAGAGAATGTGCCCCGATGCGGGCGCAGTGGAGGGATGATACATGAGAGTGATCACCGGCTCGGCGCGCGGACGGCGCCTGGGCGAGCTCAAGGGTATGGAAACGCGCCCGACGACTGACAAGGTCAAGGAGAGCATCTTTAATTGTATCCAGTTCGACGTGGCCGATGCGCGCGTGCTCGATCTTTTCGCGGGCACGGGGCAGCTCGGCATCGAGGCGCTCTCGCGCGGGGCGAAGAGCGCGTTGTTCGTCGATAAGCGCGCCGACGCGGTGAAGCTCGTGCGCGAGAATCTGGCGCTGTGCCGTTTGGAAGAAAACGCGCAGGTCATCTGCGGCGATTCCCTTGCTGCGCTCGGCACGCAGAGCGGCCGATTCGATATCATTTTTCTCGACCCGCCCTATGACAGCGGCCTTCTGGAGCAAGCGATGGAGAGGATCGCCTCGTTTGACATTTTGTCGCCCCATGGTATAATGGTCGCGGAAAGCGCGGCGGACAAGGTCCTGCCGGAGCTCCCGCTGCCCTACAGCGTTTACCGGGAGTATCGCTACGGTAAGATCAAGGTGACGATCTGCCGCCGCGCGGGGGAGGAAGAGGCATGACGGTCGCGGTATTTCCCGGGTCATTCGACCCTGTGACGTTGGGGCATCTGGATATCATCGCACGCGCGGCAAAGCTCTTTGACCGTGTATATGTGTCCATCGTACCGAACGCAGAGAAGACGCACCCGATGTTTTCCGACGAGCAGAAGCTCGCGCTGATGCGCGCGAGTATCGCGGACCTTCCCAACGTGGAGGCGGAGCTTGGCGGAGGACTGCTGACGGATTACGCCCTGCGCAGAGGCGCGCGGTTTCTGGTGCGCGGCGTGCGCAACAGCGTGGATTTTGACGCCGAGCAGCAGCTTTCGCTCATCTATCGTGATGTGTCCGGCGGCGCGCTGGAGACGGTGCTGCTTGTTGCTGAGCCAAGGTATCAGCATATCAGCTCCACCATGGTGCGCGAGATGATCAAATACCGCCAGAGCCTTGAAAAATATATGCCGCTGCGTGCGGCCGAGCTTGTGAAAGGATGGGAAGACCATGGCAACTAACGATGTGCAGCATCTTTTGGATATGCTCTATGAGATGATCGACGGCGCGAAGAACGCCCCGCTTTCGAGCGACAAATGCCTGCTGAACCGCGACGAGGCGCTCGACCTGCTCGACGAGATCCGCGCCCAGCTCCCCGTGGAGCTCTCCCGCGCGCAGGAGCTCATCCGTGCCAAAGATGAGTATGTCAAATCCGCCAAGCGCGATGTAGAGCGTATGATGCAGCAGGCGGAGCAGGATGCGAAGAACAAAGTGTCGGAAACGGAGGTGCTTACCGCTGCGCGCGAGAAGAGCCACGAGATCATCAAGCGCGCCGAGGACCGCTCGCGCGAGATGTACCGCGTTGCCAACGAGTATACCGAGGACGCGCTTCGCCGCACCGAGGAGGCCATCCAGATGGCGCTGGCCGAGGTGCAGCAGTCCCGCTCGAACTTCCGCGCCGCGTCCGTGGCGCAGATGCAGAAGAAGCGCGAGGAGCTGGCACAGTCTGCTGAAAAATAAACAAAATTTTTGTCAAAATTTCGTAAGATCCGACAGCGTTCGACTGCTTTCGACAACGCACGGTAGACATAACCTACATTTGGGCTACATAACGAAGCCTGCCACAAGATATTGTGGCAGGCCTTTTTGTGCTCAAAATTGAAATGGAACAAATGTTTTGGAAACGCCGCGCGTACGGCGTTTTTTTGCGGGAAAAAGCAGAAAAAGGCTTGAAAACACAGGGAAATTTCCACTTGCATTTTGGGGGGGGATACCGTATACTCAAATCATGAAGTGGTGGAAAGTGGTGGATCATTTCAGATAAATGGTTTACTTTCCCACAAAAAGACAGAGAGTGGGGCCGGATACGGCTTTGCCCTCTTTTCGCCATCTTCGGAAACGTTTCTTGAGAGGGGGGACAAGCTGCCGTGACGGGTCAGTATCAGCACACGATCGACGCCAAGGGGCGGCTCTTTATCCCCGCGAAGCTGCGCGAGGAGCTCGGTGACACGTTTTATGTCACCATGGGCATGGATTCCTGCCTGAGCGTCTATTCCGATGCCTCCTGGGCACGCTTCACCGAGAAATTTGAAAGCCTGCCCTACACGAAGACCAAGGCGATGCGCCCGCTCTTCGCCAACGCCGCCAAGTGCGAGCCCGACGCACAAGGGCGCATTGTCCTGCCGCAGAAGCTCAGAGCCTACGCGGGCCTTGAAAAGGACGTGGTGGTCATCGGCGTTTCCAACCGTGCCGAGATCTGGAATTCGGAGAGATGGGCCGCCCTCGAGGCCGAGGAGCTCAATCCCGAGAATCTGGCCGCTGTGATGGAAGAGCTGGGGTTCTGAGATGGAAGAGAACTACGGCCATAAGCCGGTGCTGCTGCACGAGTGCCTCGACGCGCTCGCCATCAAGCCCGACGGTATTTATGTGGACGGCACGCTCGGCCGCGCCGGGCACTCGCTTGAGATCGTGTGCCGCCTGACGACGGGAAGGCTCATCGCGCTTGACCGCGACGAGACCGCGATCGAAGCGGCGAACCGCCGCCTCGGTGACTATCTCGATAGGGTCACGCTCGTCCACAGTAACTTCAGCGCGCTCGACTCCGTTTTGCGTGAGTTGGGCGTCAGCGGTGTGGACGGGATGCTGTTTGATCTGGGCGTTTCCTCCCCGCAGCTGGACGAGGCGCAGCGCGGCTTTTCCTACAAGCAGGACGCGCCGCTCGACATGCGCATGGACGAATCCGCTGCGCTGACCGCGCGCGAGGTCGTGAACACATACTCTTACGAGGAGCTGCGCCGCATCCTCTTTGAATACGGCGAGGAGCGCTACGCGCCCGCCATCGCAAAGAAAATTTGTCAGCGCCGCGGGCAGAAGCCCATTGAAACGACGCTTGAGCTCGCCGACATCATCCGTTCAGCCATGCCCGCGAGCGCGCTGCGCGAAAAGCAGCACCCCGCCAAGCGCAGCTTTCAGGCCATCCGCATCGCCGTGAACGACGAGCTGGGTGAGCTGCCGCCGATGCTTGACGCGGCAGAGAAAAACCTGAAGAGCGGCGGGCGGCTCGCGGTCATCACGTTCCACTCGCTCGAGGACCGTATCGTCAAGCGCAAGCTGCAGGAGCTGGCCCAGGGCTGCATCTGCCCGCCGGAATTTCCGGTGTGCGTGTGCGGCAGGAAACCGAAAATGAAGCTGATCAGCAGAAAGCCCGTCGTCTCTGGTGATGAGGAGCTCGCTGAAAATCCCCGCGCCCGCAGCGCCAAGCTGCGCGTTGCGGAAAAGTGCTGAGACCGGCACAAAAAATCTTGAGGAAGGGAGATCGCCATGGCAAGCCGCAGAGAGCAGAGCATGAGATATCGCCACTACAGCGGACGTGTCGACGGCAATCTCGCTTACGATCCCGCCTATGAGGAGCGCCAGCGGCGGCTGCGCCGTGAGCGCGAATATGAGCGCGAGCATGAACGCCGCGAGGAATTCATTCGCCCTCCGCGGCCCAAGGTCCAGCGCAGGAGCGCTCCGGCAAGACGGCAGCGCGAAAAGGTGTCGCTTGGCGCGGCGTGCGGCTTTTTGGCCCTGGCCGTGATGGCGGTGCTGCTGATCCTGTGCCGCGCGCAGCTGACAGAGATCTCGGCGGATGTGGTGTCGATGCAGCGCGAGCTCAATACGCTCGAGGAGGAGCATGTCTCGCTGCTCACACGCTATGAAAAGACGTTTGACCTTGCCACCATCAAGGAGGCGGCGGCCGCGGCGGGCATGAGCAAGCCCAGCTCGTCGCAGATCTACTATATCGATCTTTCTGAGGCCGATAGTGTGGTCGTATACCAGCAGCAGAGCCAGAGCGTACTGAGCAGGGTCTTCACCTCGCTGGGGCAGGGCGTATGCGCTGTGGTGGAATATTTCAAATGAGCGAAGCTATACATAAGGAGTAAGGAGCTTCCTTACTCCTTGTTTCCATCTTTAAGGAGGATGAAAAACCGTGGCCGAGACCCCGAAGAGAAGACCGGAATCCGCCCGCCGCGCCAACCGGATCATCCAGAGCAGGACGCTGCTGCTTCTGGGCATATTCGGCGTGTGCACGTTTGCGCTGCTGTTTGCAAAGCTTTATCACTGGCAGATCACCGAGCATGAGGACCTGCAGAAGCTCGCTGTGCGCCAGCAGACGCTGCGCACTACCGTGGAGGCGAGCCGCGGCACGATCTACGATAAAAACGGCACCATCCTCGCCATGTCCTACACGGCGGAGAACGTCTTCCTTTCCCCGCTGGAGATCGCGGAGAACGAACAGGATCAGGATCTGATCGCAAACGGCCTTGCCGAGATCCTCGGCGTGGACGCCGACGATTTGCGCAAGAAGATGGAAAAGACCTATTCGCAGTACGAGGAGGTCAAAAAGAAGGTCGACGAAGATAAGGCCGACGAGGTCCGCGCATTTATCAACGAGAACGATATCAAGGGCGTTTTCCTGCGGCCCACCAGCAAGCGCAGCTATCCCAAGGGAACGCTCGCCTCACAGGTCATCGGCTTTACCAATGATGCCGGCGGCGCCTACGGGCTCGAGGCCATCTACAACGACGAATTGACGGGCGAGAGCGGCCTGGTCGTCACTGCGCGCGACCGCGACGGCCGCGCCGTGCTCTACCAGTACGACCAGTATTTCGATGCGCAGAACGGCTGTGACCTGCACACCACGCTCGACACCACCATCCAGTATTACCTGGAAAAGGGCGTGGAGGAGCTGGAGGCCCGCTTCGGCACCGGTAAGGGCGCGACGGGCATTGTCATGGATGTCAACACCGGCGCGGTGCTGGCGATGGCCTCGCTGCCGACCTATGACCTCAACTCCCCCGGCACGATCTACAACGATTTCCTCACCGCCGGCATGAGCGAGGAGGAAATCCTGGAAAAGGCCTCGGAGCTTTGCAACAGGCAGTGGCGCAGCAAGGCCATCAACGATACCTATGAACCGGGCTCCACGTTCAAAACGCTGACGCTGGCCATGGCGCTTGAGGAAAACGTGGTGGACCTGAATTCCAGCTTCTATTGCAGCGGCAGCGTTAATATCGAGGGCGCAACGATCAACTGCTCCAAGCGCGCCCCCGGCCACGGCCAGCAGAATCTGACACAGGCGTTCGCCAACTCCTGCAACCCCGCATTCATCAACATCGGCCTTCGCATCGGCAACGCCAAGTTCTACCAGTATATGAAGGACTTCGGCCTGACCGACTACACCGGCATCGACACCTCCGGCGAAGCCAGCGGCTTTGTCAACAGCGAGATCGAATATTCCACGCTGGCGCTGGCCTGCTACGCCTTCGGTCAGAACTTCAACGTCACGCCCATCGCGCTGCTGGCGGCCCAGTGCGCCTGCGTCAACGGCGGCTATCTCTATACGCCTTATCTCGTCGAAGAGATCACCGATCAGGACGGCAGCGTCGTTTCCCGGCACGACGCCACGCCTATCCGGCAGGTCATCTCCGAGGAGACCTCCGCCCTTGTGCGCGACATCATGGAATACGAGGTCACGAACGGCACGGGCAAGAACGGCCAGGTCGCGGGCTACCGCATCGGCGGCAAGACCGGTACGGCCGATAAGGTCGGCGGCAACGTCATCGTTTCGTTCGTGTGCTATGCGCCCGCGGATGACCCGCAGATCATGATGCTGCTGACGCTCGACGAACCGAACAAGGATACCGGCACCTACGTCTCCGGCGGCAATATGGTCGCTCCCGTGGCGGGCTCCGTTATGGCGGAGATCCTGCCTTATCTCGGCATCGAGCCGAGCTATACCGCCGAGGAGCTCGTCGGCGCGGACACCACCGTGCCGAACGTGGTCGGCATGACGAAGGACGCCGCGCAGGCGAAGCTGAGCGAAAGCGGCTTTTCCTGCCGCATTGTCGGCGACGGTGATACCGTCACTGACCAGACGCCCGTCGGCGGCGCGATCGTGCCGAACAACGCGGGTATCATCCTGTACTTCGGCGCGGAAAAGTCCGCGGAGAAATGCATTGTCCCCAACGTTGTGGGCGACAGCGCCTCGGCCGCCAATCAGAAGCTTGTGAACGCCGGACTTATTATGAGCATTTCCGGCGCGACGAACCGCAGCTCGTCCACCGTACGCGCCATCTCGCAGAGCGTTGCGCCCGGCGCAGAGGTGGCGGCAGGCACTGTTGTGCGTGTGCAGTTCAGCGACAGCTCTGTGCGCGACTGACGCGCGCCCAGCTCCGAAAGACAGCGAGACACAATTCCGGAAGGGAAGCTTCAAAACGCAGCTATCTGAGCTTGTTTCCACGCTGAAGGACAAGGAACTGCACGCCTCGCCCGCACTCGAGATCGCGGGGCTCGCGCTCGATTCCCGCGCGGCGGGGGAGGGGGACCTCTTCTTTGCCGTTCCGGGTGCAAAGGAGGACGGCTACGGCTATATTGCCGAGGCCGCGGCGCGCGGCGCGGTCTGCGCCGTGTGCATGCAGCCGCCGCAGGAGGAGATCCCCTATATTCTTGTGCCCGATGTGCATGAAGCGCTTGCACTTTGCGCGGCGGTATGGTATGGTACTCCGGCGGGAAAAATGACGATGGTCGGCGTGACCGGCACCAACGGCAAAACGACCACCACCTATCTGATCAAACAGCTGCTGGAGCGAACACGCGGCGCGAAGGTCGGGCTGATCGGCACGAACCAGAACATGATCGGCGGCGAGGCGCTGCCCGCCGAGCGCACCACGCCCGACGCACTGAGCGTCCAGCGGCTGCTGGCCCGAATGGCAGACGCGGGCTGCCAATACGTTGTGATGGAGGTTTCGTCTCACGCGCTCGTACAGCGCCGCGTAGCCGGTATCCGCTTCCGCGTGGGCATCTTTACGAATCTCACGCAGGACCACCTCGACTATCACGGTACGATGGAGGCCTACTGCGACGCCAAGGCCCTGCTCTTTGACGCCTGCGATATCGCCTGCGTCAACGGCGACGATGCGTGGACGCAGCGTATTCTTGCGCACTTTGCCAGCGTGCGGCATACCTACGGGCAGAACATGACCAACGACCTTGTCGGCTGGCGCGCCCGTTACGATAACGACCGCGTGCGCTTTACCGCCTGCACGGATCTCGACCATGAGGAAACGGCCATCGGTATTCCGGGCGGCTTTTCGCTCTACAACGCGCTCGCGGCGCTCTGCGCCGTGCAGGCGCTCGGCGTGCCGCTTTCCGACGCGGCGAAGGCGCTGACGGACTGCGTCGGCGTCAAGGGCCGGTGCGAGGTCGTGCCGCTGAGCGCGCCGTTCACGGTCATCATCGACTATGCCCATACGCCCGACGGGCTGAAAAACATTCTCTCCACGGTCTGCGGCTTTGCCGACGGGCGCGTGATCGCGCTGTTCGGCTGCGGCGGCGACCGTGACCGGACCAAGCGCCCCCGCATGGGGACCATCGCCGCGGCGCTGGCGGACTTTGTCGTGCTGACGAGCGACAATCCCCGTACCGAGAATCCCTACGAGATCCTGCGCGATGTGCTGCCCGCAATTCTCGACAGCCGCACCCCCTTTGCCGTGATCGAAAACCGGCGCGAGGCCATTGGCTTTGCCCTGCGCGAGGCAGAGGCGGGCGATGTGGTTGTGCTGTGCGGCAAGGGGCACGAAACCTATCAGGAGATCGGAACCACGAAATACCACCTCGACGAGAGGGAGGTCGTGCGCGAGCAGTTCGCGCAAGTACAAAGGAAGGAAGCCGCTGCGGCGGCGGAGGACAACGAACATGAAGATCATCATTGCGAGCATCCTGAGCTTTGTGGTATCTGCGGTCACGGGGCGGTATCTGGTCCCTGAGCTGCGCAAGCTGAAGGCGGGGCAGAGCATCCGCGAGGACGGTCCCACCTGGCACGCTGGCAAGGCCGGTACGCCCACGATGGGCGGCCTGATGTTCATTTTCGGCATCCTGGTCTCCATTCTGATCTGCGGCTGGAAGGGCATGATGGCGGGGGACTTTAAGCACCTCTACATCTTCTTCTTCGCCCTGATCTTCGGCGGTATCGGCTTTTTGGATGACTTTGAAAAGGTGAAGCACAAGCAGAATCTCGGCCTCACGGCGATCCAGAAGTTCCTGCTCCAGCTTGCCGCGGCGGTCGCGTTCCTCTGCCTGATGCGCTTTGAGGGAATGCTGACACCGAACCTCTATGTGCCGTTTTTCAATACCCAGATCGTTTTGAGCTGGCCGGTGTACATGGTGTTTGCGGCCTTTGTTATCGTCGGCACGGTCAATGCCGTCAACATCACCGACGGCATCGACGGTCTGGCCGGCAGCGTGACGGTGCCGGTGGGACTGTTTTTCGCGGTGGTGGCCATCTGGTGGCAGGGCTATGAGCAGCTGGGCATTTATTCCGGCGCGCTTGTCGGCGGGCTGCTGGGTTTCCTCATTTACAATTTCCACCCCGCCAAGGTCTTCATGGGCGACACGGGCTCGCTTTTCCTCGGCGGCACGGTGGCGGCGCTGGCCTTTGCCTACGATATGCCGCTTGTGCTGATCCCTGTTGGTTTCATCTATATCTGCGAAACGCTTTCCGATATTCTGCAGGTCATCTATTTTAAGGCCACGCACGGCAAGCGTCTGTTCAAAATGGCGCCGCTGCACCACCACTTTGAGCTCTGCGGCTGGAGCGAAGTGAAGCTTGTGGCGATCTTTACCACGGTGAGCGCCCTGTGCTGCATGGCGGCGCTGTTCGGAGTATTAAACAGATTTCATTTTTAAAATATTCAAAATCGTGCGAAGCGCGATTTTGAGGGAGCTGCAGTGCGCGGCACTCACCGTGCCGCACACCGCAGAGTGCCGCTGACGCGCATGGAAACCGATGAAGTACCGCCAGTGGAGGAAACAGCGAGGCGGTTTCGAGAAAACGACACAGTCGGCGCACCTGAAAGGTGTGAAAATCGTAATGCCGCAATGATGACCGTCCCCCGCGACAGATTAAATTTGTTTGCTGCCCGCAGGCGGCAAATGATATTGATCGTTTTTGCCTGCAAGGAGCACGCGGCATCCGTAAAGTAGCAGAGCTGCAACGGCTGCCCGGCTGCCGCGGCCTGTGCGCGGCAAAAAACACTTTGCGCGGAGCAAGTGTCGAACCGCTTGCGGTGAGGCATAGCGCGGAGTGATATTCATTATCAAAATGGTGCATCACTCAATTTTGAGTCAAATGAAAGGGGGAGGACTGCATGACCAAGGAAGAACGCCTGCTGCGGCAGGAGCAGCGCGAGCGCGCAAAGGCCATCGAGGCTGCTGCGCGCGAAGCGGGCCGTGGTCCGATCGACATGCCGTATCTCCTGCTCATGCTTGCATTGCTGAGCGTGGGACTGCTGATGCTCTTTTCCGCCAGCTTCCCCTCGGCCTATTATGAAGAAGGTAATCCTGCCTATTATCTCATCCGACAGGGCGTATTTGCCGTCATAGGCCTTGCGGCGATGTTCGTCATCGGCAAGATCAACTACGAGCGCTACCGGGCGGTCGCAAAGCTTGCACTGCTCGTTTCGATCATGCTGCTGATCCTCGTCCTGATCCCTGGCATCGGTACGGGCAAACTGACGCATGGCGCGCAGCGCTGGATTCGCATCACCTCGTCGCTTCAGTTTCAGCCCTCTGAGGTCGCCAAGGTCGGCATCATCCTCTACTTTGCCGACAGCATCTCAAAGAAGAAGGACAAAATGGCCACCCTGCGCTACGGCATCATCCCCTATGCAGCGATCCTCGGCGTGATCGGCTTTCTGATGTATAAGGAACCGCACTTTTCCGGCCTTGTGCTGCTGCTGGGCATCGGCGCGGTGATGATGTACGTCGGCGGTATTCGCAACTATTGGGTGTTTGCAGGCTTTGCGCTCGTTGCCTTTGTGGCCTATGCCTTTGCCACGGGGCTGATCACCTACAACTCGAGCCGTATCGCCATCTGGCTCGACCCGCTCAACGAGGAGTGGATGCGCGGCAACGGTTATCAGATCCGGCAATCCCTGCTCGCCATCGGCTCGGGAGGGCTTTTCGGCGTGGGCTTCGGCAAGAGCCGGCAGAAGTTTCAGTTCCTGCCCGAGGAGCACAACGATTTTATCTTTGCCATCATCTGTGAGGAACTGGGCCTTGTCGGCGCGGTCATCATCATGGTCATGTTTGCGCTGTTCATCATTCGCGGCTACTGGATCGCCCTGCACGCGCGCGACCGCTTCGGCAGCCTGCTTGCCGTCGGCGTGACGACGCAGATCGCCCTGCAGGTCTTTCTCAACATCGCGGTCGTGACGAATTTGATTCCCAACACGGGCATTTCGCTGCCGTTTTTCAGCTACGGCGGCACGGCGCTCGCCGTGCAGCTGGCTGAGGTCGGCATCGTACTGAGCGTCTCGCGCCAGATGCGATGACGCGTTATCAGGGAGGGAAAACGGCATGAAGGTCATCTTTACCTGCGGCGGCACGGCGGGGCACGTCAATCCCGCACTTGCGTTGGCGGGCTATATGCGGCAGAAGGACCCGCGCGTCGAGATCCTGTTTGTCGGCGCGGAGCGCGGCCTGGAACGCGATCTGCTCGCGCACACGGATTATCCCTTCCGCACGGTGAATATCTCGTCGTTCCACCGTTCATTCCGGCCTGCGGAGATCAGGCATAATCTCATCACGCTCAAAAACCTTGCCCATGCCGGGCGCGAGGCGAACGCCATCCTGAACGATTTTCACCCAGACCTGATCGTCGGCACCGGCGGCTACGCGAGCTATCCCATCGTGCGCTACGGCGCGGAGGCGGGCATCCCTGCGGCGGTGCATGAGTCAAACATCGTGCCGGGGCTGACGACGCGTCAGCTGGAACCCTACTGCCGGCGCATCATGGTCGGCTTTGAGGACTGCCGCGCACACTACAAACATCCCGACAAGGTGGTCGTGACCGGTACGCCCGTGCGCGGCGACTTCTTTGCGAGAAGTAAGCGGCAGGCCAAGGAAAAACTCGGCGTGGACGACGGCCGCCCCCTGATCGTTTCGTTCTGGGGCAGCCTTGGGTCAAGCGCGATGAACCGCGCGATGGCGGAGTTTTTGACGCTGGAAAGCGCGAAAGAGCCGTTTTATCACATCCACGGTGTCGGCGGGATCTGTTGGGAGCCGATGCAGCAGTGGATGCACGACGACGGGCTGGAGATCGCCGAGCATCCCGCGCTCGATGTGCGCGAGTACATCTACGACATGGCGACGGTCATGCGCGCCGCCGATCTCGTCATCTGCCGCGCGGGCGCGTCCACGCTCAGTGAGCTGACGGCGCTCGGCGTTCCGGCGATCCTGGTGCCGTCGCCCAACGTGACGAACCACCATCAGGAAAAGAACGCGGCGCTGCTCGGCAACCACGGCGCGGCGCTCGTGCTGCCGGAAGAGGGGCTGGACGGCAAAAAGCTCTTTGCCGCCGCGGCGAGTATCCTGAACGATGCGCCGCGCCTGCGGAGCATGGCAGAACAGATGGCGCGCCTTGGCGTGCCGGATGCGACGGAGCGTATCTACGAGACGGTGATGGCGCTTGTATGAAAAATATGGAAACTGAAAACCGGCGCCGCTTCGGCACGCCGGTTTTTCTTTTCGTCAAATCCAGCGTGCTAAAGCGCTTTTTAGCAGGATTTCCGCTTTTTAACCTTGCAAAAGCAGCGTCGGTTTGCTATGATAACCATATGTATGATACGTTCCGCATTTTTGCGGAGACAGAGGATAAGAAAGGATGACCGCAATGATTTACACGACCGAAGTCCAGCACATGTGCCCGGTCGCCAAGGGCGCATATCACGGTCCCGCTCCCATTCCCGAAGAGGGCAAGTGGGTCCAGGCCAAGCAGATCGCCGATATTTCCGGCTTCACCCACGGCATTGGCTGGTGCGCGCCCCAGCAGGGCGCCTGCAAGCTGACGCTCAACGTCAAGGAGGGCATTATTCAGGAGGCGCTCGTTGAGACCATCGGCTGCTCGGGCATGACCCATTCCGCCGCCATGGCTTCCGAGATCCTGATCGGCAAGACCATTCTCGAGGCGCTGAACACCGACCTGGTGTGCGACGCCATCAACACCGCCATGCGCGAGCTGTTCCTGCAGATCGTCTACGGCCGCACCCAGTCCGCCTTCTCTGAGGACGGCCTCGCCGTCGGCGCGTCCCTCGA
>CAKTLD010000011.1 GCA_934572445.1 uncultured Oscillospiraceae bacterium
AAAAGCACCCGCAGATCGTCGTGGCGACGCCCGGCCGCCTGAGCGACCACATGAAGCGCCGCACCGTCAAGCTCGACCATGTCAAGACCGTCGTGCTCGACGAGGCTGACCGCATGCTCGACATGGGCTTTATCCACGATGTGACGCGTATTTTGGACAAGCTGTCCTCCCGCCGCAACCTCGGCATGTTCTCCGCGACCATCTCGCGCGAGGTCATGGACATCAGCTGGATGTACCAGCGCGATCCTGAGGAGATCACCGTGCAGGCCAAGGAAGAGAACAAGCCGGACATCGCGCAGTACCGCATCGACGTGGGCCAGAACGACAAGGCGCACGTCATGGCGCAGATCATTCGCGCCGAGGGCCACGAGCGCGTGATGGCGTTTTGCAACACGAAGGGCATGGCCGAGCGGCTCAAGGCCTTCCTTATGATGGAGGGGCTGGACGTGGACTGTATCCACGGCGATATCCCGCAGAAAAAGCGCGAGGCCGTGATGGCGCGCTTCCGCCGCGGCGAGCTGCCGGTCTTCGTCGCGACCGACGTCGCCGCCCGCGGCATCGACGTGGACGACGTGGACGCGGTGTTCAACTACGATGTGCCGCTTGAAAACGAGTATTACGTCCACCGCATCGGCCGCACGGGCCGCGCCAGGCGGCGCGGCGCGGCCTACACGCTGGTGGCGGACTATCCCTCCGGCATGCGGCTGGACGCGATCGCAAAATTCACGGGCAATGAGATCAAAAAGGCGCATCTGGACGAGAGCGGAAGGCTCGTTGAGGATTGAAATCGAATGGAAAAAGAGCGGGGAGTGCATCTCTCCGCCTTTTTTGTGCCCTGAAATTGGTAACAAACTGTAACTTTTTGCACACGCGGCTTTACAAGAACGGGAAAATTCGCTATAATGTCTCCCGTATTATGAAAATGGGGCGGTATTTTGCCGCGCTTTTGATAACGGGAGAGACTATGAAAAAAATCAAACGGATCGCGGCGCTGCTGCTTGGCGCGGCGCTGCTGCTTGGGCTGCTGTCCGGCTGCGGAAAGAACCAGACGGAGACCGAAACGTTCACGCTGCGCGCGAGCGTCTGCGACGCGCTCGCGTCGCTCGACCCCGCGATGAACACGGACGACAACGCCAACAGCGTGTTTTACGCGCTGTATGAGAACCTGATGCGCATGAGCGATGACGGCAGCGGTCGTGCCGTGCTTTCCAACGGCATGGCCAAGGAGTACACCGAGGAGGTCAATTACGACGGCACGGTGTCCTACCGCTTCACGCTGCGCTCCAGTGCGCGCTGGTCGGACGGGAAGAAGGTCACGGCGGACGATTTTGTTTACGCCTGGCAGCGCCTGGCCGATCCTGCGACGGGGGCGCCCAACCACGCGCTTTTGAGCGTGGTGGCGGGCTATGATGCGGTGCGCGAGAGCGGCGACGCCTCGCTTTTGCAGGTGTCGGCGAAGAACGAGACGACCTTCTGCGTGACGCTGACATCCCCCTGCGCCTACTTTATCGAGGGCGTATGCACGGCGGTGGCTACGATGCCGCTGCGCCGCGACCTCAAGGATGTGTCCTTTGAGAGCACGGACGTTGTGACCAACGGTGCGTACTGCGTGAAGACCTGGGTGAAGTCGGGCTCCCTGACCGCCGCGCGCAATGGGGAATACTATGAAGCGAAGCTGGTCGGCCCCGACGAGCTGCAGTTTGTTTTTGCCGCCGATACCGATGCGGCATGGGCACTTTACGAGGCGGGTGAGGTCGACTATGTGTCCCAACTGCCCGGACAGGTGATCGAGCAGCTCTCGCAGAACGAGGGGTGGAGCGAGACGGCGATTTATGCGACCTGCTGCGTGCTCTACAACAACCAGACCGATCTCTTTTCCAACGACCATATCCGCAGGGCCTTTGACCTTGCCATCGACCGCGAGGCTGCGGCCGCCGCGGGCGGCGCGGAGAACCGCCCTGCGACGGGCCTTGTGCCCTACGGCATCACCGATTCAAGCGAATCGGAGGATGATTACCGCACGACCGGCGGCGAGCTGTGCGCCGTGGATGCCGACGGCCTTGCCGCGCGGCAGGAGGAGGCCCGCAGCGAGCTCACCTTTGCGGGCTATTACAGCACCAGCATGTTCCCGCCGGTGGAGCTTTTGTATGTCGCCGGGGAAGAGAGCGACGCGGTAGCGCTCGCGCTGCAGACCATGTGGCGCGACACGCTGGGAGTGAACGTGATGCTGCGCGGCGTGACGCAGGAGGAGTACGACACTCGCATGAGCGAGCGGAACTATGAGCTCGCCATGCAGGAGATCGTGGCGCAGTACGACGACGCGATGAGCTTTCTGGACCGTTGGTGCACCGAGAACGAACAGAATCTGATCGGCTATGACAACGGCACCTATGATGTGCTGCTGGGCGTTGCAGACGCGTCGGAAAATCTGGTGGCGCGCGTTGCATTTTTACACGATGCCGAGACGATGCTGCTGGAAAGCACGGCACTCTCGCCGGTGTATTTTGATGGCACGGCGCACCTGCTGCGCGAGGGCCTGCGCGGCGACTACAGCGACGGCTTCGGCAACTGCTACCTCTCCGGCGTGCGTGTGAGCGGAGAGTAAAGCAAAATACGATGACAGGGTGCAGCGGCTTCTTTGCAGGAGCCGCTGCATTTTTTGCGGGCAGGGATAAAAAATGCAAAAAAGCTTGCTTTCTTTGCGAAAACGGACTACAATACTGTACTTAGGCGGTCCGCCCGCCCGACACTTCGGTTTGTGAAGGGGTATTCCATGACAGCTATTTTGAATCTTGCCGTCGCGCTGCTCGCGGGGCTTTTGATGACGCGAATTTTCAGCCGCTGGCATCTGCCCGATGTGACGGCGTTTCTGGTTACGGGTGTGTTGATCGGGCCGTTCGTGCTTGGCCGGCTCGGTGTGCCGGGGCTCGGCTTTTCCAGCTATGAAGAGGTCGAGGCGCTGGGGATGATCTCCAACGTGGCGATGGGCTTCATCGCTTTTTCCATCGGCAATGAGTTTCGGCTCAGCCAGCTGAAGAAGACCGGTCGTCAGGCGTTTATCATCGGCGTGCTGCAGGCCCTTGCGGCCACGCTGCTCGTTGATGTATCGCTCATCATTTTCCACACGCTGCGGCCCGACATCCTCTCGCTCCCTGCGGCCATCACGCTTGGCGCCATTGCCGCGGCCACTGCGCCTGCGGCCACGCTGATGGTCGTGCGCCAGTACAAGGCGAAGGGTGAGCTGACGGATCTGCTGCTGCCGATCGTCGCGCTCGACGATGCAGTGGGCCTGATCGTCTTTGCGGTGTCGTTCGGTGTGGCGCGCGCTCTTGTCAGCGGCACGGTGAGCCTTGTCTCCATCCTGCTCAACCCCTGCATTGAGATCTTCTGCTCTCTGCTGCTCGGCGCGCTTGCGGGCTTTATCCTCACAAAGCTCGAGACGATGTTCTATTCCAACACCAACCGCCTGTCGATGACCATTGCCTTCGTGTTCCTTACGGTCGGCATCTCGATGCTCGAGGTGCACTTCGGCGAGGTGAAGCTGGGCTTTTCCTCGCTGCTGGTGTGCATGATGCTCGGCACGGTGTTCTGCAACATCTGTCCGCTGTCGGACGACCTGATGGGCCGTGCGGACAAGTGGTCGCAGCCGCTGCTGGCAGTGTTCTTTGTCATCAGCGGCGCGGAACTGCGCCTTGAGGTCTTTGCCGAGCCGACGCTCGTGCTCGTGGGCGTGATCTACATCCTCGCCCGTTCGATCGGCAAGTGTGTGGGCGCGGACTGGTCGGCGCGCATGGTCGGCTGCAGCGAGAAGGTCGTCAAATACCTCGGCATCACGCTGCTGCCGCAGGCGGGCGTGGCGCTTGGCATGTGTGTGAGCGCGCAGGCGCTCGGCGCGGAGGACGGCGGCCTGATCCGCAACATCATCCTCTTCTCCGTGCTGATCTATGAGCTGGCCGGTCCGCTGGCCACGAAGGAGGCGCTCAAGGCCGCCGGCGAGATCACCGAAAAGCCGAGGGAGGTGCTGGAGCGCCGCGAGCGCAAGCTCGCCGAGGCCGAGCCAAAGGAGCTGCTGGAGCGCCGTAAAGAGCGCAGGGAAAAGCAGCATGAGCACCAGCTGTAACATACAGAGCAGAAAGAGCCGCCGCGGCGGCTCTTTTTTGCGCGATCTGGGAACTTTTTGTGAATTTCAGCGTCTAAACGGGAAAGCCGCTTGACATAACCTGCGCAGATTTTGTAGAATAAGGCTGAAAGAAAATACAACGACAGGGAGGAACGAACGATGGAAGGACGTCGGGTCAGCCGCCGCAAACCGAGGCGCAATCCGCTGTATGTGATATTTATGGGACTTCTGGCGGCGACGCTGGTGCTGCTGATCGTCACGATCGTGCTGGGCGCGAAGCTCAGCGGCGCGCGCAAGGAGCTTGCCGCCGCACAGACGAAGATCGAGCAGCTGCAGAACGGCGGCGTCCAGCAGGGCGGCACGCAGCTTGAAGACCCCGACGGCAGCGATACGCCTGAGGACGGTCAGACGGGCGGTGATGAGCAGACGGGCACGCAGACCGGCACCGGCGACGCGCCGCAGACCGGCACGGGCACGAATACCGGTACAAACTCGTCGTCTGCCGGCGATAAGATCGACTGGCTCGACCTTACGGGCCACAGCGAGGTCGCGGTCAAGCCCAAGTCCGTATATGACAAGTACTACGTCTATTACACCTCCGACGGTGTGAACCTGCGCAGCGGCCCGGGCACGAGCTATGACAAGGTCAAGCTCGTGGACCTCGGCACCGAGGTCAAGGCGGCCGCCAAGCAGGACGGCTGGACGTTCGTGCAGGTGGGGGACAAGTTCGGCTGGATCAATTCGGATTATCTCTCCACCACGCGCCCCGAGCCAAGAACGACGAGCGCCGCGGGAGCAGTATCGTCGGGCAGCGGCACCGGCAGTACGTCGGGCAGCAGCACTGCCGCTTCGGGCAATTCCGGCAGCAATTCCGGCAGCAATACCGGCAGTACCACCGGCAGCGGCGACGCCAATACGGGCAGCGGGACCTCCTCTGGAACGGATAACACCGCCTCCGGCAGTGATGAGATGCCCGACTGGCTGAAAAACAACGGATAACGGCAGCAAAAAAGAGGGGCAAGCCTTTGGCTTGCCTCTCTTTTTTCTTATTTCAGCGAGCAGCTTTTGCAGTCCAGCGAGCAGGCATGTCCGTGTCCGCAGGCGTTGCAGCTGTTGGCGGGATCGAAGGCGATGGCTCCGCTGAGAAAAGCGAGGGCCGCATCGTCCGCCTTTTCCACGGCGGTGGGGAAGATCATGATGCCGGCGATGGATACCGCGCGGTGCTCTTCTTCGCCGATCGCGCCGCAGATCAGCGCGTCAATGCCGTAACGCTCCAGAAGATCGACAGCGGCGTCTGTGCCGCCCTTTTCCATCGGCACGAGGAACTGACGCACGACCTTGCCGTGGTCATCCTCGTAAAAATGGAAGGCCTCCGCCCCGCCGAGCGGGGAGAAGACGGCATCGCCCATAACGGGGATGGCAATACGCATGATGCAGTCCCCCCTTATGCTTCAACGCCTTTGCCGTCGTTCCACTGCCACGCGCGGACCTCGGGAAGATCCACGCCGTTGTCCTTGATATACTGGCGGTGCTCGACGAGCTTGTCGTTCATCTTCTGGATAAGGTAAGCGCCGCGGTTGCCCAGCTGCGGCAGACGGCGCACCGTGTCGATGACGAGGTCGAAGCGGTCGATGTCGTTGAGCACGCGCATGTCGAACGGAGTCGTGATCGTGCCCTCTTCCTTGTAGCCGCGCACATGCAGGTTGCGGTTGTGGCGGCGGTAGGTCAGCTCGTGAATCAGCGTGGGATAGCCATGGTAGGCGAAGATGATGGGCTTGTCCTTGGTGAAGAGCGTGTCGTACTCCTCGTCGGTCAGGCCGTGGGGGTGCTCGGTGTGCGGCTGGAGCTTCATCAGGTCCACGACGTTCACGACGCGGATCTTGAGCTCCGGCAGCTCGCGGCGCAGGATCGTCACGGCGGCGAGCGTCTCGAGCGTCGGTGTATCGCCGCAGCAGGCCATGACCACGTCGGGTTCCTGGCCCTGATCGTTGGAGGCCCACTCCCAGATGCCGATGCCCTGCGTGCAGTGCTTGACGGCCTGCTCCATCGTCAGCCACTGCGGGCGCGGGTGCTTGCTCGCGACGATGACGTTCACATAGTTGCGGCTCTTGATGCAGTGGTCAAAGCAGGAGAGCAGGCAGTTGGCATCGGGCGGCAGATACATGCGCACGACGTCCGCCTTCTTGTTGGCGACGTGGTCGAGGAAGCCGGGGTCCTGATGCGTGAAGCCGTTATGGTCCTGCTGCCAGACGTTGGAGGCGAGGATATAGTTGAGAGAAGCAATATCGTGACGCCAGGGGAGCTCGTTGCACATCTTGAGCCACTTGGCATGCTGGGAGAACATCGAGTCGACGATGCGGATGAAGGCCTCGTAGCTGTCAAAGAAGCCGTGGCGGCCCGTCAGCAGATACCCCTCGAGGAAACCCTCGCAGAAGTGCTCGGAGAGCATGGAGTCCATCACGCGGCCATCAGGGTCAAGGTGCTCGTCGATGCCCTCGACCTGCGGATCAAGGAAGCGGCGGCCCGTGACGTCAAATACAGCCTGCAGACGGTTGGACGCCGTCTCGTCGGGCGCGAAGATGCGGAAGTTGCGCGAGTCCATGTTGAGCTTCATCACGTCGCGGACGTAGGTGCCGAGGACGTACATATCCTGCGCCTCGACCGCGCCGGGAGCGGGGATATCGACCGCGTAGTCGCGGAAGTCGGGCGTGCGCAGATCGCGCAGGAGAAGACCACCGTTCGCGTGCGGGTTTGCGCCCATGCGGCGTGTGCCCTTGGGCGGGAAGGACGCGATCAGCTCGACCGGCGTGCCGTCCGCATTGAAGAGCTCCTCGGGCTTGTAGGAGCGCAGCCACTGTTCAAGCAGCGGCAGGTGCTTTTTTTCATCCGCGCCCATGGAGATGGGCACCTGATGGGCGCGCCAGCTGCCTTCGATCGCGTTGCCGTCGACCTCCTTGGGGCCCGTCCAGCCCTTGGGCGTGCGCAGCACGAGCATCGGCCAGCGCGGGCGGCTCGCTTTGCCGCTTGTGCGCGCGGCTCGCTGGATGCGCTTGATCTCGCGGATGGCCCAGTCAAGTGCGGCGGCCATCTGCTGATGCATGGTTTCGGGCTCGTCGCCCTCGACAAAGCGCGGCTCCCAGCCGCAGCCGCGGAAGAAGCACTCGACTTCTTCATGGCTCATGCGGGAGAAGATGGTCGGGTTCGCGATCTTGAAGCCGTTTAAGTGCAGGATCGGCAGGACCGCGCCGTCGGTGATCGGGTTCATGAACTTGTTGCCATGCCAGGACGTGGCGAGCGGGCCGGTCTCGGCCTCGCCGTCGCCGACGACGCAGGCTGCGATCAGATCGGGGTTATCCGCCACCGCGCCGAACGCGTGGGCGAGGGAATAGCCCAGCTCACCGCCCTCGTGGATGGAGCCCGGCGTTTCGGGCGCGACATGGCTTGGGATGCCGCCGGGGAAGGAGAAACGCTTGAAGAGCTTCTGCATGCCCTCCTTATCGCGCGTGATGTTGGGGTAGATCTCGGTATAGCTGCCGTCCAGCCAGTCCTGCGCGACCATGGCGTTGCCGCCGTGACCGGGGCCGGAGAGGTAGATCATATCGAGGTCATCGCGCTTGATGACGCGGTCTAAGTGCGTGTAGATGAAGTTCTGGCCCGGGCAGGTGCCCCAGTGGCCGACAATGGTCTGCTTCAGGTCGCTCTCACGCAGCGGACGCTCAAGCAGCGGATTGTCGAGAAGATACAGCTGGCAGGCGGTCAGGTAGTTTGCTGCGCGCCAGTAGGCATCGATCTGCTTCAGCTCCTGCGGAGACAGCGGCGGCCTTTTGGAAAGCCTTGCGGCTGTTTTCGGTGCGGACATGAAAAAATACCTCCTTTGAATGGAAATGTCTGAAATTAGTATATCCTTTGCCTTGCAAAAATCAAGGACCTGCGGGTAGAATTTACAGAATCGAAAAAAACTCCGAATTAAGATAATGCTTAACTGCAATAGATGAGGCGTGGGGCTGCGCCGCCTTCTCTGCTGTGCGGGCGCTTGACAGAAGCGCGGCCGCAGCTTATAATAACATGCGTTGTGCAACGGGGCGAAACGAACCCGCCGCGCACGGAGCATCCACGCAGAAAGGATGAGAACCATGCCTCCAAAGGTCAAATTTACCAAAGAAGAGATCGTGAACGCGGCGCTGAACATCACCCGCAGGCGCGGCGCGCAGGCGGTGACGACGCGCGATATCGCCGCGGAGCTTGGCGTGTCCACGCGCCCGATCTTTACCTATTTCAAGTCCATGGACGAGGTGCGCGAGGAGGTGCGTCTGGCCGCGCAGGCGGTCTACGAGCGCTATGCGGCCGATGGCCTGCGCACCAGGGTGCCGTTTTTCGGCGTCGGGATGCAGCATATCCGCTTTGCGCGCGAGGAGCCGGAGCTTTACCGCCTGCTGTTTCTGAGATCCGACGAGCGCGGCGGCGCGCTCGCGGCGATGCGCCGCCTGCAGGAGCAGGTGCTTCCTTCAATCGAGCGCATTTACCGCATGGACGCGGCGACGGCGGAGCGCTACTTCCGCGATATGTGGCTGGTAGGCCACTCGCTCTCGACACTGATCGTAACAGGGGAGTGCCCTTATGACGATGCGCAGATCGCGCAGATCCTCACGGGCTTCAGCCTGAGCCTGTGCCGTGCCTGCAAGGAGGTCGACGGCTTTGTCGCCGGTACGTTTGACCGTGATGCGGCCTTCCGCGCCGCGATCGGCGAAGAGAAATGAACAGGAACGGGAGCCGCGGCGCGGCTCCCATTTTTTGCGCGCCGGCGTCCGTTCGGGTAAACATGACAGATTTGACCTGAAAATCTAATAATTATCGCGTTGTTTTTTGCGCCGCCCTCGGATATACTGTTCTGCAAACCGGTGCGGCCCGCTGATGCCGCGCCGGAACACTTTGGAAAAACGGAGGGCGCGCGATGCAGAGTGTTCTGGAAGGACTGCCGGAGCTTTCGATCCTTGAGATCACGGTGCGGCTCCTGCTCACCACCGTGTTTGCCGGTACGCTCGGCTACGAGCGCGAGCGGCACAAGCAGGCGGCGGGTTTCCGCACCTATATCATCGTGGCCGACGCCTCTGCGCTGGTGATGATGACGAATATTTTTATCGGCCAGTGCGTCGGTACGACAGACCTGGTGCGTATGCCGGCATCGGTCATCACGGGGCTTGGCTTTCTCGGCGCGGGTACGATCCTGGTCACCAAGAGTCAGGAGATCAAGGGACTGACGACGGCGGCGGGCCTTTGGGCTGTGGCGAATATTGGCCTGGCGCTCGGCGCGGGCTTTTATACGGGCGGTGCCATCTGCTATGCCTTTATTCTGATCGCCATGAACATTCTGCGCCTGGTGGACCAGCATATCGAGAAGAACCAGAAGGTTTCGGAGGTCTACTGCGAGATGCGCTCCACACAGGTCATCGGCCGGATGGTGCGCTATGCGCGCGAGCATGACTATACATTTTCCGACTTCAACCTTTATAACGAACCGAACTACGGCGAGGAGAGCGCGCCGCTGTGCGGCACGTTCACGCTGTGGGTCGGCAAAAAGACGACGCTCGAGGCCGCCATCGCCGAGATGGAAAAGATCGAGGGTGTACTGTATCTGACGCTCGTGTGAGCGCAGAGCGAAAAGCGGAAGAAAAATGCACGGGTCTCCCCGTGCATTTTTGCGTGACTGGGGACGAATCTGACAAAACCCGTGCAATACTGACAAGTTTATTTGCGAAGCTTGATATTTATTCATGCAGGCGTTAAAATTTCAGAATCGACGGAGCGGGAGGCCCCGCGCCCGCCGTATTAACTGAAAATGGAGGAAATTAGCATGAAGAAGCTCATTGCACTGCTCCTGACGCTCATGATGCTGCTCTCCCTCGTCGCCTGCGGCGACAAGAAGACGGACGAACAGCAGCCGGCCGATGATCAGCAGACCACCGAAGAGAACGATCTCGTCGCCGCGGCTCAGGCCGAGGGCAAGCTCGTCGTCTACGGCTCCTGCGAGGAAGAGTACCTCGCCGCCGCCTGCGAGAACTTTGAGAAGCTCTATGGTATTCAGGTCGAGTATCAGCGCCTGTCCACCGGTGAGGTCCAGGCCAAGATCGAGGAAGAGAACGGCAACCCGTCCGCGGACGTCTGGTTCGGCGGCACGACCGATCCGTACAACGTCTGTGCGGCTGAGGGCCTGCTCGAAGCCTATCAGGCCGAGAACGCCTCTCACATCACCAAGCCCCAGTATAAGAACGCTGACGGCTACTGGTACGGCATTTACACCGGCATCCTCGGCTTCATGGTCAACACCACCGAGCTCGAGCGTATGGGCCTTGAGGCTCCTCAGGACTGGCAGGATCTGCTCAAGCCCGAGTATGAGGGCCTGATCTGGCTGTCCAACTACAACACCGCCGGCACGGCCAAGCTCGTCATCAACACGATGATCCAGAAGTACGGCCATGACGAAGGCATCCAGTACCTTGTTGACCTTGATAAGAACATCGAAGTCTACACCAAGTCCGGCTCCGGCCCGAGCAAGAACGTCGGCACCGGCGAGTGCGTGATCGGCATCGGCTTCCTGCATGATGGCATCACCCAGATCCTGGACAACGGCTATGACAATATCCAGCTCATCATCCCGTCCTCCGGCACCTCCTGCGAGATCGGCGCCACCGCCATCTTCAAGGGTGCGGCGCACCCCAATGCCGCGAAGCTGTGGATCGAGTATGCGCTCTCTCCCGATTGCGTGAATCTCGCGGCCCAGAATGGCTCCTATCAGTTCCTCGTTATCGATAACGCGACCCAGCCTGAGGCAGCCACTGAGTTCGGCCTTGATCCGGACAACGTCATGGATTATGATTTCGACGACGCCACCAAGAACATCAAGACCTACGTTGAGGAAGTCATGACCGCTCTGAGCAATTCCGGCGCCGACACCGGTGCGGACCGCTTCAAGACCGAGTGATCTGATCCTTCCATCCGCGTCTCCCCTGCAACACGCAACTGACGAGGCGGCGGCCGAAGCCGCCGCCCCGTTTCTTTTTCTTCCCGCACATTCTACTTTTTGGACCATTCCTTTCCGCTGACAGGGATGAGAAAGGGGCTTTTTATGGCACGATCTCAAGGTGCGGCGCTCGACCGGAAAAAGCTGATGGCCGATCCGGTCATGGTCACCACCATCGTCGTACTCATCACATTTCTGACTCTGTTCATTCTCTACCCGCTGGCGATCCTGCTGGTGGATAGTTTTGTGGGCGACGGCAGCTTCGGCTTCGCCATTTTCCGCCGTATTTTTGCCATGCCCACCTTTACGCGGGCCATTACCAACACGCTCAAGGTCGGCTTTCTTGTCGGCATCCTTTCGGCGCTGCTGGGCCTGCTGTTCGCCTATGTTGAGGTTTATGTCCACATGGGCAGATTTGTCGGCGGCCTATTCAAGGTCGTCTCGATGCTGCCGGTGGTCTCTCCGCCGTTCGTGCTGTCGCTGTCGATGATCATGCTGTTCGGCAAGGCGGGCATCATCACCCGATTCCTGCTCGGCATCTATGATAACAGCGTTTACGGCTTCTGGGGCATCGCCGTGGTGCAGACGCTTACATTTTTCCCCGTGTGCTACATGATGCTCAAGGGTCTGCTCAAGAACATCGACCCCTCGCTGGAGGAGGCCGCGCGCGATATGGGCGCGAGCCGCTTCAAGGTCTTCACGAGCGTGACGCTGCCCCTGATGCTCCCGGGCCTCGGCAATGCCTTTCTCGTCACGTTCATCGAATCCATCGCCGACTTTGCCAATCCCATGCTCATCGGCGGCTCGTATGATACGCTGGCGACCACCATCTACCTTCAGATCACCGGCTCGTACGACAAGCCGGGCGCGGCGGCGATGGCCGTGGTGCTGCTGTGCATCACGCTGGCGATGTTCGCCGTGCAGAAATACTATCTTGAGCGTAAGACCGCCGCAACGCTGACCGGTAAGGCCTCCCGCGGCCGTATGCTGATCGAGGACAGAAGCGTCAAGGTCCCGCTGACCGTTCTGTGCGGACTGGCGGCCGCGTTTGTTATCCTCATGTATATCTGCGTGCCCATCGGCGCGTTCTTCCCCACCTGGGGCTACAAGTTCTTCCCGCTGACAGGCAAGTGGTTCAAACTCATCTTCACGCGCTATCACGGCCTGCAGGCGTTCTGGGATTCCTTCCGCCTGAGCCTGATCGCCGCGCCCATCACGGCGCTTCTGAGCATGATCATCTCGTATCTCGTCGTCAAGCGGAACTTCAAGTCCAAGGGCTTTATCGAGGCGGTGTCGATGCTTGCCATGGCCGTGCCCGGCACGGTGCTCGGCGTGGGCTATATCCGCGGCTTCTCGGGCGGCCTGTTCCACTCCGGCATTTTGCAGGGGCTTTACGGCACGGGCCTGATCCTCATCATCGTCTTTGTGGTGCGCTCGCTGCCCACCGGTACGCGCAGCGGTATCTCCGCCCTGCGCCAGATCGACAAGTCCATTGAGGAATCCGCCTACGATATGGGCGCGGACAGCTTCAAGGTATTCATGACCGTGACGCTGCCGCTGATCAAGGATTCCTTCCTCTCCGGCCTTGTGACGGCGTTCGTCCGCTCCATCACCGCCATTTCCGCCATCATCCTGCTCGTGACGCCGCAGTTCCTGCTCATCACGGTGCAGATCAACGAGTTTGCCGAAAAGGGCTCCTACAGCCTGGCCTGCGCGTTTGCGACCATCCTGATCATCATCACCTACGGCGCGGTGCTGCTGATGAACCTGTTTATCAAGCACTTCGGCACCAGCAAGAAAATGAAGGAGGACTAAGCCATGGATAAGATCAAAAAAGGCGTTCGCCTGGACCATATCTCCAAGATCTATCAGGACCCCAAAACCGGCAAGGATTTCTACGCCGTGAAGGACACCTCGCTCACCATCGAACCCGGCGCATTTGTCACGCTGCTCGGCCCCTCGGGCTGCGGCAAAACGACCACGCTGCGCATGATCGCGGGCTTTGAGAGCCCTGACGAGGGCGAGATCTACCTCGGCGATGAACCGATCAACGCTCTTACGCCCAACAAGCGCGACACCGCGATGGTCTTCCAGTCCTACGCGCTGCTGCCGCACTACAATGTGTTCGATAATGTGGCCTACGGCCTCAAGCTGCGCAAGGTGCCCAAGGATGAGATCCATGAGCGCGTGATGCATATTCTCGACCTCGTCGAGCTGACGGGGATGGAGGGGCGCATGACCAACCAGCTCTCCGGCGGCCAGCAGCAGCGCGTGGCGCTGGCCCGCGCGCTGGTCATCGAGCCGAGCGTGCTGCTGTTCGACGAGCCGCTTTCAAACCTCGACGCCAAGCTGCGCGTTTCGATGCGGACCGAGATCCGCCGCATCCAGCAGGAGGTCGGCATCACCGCCATTTACGTTACGCACGACCAGAGCGAGGCGATGGCGCTGTCCGACCAAATCATCATTATGAACAAGGGCGTTGTTGCGCAGATCGGCACGCCGCAGGAGATCTACTATCATCCCGTCAATGAGTTCGTCGCCGACTTCATCGGCGAGGCAAACTTCCTGCGCGGCAGGATGACCGGCACGGATAATGGCCTTGCCGTGCTGGAGATCGAGGGCGAGCGGCTTTCCGTCGCCGCACGCGAGGGAATGAGCGTTGGGCAGGAGTACACCGTGGTGCTGCGCCCCGAGTCCGCGTCGCTTGCGGACGAGGGCGGGCTTCCATGCAGGGTGGAGCTCTCCTGCTTCATGGGCTCGTACCAGAACTATCACGTCCGTGTGGGCGACACGCTCGTCAAGCTTGCCGAGAGCGACCCGCGCAACAAGCGCATCTACGGCGTGGGCGAGCAGTGCTGCCTGACGTTCGCACCGGATGCGGTACACGTTTTGTAAAGCTTAAAAAGTCAGGGACAAAAGTCCCTGACTTTTTTATTTTGGCGCTCGCTGTACTTCGCGCGGCGCAAATGCAGCACGCTGCGGGCTTTATGATATCCGATCGCTCATGTCCCGCCGCAGGGCGGCGCAGAGGGCCTGCGCCGCGTCCATCGTGTCTGCGCGGGCGGAGTAGTAGAGCTTGAGCTTCGGCTCCGTGCCGCTGGGGCGGACAATGACCTTGGCGTGCGCCGTGCGGAACTCGAGAACGTCGCTCTGCGGCAGGCCGTCAAGGCCGTCAAGGTAATCGCGCGTTTCGATGACGGTCTCGCCGCCGAGCGCGCGCGGCGCATGCCCGCGCAGGCCCTGCATGATGCGCTGCATCTGCATCATGCCGTCCGCGCCCGGGAGAGCGACGCTCTGCAGCTCGCTGCGCCAGCTGCCGAAGCGCGCATAGAGCGCGTCCATCGCCTGCGCGAGCGTCATGTTCTGCGCGCGGTACCACGCGGCCATCTCGCAGCAGAGCATCGCGGCGTTAACTGCGTCCTTGTCGCGCACATGCACGCCGGAAAGATAGCCGTAGCTTTCCTCAAAGCCAAAGAGATAGCGCTCCGCCTCGCCTGCGCGCTCCAGCGCGCCGATCTGTTCGCCGATGAACTTGAAGCCCGTGAGCACGCGCCGCAGCTCCACGCCGTAATGCGCGGCCACCGCGTCGGCCATGGCGGTGGAGACGATGGTCGTCACCGCGACGGGACGCGCGGGCATCGTGCCGTTTTCCCTCCTGCGGCGGCAGAGATAGTCGAGCAGCAGCACGCCCATCTCGTTGCCGGTCAGCAGCCGGTAATCGTCCTCGTCGGGAACTGCCGCGCCCATGCGGTCGCAGTCGGGATCGGTGCCGAGCAGCAGATCCGCGTGCGTTTCGCGCGCGAGCGCGAGCCCGCGCTCCATCGCCGCGCGCTCCTCGGGGTTGGGATAGGGGCAGGTGGGGAAGTGCCCGTCAGGCAGTTCCTGACCGGGTACGAGCGTGACATCCTGCACACCGATGCGTGCAAGGATTCTCGTCACACATTCGCGCCCCGTGCCGTTTAAGGGCGTGTAGACCACGCGCAGCGCGGACTTATCATCGTCCCAGACGCTCAGACGCTGTACGGCGTCAAGAAAGGCATCCAGGCAGCTGTCCTCGATCAGGCGGATGCGCCCGTCGGCAAGCGCCGCATCAAGATCGCAGAGCTGCACGCCGGTGAAGAGATCGACTGCTTCGATGGCCCGCTGCACGGCGGCGGCTGCCGCAAGCGTGATCTGGCAGCCGTCAGGTCCGTAGACCTTGTAGCCGTTATAGGCGGCGGGATTGTGGCTGGCGGTGACGCATACACCCGCGCCGCAGCCGTAATAGCGCACCGCCCAGCTCAGCGCGGGTGTCGGTTCAAGGCGCGGATAGAGGTAGGCGGTGATGCCGTTTGCCGCCAGCACGCGCGCCGTTTCGCGCGCGAAGAGGTCGGAATGGATGCGGCTGTCATAAGCGACGGCGGCGCGCAGGGGGAGCCCCGCGGCCTTGAGATATGCGGCCAGTCCCTGCGTTGCGCGCCGCACGACGTAAATGTTCATGCGGTTCGTGCCCGCGCCCAGCACGCCGCGCAGCCCGCCCGTGCCGAAGGCAAGGTCGCGGTAAAAGCGGTCGTCGATCTCCGCGCGGTCGCGCGCAGGGTCGAGCGCGAGCAGCTCGCGCCGCAGCTCTTCATCCTGCGCGAGTGCGCGCCATTCATGATAGCGGTCCAGAGCGTCCATATTCTGCCTCCTGCGGAAAAATTTCAAGCCTGTTATAGCACGCTTTGCCCGCTTCGTCCAGAAGATATTCGTTGCAAAGCGGGCTTTTTCTTGCTAAAATGTAAAAAACGAAAGGGGAGGGGACGTTTATGCGCCGGATGCCTGCTTTTCTGTGTGCGCTTGCGCTGCTGGCGCTTGCCGGCTGCACCCGCGGCGGCGGGGCGGACGCTTCTGCCTTTGCTCCCGCGGAAGAGGACCGTCTGGTCATCTTCACCTCGCACAAGGAGAACGTCTACAGGCCCATTATCGAGGAATTTGAGCAGCGCACCGGCATCTGGGTCGAGGTCGAGAGCGGCGGCAGCATGACGATGCTCGGCCGCATCGCTGCGGGAGACAGCGGATGCGACCTGATGTTCGGCGGCGGGGCGGACAGCCTGACCGCCTACGGCGATTGTTTTGCCCCCTACGAGAGCGAAAACGCAGCCTTCCTCGCGCCGGAATACGACCTGGGCGGCGGGGTGTGGACGCCGTTTTCCACGCTTTCGCTCGTGTTGGTCTACAATACCAAGCTCGTGCGGCAGAACCTGCCGCAGGGCTGGGGCGACCTGCTCGACCCCGGCTGGCGCGGCAGGATCGCCTTTGCTGATCCTGCTGTTTCCGGCTCAGCCTATACAGCGCTGTGCACGCTCCTGCAGGTGCGCGGCGGCGATCCAGAGCCGACGCTGAGCAGCTTTGCGCGCAATCTCAGCTATACGACCCTGCCCGACAGCGGCGATGTTGTTGCCGCCGTAGCCGACGGGCGCTGCTACATCGGCGTGACGCTGGAGGAAAACGCCCGCAGTGCCGTGGCCGAAGGGCTGGATGTAGCCATTATCTATCCGGCGGAGGGCACAAGCGTCCTGCCTGACGGCGCGGCCGTGGTCAAGGGCTGCAGGCACGAGAATAACGCCCGCCGCTTTATCGACTTCCTGCTCCTGCCGGAAACGCAGCGGCATCTGGCGCTGGAGACCAGCCGCCGCAGCGTGCGCGCGGACATGGAGAGCGGGGATCTGACGGAGATCCGCGAGCTGCCCTATGACCTTGTCTGGGCCGGCACGCAGCGCGAAACGCTGCTTGCGCGCTGGCAGGAGCTCTGCGGGGAGGAAACGCCATGAGAGAATGGATCGAGCGGTCGTTCCGCAACCGTATCTTCTTCACTGTGCTGCTCGTGGCACTTGTGCCGCTGCTCCTGTGCGACGTGCTGATGACGCAGATGATGATCGCGCGCAGCGAACGCGCGCTGTCCGTCGAGGCGCAGGAGGAAATGGCGGTGCTGGGCGAGCAGCTGGACGCCGTGCTGGACGGGAGCGCGGATGCTGTGACGCTTCTGGCGCGCAGTACCGTGACGCGCAGCGCGCTGCGCCGCGGGGGAGACGATTCCCGCACGCTTTATCAGCTGCTGCACCGCGATACGGTCGCGCTGCGCGCGTATGCGGATTTTGAGATATACGACGCGGACGGAGCCTGCCTTTACACCACGGCGGCCGAGCAGCCCGCTGCCCGCAGCACCGACTGGGGCGTGCTCTGTGCCGCGCAGAAGGAGAACGGCACCGTGCTGCGCGCGGAGGATGCCGCTCTCTGCGGCGCCTGCGCCGTGCGCTCCCATGGGGGCGAGACGCTGGGCTATGTGCTCTTCCGCCTGGACGGCGCGGGCCTCAGCGCGCTCTTTGCGCCGCTGCTGCGCCCGTCGGATGATATCCTGCTGGTCGACCCCACCTGGCGCATGGTCTACAGCTCCCAGTCCGTCCACGCTGCGGATACGCTCTCCGCGCTGCGCGCGCAGCTGCTTGGCGGCGAGCGGCTCTCCGGCGGGCAGGAAGACTGCGGCTATTATCTTCGCGCGGGGACGACGGGCTTTTCGCTCATTTTGCAGCAGCCGCGCACCTACACCGCTCAGGCGGTCCGCTCGATCTATCTGGTCGCGGGCGTGATGGGCCTTTTGTGCCTTGCGCTGTGCCTGGCTGCGGCGTGGCTCTTGAGCCGCCACCTTTCCGAGCCTGTCGGCGAGCTGGACGCGGCGATGCGCCGCGTGGAGGGCGGCGACTACAATGTGCATATCGAGAGCGCGCGGCGCGACGAGATGGGCCGCCTGGCCGCGAGCTTTGACCGTATGACCGATGAATACCGCCAGAACCTTGCGCGCAGCGTGCAGCGCGAGCGCGAGCTGAATGAAACGCGCCTGCGGATGCTGCAATCGCAGCTCAATCCGCATTTTCTTTACAACACGCTCGACTGTATGAAGTGGCTGGGCGTCAGCGGCGGCGTGCCGCAGGTGGCAGGTCTGGCCGCCGACCTTGCGGCGCTGCTGCGCGCGGGCATTTCCGGCAGTGAGCGCATCACGCTCGAGCAGGAGCTCGAGCTCGTGCGGCGCTATCTCGACATTCAGGAGGTCCGATTCGGCGACCGTTTCGTCTGCGAGATCGACGTGGACGAGCGCTTTCAGCACTGCATTGTGCCCAAGCTCGTTTTGCAGCCGCTGGTGGAGAATGCGATCATCCACGGCGTGGCCGACAGCGACGAGGGCTTTATCAAGCTCTGGGCCGAGGAGGACGGGACGGATCTGCTGCTCAAGGTCAGCGACAACGGGAGCGGCATCCCGGATGATGTGCTGCGCCGCCTTGAGCACCACGAGGAGGGGCCCGGCGGGCATCTTGGGCTGAACAATGTGGACCGTATCGTGCGCCTTTCCTACGGGGAAGCGTACGGCCTGAGCGCATGGAGAAATGGGGACGGCGGGAGCTGTGTGCAGCTTCGTCTGCCGCTGGAAAAGGGGGAGAACGCATGCTGAAGGTACTGATCGTGGACGACGAGACCGTCGTGCGCCGCGGCATCATGCTGGGGGTGGACTGGGCGGCGCTGGGCTGTGCTGTGGTCGGCGAGGCGGCAAACGGCGAGGAAGGGCTCGAGGCCGCCGAGCGCTACAGTCCTAACCTCATCATCACTGATGTGCGCATGCCGCGCATGGACGGCATCGAGATGATGAACCGCCTGCGCGAGCGCGGCTATACGGGCCATATCATTGTGCTCACGGCCTATAATGATTTTGACTATGCCCGCTCCGCCCTGCGCTACGACGCGGCGGACTATCTGCTGAAGCCCTTCCGCGATCAGGAGCTCGTGACCGCCATCGGGCGCGTGCGGCAGAAGGAGGAGGCGGTGTCGAGCCGCACGGCGCAGGACGACCTTCTGGCCCTGCCCAAGGGCGACAAGAGCAAGTATGTGCTGCAGACGCTCGAATACATTGCCGGACACTATGCCGACGCGGACATCAACATCACGACCATCGCCCGCTCCATCGGCATCAGCGAGGGGCACTTGAGCCACATTTTCAAAAAGGAGACGAGCTACACCGCCCTCGGCTATCTGACGCAGTACCGCATCCACATGGCGCGCCGGCTCCTGTCCGACTGCCGCTATAAGGTCTACGAGGTGGCGGCGATGGTGGGCTATCGCGACGTTGCCTACTTCGGCTCCACGTTCAAAAAGCTCACGGGCCTGTCACCGTCGGAGTATCAGGACCGGTGCCGCTGATAAAAACGGACAAAAACGCGCGGCCGCAGGCCGCGCGTTTTGGCAGACACGATTACATTTTAACAGGATATTCGGGATAATCGCAGGCTTGTCCCGTTTCGCCGCAAAACGGCGGGCGCTATAATGATAAGTAATAGCAAACCATGCTATTACTATGATGAAATGAAGGAGACACACCATGAAAAGAAAGCTCTTAGCGCTGCTTCTTGCCGCTGTGATGATCCTCTCTCTCGCCGCCTGCGGCGACAAGAAGGACGACGTCCAGGACGAGAACCCGCCCGTGGAAGAGACCAAGGACTACTCGGGCTACACCATCCGCATCTACTCCAACTCCAACTCTACCGAGCGCACTACCTGGCTCATCAACGAGGCCAAGGACGCCGGCTTCACCATCTCGATCGACGATAACTCCGTCATCTCCGGTGATACCGCCGCTATCCAGGCCGCCAATGAGAACAAGGACGGCGACATCCTCTTCGGCCTGAACGAGACCCGCTGGAGCCAGGTCGTTGACGGCGTTTATGAGAATCTCAAGCTCGTCGACTGGACCCCGACCTGGGCCGGCGAAGTGGGCGAGTATGCCTATCCCGGCGCGGCCTACGGCCTCGTTATCCAGAACGTTCTGATGCTCTACCGCAACGATGAGCTCGGCACCAACGGTGAGAAGCTGCACTTCCAGCACTGGGCCGACATCGTTGACTGCGGCTACAGCTGGTATCGCCAGAACAAGGTCGGCGGCACCACCAACGCCAACATCAACTCCGCCATGCTCTATGCCTTTGTCGATCCCGCTTCCCCTGCCGGCGGCATCTCCACCGATGGCTGGAAGACCCTGTGGAAGTACTGCGCTGACGGCACCTATTCCTCCGACGACAGCTACAAGTACGGCTTCGATCCCCTGAACAAGGGCGATGTTGCGGTCTCCACCTTCTATTCCTCTTCCCTCTACGGCAAGATCGACGCTGCCGCCGAGAGCTCCGAGAACCCCCTCAAGGGCGCTCTCCAGCCGGAGAACTGGGCGCTCGTTGACATCGACGACGGCACTTACTACATCGCCGAGTACATCGGCGTGCTGGACAAGGCCGGCCGCACCGATGAAGAGACCGAGGCTGTGAAGGCGTTCGCCGAGTGGTTCGGCTCCGCCGAGACCCAGGCGGCCTGGGGTGAGGAATTCGACTCCTATCCCTGCAACACCGCTGCTGCCAACATCCTCTACCCCGACGGCATCCCCGCCATCTACACGCTCAAGAACTTCGCTCTGAGCACGGTCGAGGGCACTGATATGACCTATGCCGAGTATGTTGCCGCGCACTCCAGCGAGTGGACCAACATCATGACCAACCTCGGCTTCTACTGGGCCGACGCTTCCGCCGCCGTGGCCGAGCCCGACTGGGACAACCTCGACTGGGCGACCCTGACCCAGGCCAAGGACTGATCTCCCTGCGCTGACGGGTGCGAAAGCACTGTCCCCTGCGAGACGGCTCGAACGGGGGATCAATGACCGCACGCTTGCTCCACAAGGCGGGCCGGCACTGCCGGCCCGCCTTGTTCCCCATTATCCAACCAAAAAGGAGAAAAACGCTTATGATCCGGCTCAATGACATCGTTGTGAAGTTTGGCGACTTCACCGCCCTGCATGGCATCAACGTCCATGTCAAGGAGGGCGAGTTCTTCACATTCCTCGGTCCCTCCGGCTGCGGCAAAACGACGACCCTGCGCACCATTACGGGCTTTATCGAGCCGGTCAGCGGCAGCGTCGTGGTCAAGGACCGCGACATCACCCGCGTTCCCATCGAGGACCGCAACATCGGCATCGTATTCCAGAGCTACGCGCTCTTCCCCACGATGACGGTGTATGACAATATTGCCTTCGGCCTGAAGGTCAAGAAGACGAAAAAGGACGAGATCGACCGCAAGGTGCGCGAGATCGCGCGTAAGGTCGACCTTTCCGACGAGCAGCTCAAGAAGGCCGTCTCGCAGCTCTCCGGCGGACAGCAGCAGCGCGTGGCCATCGCCCGCGCGCTGGTGACCGGCCCTGCCATCATCTGCATGGACGAGCCGCTTTCGAACCTTGACGCAAAGCTGCGCGTGCAGCTGCGCAACGAGCTCAAGAAGATGCAGAAGGACTTCGGCATCACCACCATCTACGTTACCCACGACCAGGAGGAGGCGCTGACGCTCTCCGACCGCATCGCAGTGTTCAACAAGGGCTTCATTGAGCAGATCGGCACGCCCAATGAGGTCTACAACCACTCGCAAACTGAATTTGTCTGTAATTTCATCGGTGATATCAACCGCTTGAATGATGATACCGTCTCATCCCTGAACGCGCGCGGCGCGGGTCTGGACGGGAACCGGCACAACTATATCCGTCTTGAGCGCCTGCACGTCAACATTGCGCCCCGCGAGGGTGAGCTGACGATGGACGGCGTGGTGGAGAGCTGTGAATACTACGGCCTTTACATCAAGTACTACATCCATGTCGGCTCTCAGAGCCTCAAGGTCATTGAAAAGAACGACGGCGTAAACATCTACGACCCGGGCCAGAGCGTCAAGGTCGTCATCAATCCCGCCGACGTGATGGCCTATGCTCCCGCGGACGGTCAGGAGGTGGAGTAATGGGCACCACGCTGGAAAAGCGGCATCTTGACGCCGCCTTTGTGGTGCGGATCGTCGGCATCGTGCTCTTTGCCTACTTTTTCTTCGGCTTCATGCTCATGCCGTGCCTGAACACGCTGACGAGCATCTTCACCGCCACCAATTCCGCCGGCGAGCGCGATCCGCTGGCCGTCATCCGCTTTTTCTTCGCGGGCAACATGGGCCGCTATGTGTGGAATTCTCTCAAGCTGGCGATCTGCCTGGTCGTCACGGTCAATGTTGTCGGCGTTTCCATCGTGCTGCTGACGGAATATTTCGATATCAAGGGCGCAAACATCCTGCGCCTTGGCTACATGACCACGATGATCTACTCCGGTGTTGCGCTGGTCACGGGCTATCTCTTCCTCTACGCGTCCGACGGTATCCTGACGACGGCGCTGGCCGAGGCGTTCCCAAACTTCAACACGAGCTGGTTTTCGGGCTTCAATGCGGTGCTTTTCACCATGACTTTCGCCTGTACGAGCAATCATGCGCTCTTTTTGCGCAACGCCATCCGCGGCATCGACTACAACACCGTGGAGGCCGCGCGCAACATGGGTGCAAAGCCCTTCAAGGTGCTCTGGAAGGTCGTCTTTCCGACGCTCGTGCCCACTATGTTTTCGCTGACGGTCATGACGTTTATCACCGGCCTCTGCGCCATGTCTGCGCCCACCCTGCTGGGCTATGACTCCATCAACCCCGAGATCGTGCGCCTGGCCGGCTCATCCGTCGCGGACGAGGCCTTTCCGCAGGCGCGCGCGGCGCTGCTGTCGATTATTCTGGCGATGTTTACGATCGTGCTTCTGACGGTCCTCTCCGCCTATGAGCGCAAGGGCCATTACCTCTCTGTCTCAAAGACGAAGGCCAAGCTCCAGAAGCAGAAGATCACCAATCCCTTCTGGAACGTGCTGGCGCATATCTACGCCTATGTGCTCTTCATCATCTACATGATCCCCGTGGTGATGATCGTGCTCTTCTCGTTCCAGACCTACGGCGCCATCCGTATGAAAAAGCTCGACCTCTCCAACTGGACGCTCGTCAACTTCTTCGGCACGCAGGACTATCAGTACCTCACCTCGCGCGGCACCTATAAGGTGCGCGAAGGCTCGATCTCCGGCCTGTTTGCCAACGAGGCGACGCTCGGCGGCATCAAGATGAGCTTTACGCTCTCGATCATCGCCGCAGCGCTGGCATGCCTGATCGTGGTCGTGGCCTGCAACTATATTTTCAAAAACCGCAATAAGAAATCCGGCGTAGTGCTGGAATACTGCCTGCTGTTCCCCTGGCTGCTGCCTACCATCCTGATCTGCTATTCCTACCGTACCTACTTTAATTCCGACGCCATCTGGTATGTCGGCAACGCGAACCTGTATTTTGCCGAGAATGTGCGTATCCTGATCGTGCTGGCCTACACGGTGGTCAAGCTGCCGTTTTCGCTGCGCATGATCAAGGCTGCGTTCTACGCCATCGACAGTGAGTTGGAGGACGCCGCGCGCAATATGGGCGCGAGCGGCATCATGACCTTTGTGAAAGTCAAGCTGCCCATCATTCTGCCGAGCGTGCTGGCGGTATTTGCGCTGAACTTCAACGCGCTGTTCACCGAGTATGACATGTCCGCGACCTTTGCCAGCTCCTACGGCACGAGCTACGCCATGGTCATTCAGTCGATGTGCCGGGAGGAGGGCTTGTACGGCTATAACGTCAACGCGTCCGGCCGCCGCTGCGCCTCGACGGTGTTTATTATGTTGCTCTCGGGACTGATCCTCTACCTCGTTTATGGCGTGGGCGCGCGGGATCTCGGCGAGCGGCTGGAGGCCAGGGAGCGCCGCAGCCGCCGCATCGCGAGACTGACGGGGGCGTTTCATAAGCAGCCTGCCGCTGCTGCGGCAGAGGCGGAGGAGGCGGCAGTCACCGCCGCGCCCGCCGACGAACCGGGAGAAAAGCTATGATCGACACTATCGTATTTGATATGGGCGGCGTGCTCATCGACTTCGGCGCGGAGCTGTTTTCCAAGCGCCTGCATGTCGGCGAAGAGGGGCGGGAGCTGCTGACGAGGCACCTGCTGCGCACGACCGACTGGGTGCGCCTTGACCGCGGCACCATCACCGAGGAAGAGGTCCTTGCCCACGCCTGCGCGAAGCTGCCGCCGGAGCTGCACACTGCGGCGGATTATATCGTCAACCACTGGAACGAGCCGATCGTACCCATCGAGGGAACGGCAGACATCGTGCGCGCGCTGAAGGCGCGCGGCTATACGCTGTATCTGCTCTCCAACGCGAGCCATCGCCAGCATGACTACTGGCCGGAGATCCCGGGCAGCGAGTGCTTTTCCGGCAAGCTCATTTCGGCAGATGTGAATCTGCTCAAGCCCGAGGCTGCGATCTATCAGGAGCTGTTCCGCAAATTCTCGATCCGGCCGGAGCAGTGCTTTTTCATCGACGATTTTCCGCCGAATATCGAGGCGGCGGAAAACGCGGGCATGCAGGGTGTCGTGTTCCACGACGCGCGGCAGCTCGAACAGGAACTCAAAAAGCGCGGGATCCTCTGATCCCGCGCTTTCCTTTGAAGGGAGACAGCGATATGCCCATTTTCAAGCTCACGCCCGCCTGCAAGGACTATCTCTGGGGCGGCAGAAGGCTGATCGACGATTATCACAAGCGCTTTGACGGTGCTCGCCTGGCCGAAACGTGGGAGCTGAGCTGCCACGAGGCGGGGCTGTCCGTCATCGCGGACGGCGAGCACGCAGGCGAGACGCTGCGGGACTTCCTTGCGCGCTGCCCGGAGGCGCTGGGAGAGAACGGACAGCGCTTTACGGACTTTCCTGTGCTCATCAAGCTTATCGACGCGGACCGTGATCTGTCCATCCAGGTCCACCCGGACGATGCCTACGCCCGCGCACACGAGGGGCAGAACGGCAAAACGGAGATGTGGTATGTGCTCTCCGCCGCGCCGGGCGCGTTTCTCTACTGCGGCTTTGCCCGTGCGCTGACGAAGGAGGAGTTCCGCGCGCGCATTGAGGACAACACCCTGCCCGAGGTGCTGCGCCGCGTGAACGTGAAGGCGGGGGATGTGGTGTTCATCCCTGCGGGCACGATCCACGCCATCTGCCACGGCATCGTGGTCGCGGAGGTGCAGCAGAGCTCCAATGTGACTTACCGTGTGTGCGACTACGGACGTCTCGGCGCGGACGGGAAGCCCCGTGCGCTGCACATCGCGCAGGCGCTGGAGGTGACAAGCCTCTCGGCGGGTGTGGAACAGCCGGATTTCGGCGGCCATCTTGCGCGCTGCAAATACTTCACCGCCGACCTGCTCGCCGCACCGGAAAAGGCCGTCTGCGGCTGCGAGTCGTTCCTTTCGCTGCTCATGCTTGACGGCGAGGGGGAGGTCTGCTGCGGCGGCGAGATCATCACCGCCCGCAGGGGCGACAGCCTGTTCCTGCCTGCCGGCAGCGGTGCGGTGACGCTCACAGGCACGCTGCGCGCGCTCTGCACACGCGCGGGCGCGGTGTAAAAAGACACAAAAGGAAAACGCGGAGCCATCGGCTCCGCGTTTTTGCGGCCTTATTCATGCAGGAGAAAGTCCATGTAAATGGGGTTGTGGTCGGAATAGCGGTAGCCCGCATCGACCACAGCGGCCCTGATGGCCTCGGCATTGTCGGAAATGAGAAAGCCGTCCACCGTCACGCGGAAGGTCGTCTCAATATTGTACGCCTCGCTGGCTGTGCGGCAGGTGGCGACGGGAGCATCCGGGTCGAACGGCACGACGAGAGAGAGACCGGCAGGGATCGTCCCCTCGGGGATGGGCTGCGCCCAGGTGTCGTTTTCGCCGCCCTGTACGCCGAAAATCTCGGCGGAATTGCTCAGCAGGTCCTTGTTGAAGTCGCCGCCCGCGACACAGTAGTTGCCGCTTTCGTATTCCGCGAGCATATCAGCGCAGAGCATCTCAAGCTGCTTGGTGGCAATGGTGCCGTCGGACGTGTAGGCGGAAAGGTGCAGGTTATAGAGCACCAGTTCCTTTCCGTTCGCCATCGGGATGCGGCTGACGCTGTAGCAGCGGTCAAGATCGACGAGCTTCATAAAGCCTGTTTCCACCGGCAGAGAGCGGCGCACGGCAGACGAGATCGGATGACGCGAGAGCGTCAGTATCCCGGAGCGGTTGGCTCCATGCGGGGCGAGGAAGGGATAGAAGAGGTAAGGGCTGTCGTAGTTCTGCGCAAAAACCTCCTCTGCCTCGCGTCCGTCCATTGCGCGCACAATGTAGGTGCGCTCATCGACGTGCCAGCTGCGCGTGCCGTCGATATCGACCTCCTGGAAGAGAGCAAAGTCGGGCGTGAGATCGTTCACGAGCGCTGCCTCTCCGCAGACGTTTTCCCGCACGGCATCGGCGCTGCGGGCGCGGCTCTCCGTGCCGCCGTCCATGAAAAAGCTGTAGTCATCGCTGTAGGCACCGAAGCCGATGTTGGCTGACGAGACGCGGTAGATCCTCTCCGTTTCCACTGCCCCTTCCATCGGCAGGGCGGTTTCGCCGCCGGTCGTGCGGCTTTTGATGGAGAGCTCGCCCACGTCGAGCGTCTGACGATCCTCCACGCGGTAATAGGCGGCGAAGACGTAAACAATATAGGCAAGCACGATCAGAACGAGCGCCAGCAGCACCGCGAGTGCGATCTTCAGCGGTTTTTTCATTAAGAGGACTCCTTTCGGAAAACGGATATTCTACCCATATTCTGCCACAGCGCGGGCGGAAAAGCAAGGCAAAAAGCGGTTGACGGCAGGCGGCAAAAAGGCTATACTGAAAATGTATTACTATCGGTATTTATGTCCACGCACCGTGCTGTCACCACCTTCCCCCCTTGCGGCATACGATGAAGAAGAAATGTGCTTTCTGGGAGGGGAAACGATGGGTGAACTGTTCGTAGAGGGCGGTGAGCGCCTGTACGGGGAACTGACGATACAAGGCTCAAAAAACAGTGTGCTGCCGATCCTGGCAGCAACGCTTCTGTGCGCGGACACCTGCCGCATCGAGAATTGCCCGCGGCTGCGGGATGTGGAGGCCAGCGTCGCCATTCTGCGCCATCTGGGATGCTGCACGCACTGGGAGAGCGGCGCGCTCGTGGTGGACACGGCGCGCATGGACCGCTCCGCCGTGCCGGACGCGCTGATGCGCGAGATGCGCTCGTCGGTCATTTTTCTTGGCGCGATCCTGGCGCGGTGCCGCGAGGCGGTCATCTGCTACCCGGGCGGCTGTGAGCTGGGTCCGCGGCCAATCGATCTGCACCTGAGTGCGCTGCGCGCGCTGGGGGCCGAGATCGCTGAGACTGGCGGCGAGCTGCGCTGCGGCGGCAGCGCCCTGCGCGGGGCCGACATTTACTTACCCATGCCGAGCGTGGGCGCGACGGAGAATGCCATTCTCTGCGCCTGCGGCGCGGAGGGGATCACGACCGTCTATAACGCCGCGCGCGAGCCGGAGATCGTCGATCTGCAGAACTTCATCAACGCCATGGGCGGCAACGTCCGCGGCGCGGGCGGCTCGATCATCACGGTGGATGGCGGGCGCACGCTGCGCGGCGGCAGCTACCGCATCATTGCCGACCGCATTGTGGGGGCGACCTATCTCTGTGCCGCGGCCTGCTGCGGGGGCGAGGTGCGCCTTTGCGGCGTGGACCCGCGGCCGCTGTCCACCGTTGCCGGTGCGCTGAGCGAGGCGGGCTGCACTGTGAAAAGCGGGGAAGATGATATTGTGATCGAAAGCGGCGGTGTGCTGCGCGCTATCCGCCCCGTGCGGACCGCGCCCTACCCGGGCTTTCCGACGGATGCGCAGCCCGTGCTGATGGCGGCGCTGCTCAAAAGCGCGGGCAGCACGGTGTTTGTGGAGAATATTTTTGAAAACCGTTACCGTCATGTTGACGAGCTCGCGCGCATGGGCGCGGAGGTCCGCGTGGCGGGGCGCGTGGCGGTCGTGACCGGGAAGGCGCGGCTGCACGGCGCACGGGTCAAATGTACCGACCTGCGCGCGGGCGCGGCGCTGGTGCTGGCGGGGCTGCAGGCCGACGGCCTGACGCGCGTTTCCCGCATCGACCATATCGACCGCGGATACGAGAGCATCGAGCGTGACCTGGGCGCGCTGGGCGCGCGCATCCGGCGGGAGGAGCTTACATAGGAGAAGGCAGGAGCAGCATGGCAGCAAGACACAGAAACAGAAGACGCAGGCGGGGAAGAGCATCTTTCCCGCTCAAGCTGCTCAGCCTGATCGTGGTGCTGGCCGCCGTTGTCGGCGCACTGACGATGTTCTTCCGCATCGACATGATCGTGGTGGAGGGCAACGAGCGCTACACCGACGAAGAGCTCATCGCCGCCGCCGGCGTGCAGACGGGCGACAATCTGGTACTTTTGAACAAGTACCGCATCAAGCAGGCGGTGTTCGACGAGCTGCCGTATGTGGAGACGATCGCGATCAGCCGCAAGTATCCGGACGCGCTGATCCTCTCCGTGACGGAGTGCACGGCGGCCGCCGCGCTGCCGGGAGACGGGGGCGTGTGGCTCATGAGCAGCGGCGGCAAGCTGCTGGAACAGACCGCGCACGCGGACAGCGGCTGCGTCAGCGTGACGGGCTGCACGCTTGATGCACCGGCAGCCGGCAGCGATGCCGTGTTTGCCGAGGAGGACTCCTATAAGCTCGAGCGGCTGCTTATGCTCGTGCAGGAGGCGGAGACGGGCCGCCAACTCGACCGCATCGGCGAGATCGATCTCAGCGACGGCGGACATATCACCCTCACTTATGACGGCCGTTTTACCGTCAAGCTTCCGTGGGACGCCGACGTGAGCCGTGTCTTCCGCGCCATTCAGGAGGTCGTTTCCGGGGTGGAGTCGAACCAGAAGGGGGAGATCAACCTTATGAATCTTTCAACGGAGGGCCGCATTTACTTTATCGAAAAAGGATAGGACCCGGCACAAAAAAGTTGGCGGAAATGCCGGATAGCTATTGACCCCGCGCGAAAAGCGTAATACAATGATAAAGATAGCAAATACTTGATTTTGTGGCGCTTGCGGCCGCAGGCGCTTTGCCCATACAATACATTGTAGGAGGAACCGACATGGCATTCGGATTGGAGACCGGCCCCGAAAACGTAGTCAAGATCAAGGTCATCGGCGTTGGCGGCGGCGGCAACAATGTGGTCAACCGCATGGTGCGCTCGGGTGCGCGCGGCGTGGATTTTGTCGCAGTCAACACGGACAAGCAGGCGCTGAACGTTTCAGCCGCCACCTATAAAATTCAAATCGGCGAAAAGCTGACGCACGGCCAGGGCGCGGGCTCCGACCCTGAGGTCGGCCGCAAGAGCGCCGAGGAAAGCCGCAACCAGATCGCCAAGGCACTTGAGGATACCGATATGGTCTTCATCACCGCCGGCATGGGCGGCGGCACGGGTACGGGCGGCGCGCCCATCGTGGCTGAGATCGCGCGTGAGGCGGGTATCCTGACTGTCGGCGTTGTGACAAAGCCCTTTGGATTTGAAGGTCGCCGCCGTATGACGCAGGCCGAGGCCGGTATTGAAGAGCTCAAAACCAAGGTCGATTCGCTCGTCATTATCCCGAACGAGCGCCTCAAGCACGCAACGGATCAGAAGATCACCTTTGCCAACGCCTTCGAGATCGCGGACGATGTGCTGCGTCAGGCGGTGCAGAGCATTTCCGATCTGATCCGCGACACGGGCTTCATCAATCTCGACTTTGCCGATGTGACCGCCATCATGAAGGACGCGGGCCTTGCCCACATGGGTGTCGGCCGCGCCGCGGGCAAGAACAAGGCCGAGGAGGCCGCGCGCATGGCTATTTCCTCCCCGTTGCTGGAGACTTCTATCAATGGTGCGCATGGCGTGCTCATCAACGTTACCGGCTCCATGGACATCGGGCTGGACGAGGTCGAGCAGGCGGCATCTCTCGTGCAGGAGGCCGTGCATCCCGATGCGCTCACCATCTTCGGTGCCACGTTTGACGAAACGCTCGACGATGAGATCCGCGTCACCGTTATTGCCACGGGCTTTGACAAGGCACCCGGCGCGATCGATTTCGGCAAGGACAAGCAGAGCGCACAAGCACCCGCCGCGCAGAACGGAATTGCTCCGCTTGACTTTGACAAGGAAAAGGCTGAGGAAGAGGCGAAGCAGGAGGAGCCCGATCCCTTCGACGATATTTTCAAGATCTTCAATCGCGAAAAATAAGAAAAATCAGGAAGAATTCCGCAGACTTTGGTCTGCGGAATTTTTTTATCCCCGCCGCGCCGCGTGCTGGCAAAGGTTCAATGCCAGCACATCAAGATTTTGCACCTTTTAATTTTGCCCGAAGCGCAGAAAGTAAATGCGTCGGCCGCGAAAAAAAGAAAAATCAGAAAAAAACAAGTGGCCCGGCACACCGGAGCGCACGGTCCCGCCGTGCCTCCGGAATTTTTAAAAGGGGTGAGAGAATGAATGGAACGCATGGTGCAAAGGGGCGTGCGGCCGCCCTTGTACTGGGATTTTTTGCCGCAGCGGCGCTGTCTGCGCCGAGCGTCCGCGCAGCGGGCGAGCCGGTGCGCGAGCTCGTACCGATGGGTGAGACCATCGGCGTGAAGCTCTTTTCCGACGGTGTACTCGTCATCGGCTTTTCCGATGGAGAAAGCGCCGCGAGGCGGTGCGGACTGAAGGAGGGGGACCTTATTACCGCGCTGAACGGCGCGGAGCTCGACACGATCGAGCAGCTGCAAGCGCTTTTGGATGAGACCGGCGGACAGAAAGCCGCGCTGACCGTGAAGCGCGGCAGCCGCACGCTCGAACTGAGCGCAGAGCCGGGGAGAGACGAGAATGGCGAATACCGGCTCGGCGCCTGGGTGCGTGACAGCATGGCGGGCATCGGCACGATGACCTTTTACGATCCGCAGAGCGGGACCTTCGGCGCACTGGGCCACGGCGTGACCGATGTGGACACCGGCAAGCTGCTGCCGCTGGATCACGGCAGTATCATGGACGCCTCGGTCAAGGCGGTAAAAAAGGGAGAGAGCGCCGCGCCCGGTGAACTCAAAGGCGATTTTGACCTGACGCGCGACTGCGGCACGCTTTATGCCAACACCGAGCAGGGAGTGTTCGGCACGCTCGCGCACGAGGACGCGGCAGCCATCACACGCGCCGCGCTGCCCGTGGCGCACCGGAACGAGGTAAAGACCGGCCCCGCAACGGTCCTGACGACCGTGGAGGGCGGCGAGGCGAAGGAATACGCCGTGGAGATCGAGAAGATCTGCTCGCCCGGCGGCGATACGCGTAACCTTTTGCTGCGCGTGACGGATGAGGCGCTGCTTGAAAAGACCGGCGGCGTGGTGCAGGGCATGAGCGGCAGCGCCATTCTGCAGGACGGAAAACTCGTCGGCGCGGTCACGCATGTGCTCGTGGACGACCCAACAAGAGGTTATGGTATTTTCATCGAAAATATGCTGGACGCGGGCGGTTTGCAGTCCTTGGCGGCCGCGGGCGTGATAAAAAATGCGGCAGAGTTGACATAATTGTTTAAAAGTGCCATATTCGACACGTTTCGACAAAAAGATATTGTTAAAATCGACAGGATTCTATTGAAAACGCTGTCCAAATATGGTAGCTTATGGTTAAGGCAAAACAAGATATGGGGATTTTGCCGCGAGACCGCCCACGGGGCGGCGCGCAAACTTAAATGTGTGAAAAGAGGACGGGAAAGACCATGGAGAACAGGACAACGATCATTTTAGCGGATGCGAACGAGGAGTTTCGCATGACCCTGCAGCAGACCTTAGAAGAGAGCGGAGAGTTCAGTGTGGTGGGAAGCACAGGCGACGGTATGGCGGCGTGGCAGCTCGTATCGGAGCGCAAGCCGGATCTGCTCGTCACGGATCTTTTGCTTCCGGCGCTCGATGGCTTTGGCCTGCTGGAGCGGATGGAGGCGGCCAAGCTGCCGGTAAAGACGGTGGTCGTCTCAGCGCTTTACCGCGACCAGATCGTGTCGCAGGCGATGAACAAGGGCGCTGCGTTCTTCATGCCAAAGCCCTGCGAGCTGCCGTCGCTGCTCGAATGGATGCGGCAGGTGGCGGCGGAGGGCGCTTCCTTGCCCGAGGATGAAGCGCAGGTGCTTGAACGCGAGGTTACGTCCGTTATCCACGAGGTTGGCGTGCCTGCGCACATCAAGGGCTACCAGTATGTCCGCGAGGCCATCGTCATCGCTGTGCAGGACATGGATGTCATCAACGCCGTGACCAAGGTGCTATACCCTGAGGTTGCGCGCCGCTACAACACCACGCCCTCGCGCGTGGAGCGCGCGGTGCGCCACGCCATTGAGGTCGCATGGGACCGGGGCGATCTTGAAACGCTCCAGAGCTATTTTGGCTACACCGTGTCCAACACCAAGGGCAAGCCGACCAACAGCGAATTCATTGCCATGATCGCTGACCGTATCCGTTTACAACGCAAGATCCGGAGGGCCTGAAAAAGACCCTGCCGGATCGAAAAAACAACAACCCCGCGGAGTGATGCTCCGCGGGGCCTCTTTTTATTTTTCCCCAATTTCCTTTTGCGTTCCCGCTGTATCGGTTAGGGATAGCTGCATAATTCATCTCACTGTGCAGAAACCTCTGCATCCTCTGTTTTTACAAGGCCGTCTTCTTCAAGCAAATCTGGCGGAACAGCATTTACGGCTAACTGCTGTTCTTCCGGCAAGCTATTATACCAATCCAGCCATGCAGCCGTTTCTTCGGAAAGACCATCTGCGTCTACCATCCGATCACCAAACCGGACTTGGGTTCCTGCCCCTTCTCTTTGCTCAAGGGCAGGCTGAAAGGCTTCAATTTCAGCCTTGTTGGTTACATTCGCTCCCGGCCCCCCGCCAGAAACAGAGTCCACACCCGCTCCCCTGGTTCCGGATTGGCACACGGTAAAGGCCAAGGACGCTGCTAATGTCAAGCTTAAAATACAAGTAGACTTTTTCATATCCGTTTTTCCTCAGGCTCAGATATCTGAAGTGCGGTCTTATTGATATAGACGCAAAATCTTCGAAAGTGTTCCGCATCCGTATCATAATGTCTTTATGCCCGTTTCAATGCAAGTCTTAAAAATAACTCCCCCTGATCAGTAAAGTGAAGTGACCCCAAAAAGTTAGACAAATATTTTGAGCACAAATTGTTCAAGCAGCCGAAAGGGCTTGCTGTCTGTG
>CAKTLD010000012.1 GCA_934572445.1 uncultured Oscillospiraceae bacterium
AGCCTCCGTGATCTGTGCCGGGGCATAAAAGCCGCTCATTGCGGCGGCAGAAACCACGTCATAGCCGCCCTCCTGCGTTGCCGTCAGGGGAATCCCAACACACGCCCACTTAAATTCAAAGGGCTTCATCAGCCTGTTCCGATAGATATTTTCCTTTTCGTCGGGAAGTGCAGTCATCATATCCCGATAGATCCGGTCAGACCGGATCGCTGTAATTTTCATGGTAAAGCCTCCATTTTGTTTCTCGTGTCCGAACACGGCGCAAGCATACGCTATGACGCAGCGTGAGAGTCAAGAGGAAAGATGAAAAATTTTTCCTGCTTTTTACGGATGGCGGCGGAAGGAAGATTTTACGCCGAATGGTACACAAAAATGATTCGCCGCACTATTGACAAGCGCGTACGGCGAGCGTATAATGCACGATGCGCAACGGGCGATTTGCAATGCGCGTTTTTGCTTGCGGACAGAGACGCGGGGCAAAGCCTTCGGCGCGGGCGGGCGCGCGAAAAAAGTGCGTCCCGCACCCTGCGCGCCGGAGTGCGGGAAAAAGAGGTGAGAACGGATGGAGAATAGGGTAAGCTCAAAAACAGACTGGCTTTGCTGTCCCAAATGCGGCGGCAAAACGAGAACGCAGATACGGCCGCATACGGTGCTGGAGGATTTTCCGCTGTTCTGTCCGAAGTGCAAGTACGCCTGTGTGATTCGCTTTCGCAACGGAAAAATGGAAGAGATGGAGATGCCGGACGCTTAGACGCAGTGCAGACCGAAGAACGGTTCGTGCTGCGCCTTTTGTTTTTTAAGAGACGGTCCGGAGAATGCCGGAGGGAGGCTTAGGGGCACCGGTGTTCCTCCGGCCAAGTGATACATTTCTCCCGGTGAGGCCCTGCGCGGGGCGGGATGAGCAGAAAACGGGAGACTTACGGAAGGAGAACAGGGTATGGAGATCAAACGCCTGGAAAAAGAGGCCTATGCGGGCAAGCGGTTCACCGCCCGATATCGGACGAATGGTTACTATGATATTTGTGCATCCGGCTCCGGCTTCCGGATGAACTATACGCCTTTTGAAACGACCGTCGAGCGGTCGTTTGACGATGTGTTTTTCGGCGAGTGGCTGGAAGCTCCGGCCGCGTTCGGCGCGTTTGAGGGCGGAGAGTTGATCGGATACGTTGAGGGTTCCATGGAGACCTGGAACAACCGCTTTCGAATCAGCAATATCTGCGTGCTGGACGATTCCAGGCGCAGCAAGGGGATCGGGACCCTGCTGATGGAAGTGATACAAAAGGAGGCGGAGTCCTTCGGCGCACGGATGATCGTTCTGGAAACGCAGTCCTGCAACGAAAACGCGATCGCATTTTATCGGAAGAACGGATTTTCGGTCATCGGCTTTGACCTGTACGCCTACTCGAATACTGACCCCGAACGACACGAGGTGCGGGTCGAAATGGGAAAGCGGCTGACACAGCCCTGCGGAGAAAAGGACAGCGTTGCCGACAGGGGCTGACGGGAAAGGAGAGAGCATAATGAATGACGTTTTGGATTTTATATGGGCTGCCGCGCCCTGGGTGGCGATGGGCGGCTTATTGCTGGCGGTCTTTGCTGTCCGCGGCGCCGCAAAGAAAAAGAAGGGGAAAAAGGCAGAGAACGATTATGGAACGGAGGGCATGTGCTTTGGCATGTACATGGGCGCTGCCATTGGGACGGCGCTTGGCAGCAACACCGGCATCGGTATGTCCCTCGGCATGCTGATCGGCCTTGCCGTCGGGATGTGCATCCCGAAAGAGCGGGAGAGCAGCGATCGCTGAGGCCCGAACGGACGGGCCGGACAACGGCGGCAGAGGCCTGAAATCAGTACAGACAGAGACGGAGCACACATGAAAATACTTGTTTTTAACGGAAGCCCCAAGAAAGAGAACAGCGACACCATGCACATCACGCGCGCGTTTCTGGAGGGTATGAGAGATGCCGCGCCTCAGGAAATACATACTGTCGATGTGCTTGACCAGCATATCGAATTCTGCCGCGGCTGCTTTGCCTGCAAGCACAACGGCGGGCGCTGCGTCATTGACGACGCTATGGGGGGGCTCCTCGAGCAGATGCTTGCAAGCGACCTGCTGCTGTTCAGCTTTCCGCTCCACAGCTACGGGATGCCCGCAATGCTGAAGAATCTCATCGACCGGATGCTGCCGCTTTCCTCCATGGCGATGGCGCGGGTGAACGGGCGCTATGTCCATGTGGGCCAGCAGGACTACGCACACATCAGGTACCTGATGATCTGCGGCTGCGGCTTTCCCAACAGCAGGCGAAACTTCGAACCGGCCGTCCGGCAGTTCGAACTGCTGTTTCCCAATGGCCGCACGATCCTGACGGTGCCGGAAAGCCCGATGTTCAGCGCGCCCGAGGCCGCCGCCGTGACGGCGCCGCGTCTGGAACTGGTGCGGAAGGCGGGAGAGCAGTATGCATCGACCGGTGAGATCGACACGGCCCTGCTCGCAGAGATCGGCACGCCGATGATACCGGAAGAGGTCTATGCCGGGATCGTCAACGGCAATGCCTGAGATTTTAAGGAGTATTTGTGATGAAAAATATCGTGATATATGTGCACGGAAAGGGCGGCTCGGCGGAGGAGGCCGAGCATTACAGCCCTCTGTTTCCGGACAGCGAGGTGATCGGCTTCGACTATCGTGCGCAGAGCCCGTGGGAGGCCAGAGAGGAATTTCCGCGTTTTTTTGCGGAGCAGCATGCGTGCTGCAGCTCCCTCACACTGGTGGCAAACAGCATCGGCGCGTTTTTCTCCCTGTCCTCGCTGGAGGAAGCGCTGATCGACAGGGCGTATCTGATCTCGCCCGTTGTGGATATGGAGAAGCTGATCGGCAGCATGCTGCTGTGGGCAAACGTGACGGAGCGGGAGCTTGCGGAAAAGCGGGAGATCCCGACGGCGTTCGGCGAAACGCTGTCGTGGAGCTATCTCTGCTATGTGCGGGAGCATCCGATCGCGTGGCGCGTTCCGACCCGTATTTTGTACGGCGAGCATGATGAACTGACCTCTCTGGAGACCGTAACGGCCTTTGCGGAGAGGACCGGCGCGGAACTGACCGTTATGCCGGATGGGGAGCATTGGTTCCATACGGACGCACAGATGCGGTTTCTGGACAAGTGGATCACGGCATGACCGCGGCAGATGAAGCGGGAGAAGAGTGTAGAAATGACGACAGAGAAAAAGAGAGCGGCGATTGACCGGCTGTGCTACCTGTTTATCATCTTTTTGACGGGCTGTCTGATCGGCTGGCTTTATGAAGAGGTTTTCTACTGGATCACGGAGGGGATGCTGCGCAACCGCGGGATACTGTATGGCCCGTGGCTGCCGATCTACGGCCTTGGCGCGCTGGGGATCTATGCCATGAAGCCGCTGAAAAAGCATCCGGTCCTCCTGTTCCTGACGTGCGCGGGGATCACGGCGCTGGTGGAGTACAGCATTGGCTGGGTCGGGATACATTGCTTTGGCCTGCGTCTGTGGGATTATCGCGGCCTGTTCGGGAATATCGACGGGATCATTTGCTTTCGCAGCGTTATGAGCTTTGCCGTGCTGGGGCTCGTGTTTCATTACGGGATCGAGCCCGCCGCGGAGCGGGCGGTGCAGAGAGCGGACAGAGGGCTCGTTTATTCCGCCTGCACGGCAGCGACGTCCCTGTTTCTGACGGACTGTGTCCTGAGCGCGCTGTTCCGCACGCCGATCACCTATTGAGCGGGAGACGGGAGCGCGGAGAGACGGCGGACGGCTGGCCGGTGCCGCGGCGCGCTATACAAAGCGGAAGAGCTTTGGCAGGATGGCTTCCCTCTGGGCGGACTGCCGTTACAAGACATATGGTCTGGCAAAGAGCGACATGCTGCAGAATTGCGCGGGGAGAGCTTTGCGAGGAAACTGTAAAACAAGAGAAAAGGAGAACTATGATGAAAAAGTATATCAGGAAAACAGGACCGGCTGCCGCCGCACTGGCCGTCGCCGCAGCACTTGTGCTGACGGCTTGCGGCGGCAGGGCCCCGTCTGCGTCTGCACCGGCAGAGAACGATCCGCCGGTACGGGAGGAGCCCGCGGCGCCGGCCGCACCGGCGCGCACGGTCTCATATTCTGTGCAGTTGGACGGGAAAGAGACGACTGCCTATCTGGACGTCAGCGATAGTGAGATCACCCTTTGGGACAGTGCTGCGGGCGGACAGATGCTTGCGGTCGCCAAATACGCCCAGCCGCTGTCCGGTGCTGCGGAGGCGCTGCGGGACTGCGACTTTACCGACCTTGACGGCGATGGGAACAGCGAGCTGACCGCAAGCTTTTCCTTTGCGGATGGCACCACTGCGAGCCTGCTCTGGTTCTATACGGACGGAGGCTTTGTCTATAACGAGGAATTTTCAACGCTGCCCGGCGAGAGTCCGACAGGAAATGAAGGATAAGCCTGCGGGAGAATAGAAGAAGACTTTCCGCCGGCCTGATGGCCGGCGGAAAGTCTTTGATCTTTTGTTATTGCTTCCGTGCGCTCAGGACCGCGCCGATGTCTCCGTCGATCAGGATCGACCGGTCCTCAAGACCACACATGGTGACGGCTTCGCCGCTGTTGACGCAGGCATAGACGGCCCTTGGATCTTTCGCCGCCATGCGCCAGAAGGGATATTTGATGATGCCGGGTGTGTTGCGGCCCACGCCGAGCTCCAAAAAGAGAAGCCTTTGTCCGCTTCGCGTGCGGAGAAAATTTTCATACCGCTCCGCCGCGGCGTGCCAACCCTCATCCTCGACGAATTTGTCATCTGAGCGCAGATTCATCGTCATCGGTCTGCCGCAGTGTGGACAGCGCGGGACAAGCTCCGACGGGACCGCCATCTTTGGTGCCGTACCTGCTGGCGGTGTCAGCGCGCCGTCCGCCACGGTAAAGCCCTGCGCTTCGACCATCGCGCGGATGGTCTTCCCGTTGTCAAACGTCTCCTGACAGCACGGTCCGCTGCACTGGAACAGTCCGTAATCGCCCTGCGTATAGAAAAGGCGCTTTTTTGTCAAAGCCGGCCTTCTGGAAGCAGTGGTCGACGTTCGTCGTGATGACAAAATAGTCCTTATCCCGCACCAGTTTGAGCAGATCCTCGTGCACGCTTTTCGGCGCGTTTTGATAGCGGTTGATGAAGATATACCGGCTCCAATACGCCCAGAACTCCTCCTGCGTCGGAAACGGATAGAATCCGCCGCCGTACATGTCGTGGAAGCCGTATTTTTCCGTAAAATCCGAAAAATACCGCTCGAACCGCTCGCCGCTGTATGTGAAGCCCGCCGCGGCGGACAGCCCCGCGCCCGCGCCGATGACGACGGCGTCCGCCTCGTCAAGCGCGCGCCGCAGGCGCTCAATCTGCGCCGAGAAGCCGTCCGTAGATCTCTTTGTCAGTATCTTTGAAAACATTGAAAACCACCTTTATCTTACTGCCCGTCTCCGCCTTATAGCGCCGCACGGTCTCCACGGCGATCTCCGCCGCGCGCTCATTCGGAAAATGGAACACACCGGTCGAAATGCAGCAGAACGCGATGCTCTGCATGCAGTTTTTCTCCGCAAGCTCTAAGCAGGAGCGATAACAGGACGCGAGCAGCCACTCGTCCTCCTTCGTCACGCGGCCTGAAACGATGGGCCCGACCGTGTGGAGCACATAGTCGCACGGCAGATTGTAGGCCTTCGTGATCTTCGCCTGCCCGGTCGGCTCCTCATGCCCCTGCTCCGCCATCAGCGCAGCGCAGTCGAGCCGCAGCTGCACGCCGGCAAAGGTGTGGATGCAGTTGTCGATGCAGGCGTGGCACGGGATATAGCAGCCCGTCATGCCGCTGTTCGCGGCGTTGACGATGGCACCGCACTTGAGCCGTGTGATATCGCCCTGCCAGAGGCAGAGGTCACCGCTGACCGGCCGCAGATCGTTCAGGTCGGTAATCCCCTCGTCCGCCAGTTCCTGCCGCAGGTACTCGTCCTGCGCGCGCAGGAACGCTTCGTCTGCCGCTTTCGGTGCGCGGACGTTCATCAGCGAGCGCAGCAATCGCTTCTGTCCGTCCGGATCCGCCGGAATATTCATGCCGTGATAGCGCCTGTCCTCCTCCAGCAGCTTTTGAATGAGGAATATTCTCCTTTTCGACTGGTCCATTCCCGCACCCCCATCGTATTATTGCAGTACGCTTCCGCCGACGCGGCGATCAGAACTCGTAGGGAGGGGTGCCAGAGAAGTCGGCGATCATGCCGTGGGCATCCTCCAGATAGAAGACCTCAAAAATGGGATTTGTCGCCTCGCCATACTGGCTCTTCACGATTGGGTTGCGGATGCACAGCTCCTTGGCGGCCATGTTGTTTTCAAACACGGCCCTGCCGTGCAGACGAATCCAGGCGTACTCGGGACTCGAAACGGAGAGCTCAATCTCCGGATTCTGCCGCATGTCCTTATAGACCTCTTTGGTGCTGTTGGTGCAGAACCACAGCCTGCCGCCCATTTCGTCGGCGAACATGAAGGGGCGGCATTTGGCCTTGCCGTCACGGCCGACGGTGGCAAGATACTGTACGGGATTGGCCTTCAGAAATTCCACGACCTTGTTCATGATAAGTTCCTCCAAAATGTTTTTTCCGAAAGGTTGCATTTTTCTTTCGCTGGCCTTATCATAGCGCTGTAGTGAGTTTTCGTAAAGTAAGCACAATATTGTGCTGTAGTTACCAAAAGGATACTATTGCGCCCGACCGACCGCGCCGCTCGTCTTGTTCCGCTGTTTCGCATGGCCGATATCGGTCCTCATCCTCTGGCCTCGTGCACTGTCTGCCCGGTCCACACGGCGAACGCCCGCAGGAAAGAGCTGGTGTCCTGATAGCCCAGAAGATACGCAATATCTTCTGTCCGCATATCGGTACTGCCAACATAGTATTTTGCCAGCAGTTCCCGCGTGTGGTTCAGCTGCTTTTGGAAGTTTGTGTTTTCTTCCTGCAATTTCCGCTGCAGGGAGCGTTTGCTGTACCCCAGCTTTGCGGCCACATCCTCAATGGCACACTCCCCGCTGGGAAGCAGCTCCATCAAAGCACTGCGGACGCGGGCGGCATAGGAATCGTCTGTGTCCATCATGGAAAGCCGACGGTTCAGTTCCGGCTCAAAGAAGCTCCACATGGACTCATTGCGGCTGATAAAGGGAATGAGCGCGTCCGCCTTGGAAAAAGTGAGCTGGTTCTGATCCGCTGTCACAATATCCGCACCAATAAAGGCGGCATAGGCGGTGTTGTGCATGCTCTGCCTGCTGGTTGCCCGAAGCGGCACGATCTGTTCTTTTGTTGCCTTGCGGATCAGTCCAACGATAAATGCAAATTCGATCCCAATCAGAATTTCAGGAAGCTCTAATTCTGCATCACTGGGAATGACCTCCACGCTGACCTCGGTTTCCGTTTCTTCTACCCGATAGAGCAGCGCACCGATCAGCGGTTTATACTGCGCCAACCGTTTTAGGCAGGTAAGCGCATTACGGCTGCAGAAGGCTGCAAAGATCGGCGGAGAAAACGTTTCGATATTGTCAGAAGCCGCCAGTTTGATGGGCGTTTCGTCATCGGGCGAAAGCGTATCGACAGAGCGCATGAAACGGAAGTATTCTTCCGCGGTCAGGCTGGGAGAGCGACGCGCAAATAAATCTTCCGGCAGAACGGCCTTCTTCAAGACCTCCTCCACAGAGAAACCCGTCGCGGAGAGGTAGGCCCCATAGTTTTTGTCGATCAGAAAATGCTTCAAGGGATCACTTCCAATGCTTTAAGAGTGTACCAGCCCATACGCCAGCTTTCTTTTGATTACCGCTGGGGGCGTGCTTGGCCGGGTCGAAAAAGTCAGCCGTGCCGATGATCTCACACCCCGGCAGGGCGTTTTTCATGTGTTCCAGCGTGTTCTTCGGGGCGCCGCCATGACAGCAGAACAAAGCAGCTTGCTTACCCGAAAGATCAACACTTTCAAGGAATGTCCTGACGGGCGGCGTGATGGTGTATGACCAAACCGGCGTACCGATGATGACCAGATCATAGGCGGATAGGTCATGCTCCAGCGGGAGCAGCGGAGGTTTGCTTTGGCTGACGAGCTGGCGCAGCCCCCACATCACATATCCCGCACCGCTGGCGTTCAGGGGCTTGGCGGGCTTCAGCTCCTCCAGATCGGCACCCAGCGCCTTTGCAACGGCATCTGCCACCAGCTTTGTATTTCCGCTGTAGGAATAATAAACGACAAGGGCTTTCATCGCAAGTCCTCCAATTGCATCAGCTGAAGTTTTTAATGACCCAGTCAAACACACGATCTCCAAAAATCTTGTGTGTCCAGACCATCGGCTTTGCGCCAAAGCCGATCAGATAACGGGTACGGGGGCGGCGTTTTGTAACTGCCTTGCGGACAGTTTTTGCGATCAGCTCCGGCTTGGAGAGCATATTGCCGCTGTAATTTTTGATCATACCGTCTGCGGCCTTGTTTGCCATTTCAGCATACGCACCGTTAGCAGAAGTCTTTTTGAGATTGTTTGCGGCGATGATCCCCCAATCGGTCTTGATGCCGCCCGGCTCCACCACGATCACATCAATGCCAAAGGGCTTGAGTTCCATACGCAGGCAGTCGGACAGACCCTCGACAGCGTATTTCGTGGCGTGATACCAGCCGCCGAACTTCGTCCAGATCTTGCCGCCCATCGAGGAGATGTTGACGATCTTGCCGTAGTGCTGCTCCCGCATGGTGAGGGTCACAAGCTGGATGAGCCGCGCCATGCCGAACAGGTTGACATCAAACTGGCGGCGGCCTTCCTCCAGCGGCACATCCTCGATGGCTCCATAAGAGCCGTACCCGGCGTTGTTGACCAGCACATCAATGCGTCCGGCGCTGTCCAACACTTCATCCACGCAGGCGCGGATGGAATCGTCCACTGTCAGATCAAGGGAAACAGGCGTAATGCCCTCGGCTTTCAAGTCGGCCATGCGATCCACGCGCCGCGCAGCGGCATAAACCTGAAACCCGGCCGCTTTCAATTCCTGCGCGACCATCTTTCCGATACCGCTGGACGCACCTGTGACCAATGCTGCTTTTTTCATAACGGATGACCTCCAAATTCATTTTTGATGTTGCCAGCATAGCGGAATGAATTGGAGATTGGAAGCGCACAACGCGCCATCTTACCTGCAATTCGCGCCAGCGATTGCAGGCGATCTTACAGATACGAACGGAGGTTTTGACCATGGAATTACCCGCCTGCCCGGTAGAGACGACACTCATGCTCATCGGAGACAAATGGAAGGTGCTGATCCTGCGTGACCTGATGGACGGCACAAAGCGCTTCGGCGAGCTGAAAAAGTCCATCGGCCATGTGACACAGAAGGTGCTGACCGCGCAGCTGCGCGACATGGAGGCCAAGGGCCTGCTCACGCGCAAGGTCTATGCCGAGGTGCCCCCGCGCGTGGAATACACGCTGACCGAGACCGGCTACAGCTTAAAGCCCATTCTCGACTCCATGGTCGTCTGGGGTCTGAATTATAAGGAAAAAGCCGCGGCAATGGAGGATAACGATGCATCCGATGAAGCCTGACCCCGATGTCCGCGTCCAGACCGTTCACATCCCGACGGAAAGCGGCGGCATGTCTGCGCTGCTGCTCTCGCCGCTCGGCGCGCCGAAAAGCGCTACGGGGATCTTGTGGCTGCACGGCGGCGGATACATTGCGGGGATGAAGGAAATGGTGCATGCCTCCCGCGCGGTCGACCTCGTCAAGAGGTTTGGCGCGATCGTGCTGTCGCCGGGGTACCGGCTGGCGCTGAAAACGCCCTATCCCGCCGCAATCGACGACTGCTATGCCGCGCTCCTTTACCTGAAAGCGCATGCCGCGGCGTTCGGTGTCCGCAGCGACCAGTTGATGGTGGGCGGCGAGAGTGCGGGCGGTGGGCTGTGCGCAGCCGTCTGCATCCGCGCGCGGGATGAGGGTGGGGTCAACGTTGCTTTTCAGATGCCGCTCTACCCCATGCTCGACGACCGCGACACGGAATCCTCGCGCGACAACCACGGCAGGGTGTGGAACACGCGCCGCAACCGCCTTGCGTGGCGGCTTTATCTGCGCGGCACGGACCGCGCGCTGCTCTCACCCTGCGCCGCTCCGGCACGGCTGGCGGATTTTTCGGGGCTGCCGCCCGCCTATTCGTTCGTCGGCGACGGAGAGCCGTTCTATGCCGAGACCGTCCTTTATTTTGAGCGGCTGCGTGCCGCGGGGATTCCGGCGGAGTTGGATATTTACCATACCGACATGCACGCTTTCGATATGATGAGGCCCGACGATGCGCTGAGCGTTCGGGCGGCGGAGGCGTTCAACGCCTGCTTCGCCGCCGCGCAGGCCCGCTTCTTTGCCCCGCAGCGGGAACTGGAGGAGGAAACGCAATGATCTGCGCCGTTTCTGCAGGGGGGAGCGGAACTGTGCTCCGCCGCGGGAGGCGGTCGATCCGCAAGAGGCAAAAAAGCGCTTTCCGTTCCCAAAAGAACAGAAAGCGCTTTTGATCCGGATCACGGTCAGTGTGCGCGCGGCGACTGCATGGCCTCGTGCTCCCTGCGGAGCTCTTCGTGCAGGCGGAGAGAGCTCCAGCCCGCGTTTTCCTCCGTCACGACGGCCTTGAGCGCGATGCGCACATGATCCTGACGCAGCTTGTTGAGCAGCCAGTCGAGCTGCGGGGAGGAAAAGCCGCAGAGCACCAGCATCTCATCAGCGAAGCCGCCTTCGGGCGGCTCTTCGGCGGGGGAGAAGCCCTCAAGCCCGCACAGCCAGCCAACGGGATGGGCGAACGCATCGGGCGCGACGGCCTTTCCGCGCGCGCCGAGCTTCACGAGCGCGAAGCGGAGCGCGCGCAGCTTTTTGGGGTCGGTCAGGTTATAAACAAGTGCCAGCGGCATGATGTGTCCTCCTTAACGGTCGGTCGTTCCCGCGGGCGCGGTCATGCCTGCGCCTTCTGCGCCATGATCGCGGGGTCAATGCAGAAATAGGTGAATTCACCCGTGGCAAGCAGCTTGCCGCCGTCACCCAGAATGTCCACATCCACAAGGCAGGTCGCCTTGCCGCGATGGCGCACGCGCGCGTCCGCACGCACTACGCCATGCGTCTGGTTGCGCAGAAAGTGCATCGCGCTCGTCTGCGTCACATAAAAGCGTCCGTCGGTGTGGGCGGCGTAGCCGGTGGCGTTGTCAGCCATCGTATAGATGGCGCTGCCGTGGACCACGCCATAGGGGTTCTTGCTCTCGGGCCGGATCTCAAGGCGGAAGACCGCGTGGTCAGGCTCTACAGATTCGAGCTCGATGTGGTTGTAAGCAGAAAAGGAATTGTTCTGATTCAGCTCGTCCGCCTGGCGGCGGGCCTGGGTTTCGTCCATGGGGGGGCTCCTTACAATAAAGTCATTGCGCCGATCATACCACAGTCCGGCGCGTTTGACAACTGCTCAGCCGTGCAGCAGGCGGGAAAACTGCCCGAGTGTTGCGGCAATTTTGATCTGCTGGGGGCAGACCTTTTCGCAGCTGCGGCAGGCGCGGCAGGACTGCGGGCGCTTGCCCTCCGGCAGCGCGGCGACGGCGCCTGCGGCGTTCTCTCCGTTCAGGTGTGCGTTGTAAAGCGCGAGCAGTGCGGGGATATCAAGCCCCTGCGGGCACTTTTCCACACAGTAATGGCAGGCGGTGCAGGGGACTGCCGTGCGGCGGCAGAGCTCCTGTCCGACGGCGAGCAGCGCTTCAAGCTCGGCGTCGCTCAGCGGATGGCTCTCCGACATCGTGGAGATATTCTCACTGACCTGCTCAAGGCTTGACATACCTGAGAGCACCATGCCGATGCCGTCAATGCTCTGCAGAAAACGGAACGCCCAGGCGGGGATGCTTTCCTGAGGGCGCAGGGCACGGAGCTTTTTGGCGAGCGGCTCGTCCAGCGCGGCGAGACGCCCGCCGCGCACCGGCTCCATCACCCAGACGGGGATGCCGCGCTCGCGCAGAAGCGCGACCTTATCTGCGGCGCGCTGAAATTTCCAGTCCATGTAGTTGAGCTGGATCTGGCAGAATTCCGCCTCGGGGAAGGCGGCGAGAAAGCGCTTCACGGTCTCGAGGCTTCCGTGGGTCGAGAAGCCGAGGTGACGGATACGGCCGGCAGCCTTCTGCGCGCGGAAATAATCCACCACGCCGTACTGCGGGTCCAGATAGCGGTCGATATTGTCGTCGCTGACATTGTGGAAGAGGTAGAAATCAAAATAGTCCACGCGGCAGCGCTCAAGCTGGGAGGCGAAGATCTCTTCCTTTTTGCCCATGTTTTCGGCGCTGTAGCCGGGGAATTTGCTGGCAAGGAAGAAGCTCTCGCGCGGGTAGGCGCTGAGCAGACGGCCCATCAGGGGCTCGGACTGGCCTTTGTGATAAGGCCACGCGGTATCGTAATAATTCACGCCGTGCTCCATCGCATAGCGCACGATCTCTTCCGCTTTCGCCTCGTCGACCTTTCCGTCGTCGCCGTCGAGCGTGGGGAAACGCATACAGCCCAGACCGAGCGCGGAAAGCCGCTCACCATGAAAATTTTTGAATAGCATTATCACAAACCTCCTGAAAAGATGAAAAAAGTTGTCACTTTTGTCAATTCCATTTTACAGGAAGGCTTGCTATAATGCAATCATATTTTGTGCATTTTTACAAACAAAGGGGAAAACCCTATGATATACGGACTTCCGAGTGCCGCACGCTGTGCGGACGGGCCGAAGATCGTCGCTGTGGGCGGCGGCACGGGCCTTTCCACGATGCTGCGCGGATTGAAAAAATATACAGACCGCCTGACGGCCATCGTTACGGTGGCGGATGACGGCGGCGGCAGCGGCGTGCTGCGCCGCGATATGGGCATCCTGCCTCCGGGGGATGTGCGCCAATGTATGCAGGCGCTTGCCAACACCGAGCCGGTGATGGAAAAGCTGCTCGATTACCGCTTCCCCGAGGGGCAGCTGCGCGGGCAGTCGTTCGGCAACCTTCTGCTCGCCGCGCTCAACGGGATGACAGGCAGCTTTGAAGAGGCTGTGGCCACAATGGGGCAGGTGCTGGCCATCTCGGGCCGTGTGCTGCCGGTGACGAACGCGGACGTGCAGCTTGAGGCCATCTTTGAAAACGGCGCGCGCGTGGTGGGGGAGTCGCGCATTTTCAGCGCGAAGAAGCAGCAGGACTGCCGTATCCACCATGTCCGCCTGCTGCCCGAGCACCCCAAGGCGCTGCCGGAGGCGCTGCGCGCCATCGAAGAGGCGGACCTTATCCTGCTCGGCCCGGGCAGCCTTTACACCAGCGTGATCCCCAACCTGCTCGTCGACGGCGTGGCGGACGCGATCCGCGCCGCCCGCGCGCAGACGTTTTATATCTGCAATATCATGACGCAGGACGGTGAGACCGAGGGCTACACCGCGGCCGACCATATCGAGGCGCTGCTGCGCCACGGGCACAGCGGGCTGATCGATCTCTGCCTTGCCAACAACGCGCCCATCCCGCGCGAGCTGGCCGCGCGTTACAGTGCGGAGGATGCGGAGCTGCTGCGCGTGGATAAGGAACGCATCGCGTCGCTCGGCGTGGCGCTGGCGGAGTACCCGCTGCTTTCAAGCGACGCCAGTTTTGCCCGGCACGATCCTGCGCTGCTGGCGCGGGCCATTATGGAGCTTTACCGCGAGCGCACCGTGCGCATCTATCGCGGCACACAGCAATACATTACGGAAGAACAGGAGGAAAAGCAATGCTGAACAACAAGGAATTCGTCAGGGAGATGCAGCTGCGGCGTGAAAGCGCATGGATCAACCCGAATATGGTGGACGCGGAGCGTGCGCTCGCCGCGCTGGCGCTGACGCGCATGGATGTGGACGACGCGGAGGCCCGCCTTGAGCGCTTTGCCCCCTTTGTCAAAAAGGCGTTTCCCGAGACAGCGGAGGACCGCGGCATTATCGAATCCTCGCTTACCGAGATCCCGAATATGCTTGCCTGGCTCAATGAAAACGAGGAGGCAAAGCTTGCGGGCCGCCTGTTCCTCAAGCGCGATTCGGACCTTGCCGTAGCCGGCAGCGTGAAAGCGCGCGGCGGCTGCTACGAGGTGATGAAGCACTCGGAGGAGCTGGCGCTGGCGCAGCGCCTGATTGAAAAGCGTGATGATTACAGCGTGTTTGCGACCCATACATTCCGCGACTTCTTCTCGCGCTACAGCCTCCATGTCGGCTCCACGGGCAATCTGGGGCTGAGCATCGGCATCATGGGTGCGGCGCTGGGCTATCAGGTCACAGTCCATATGAGCGCGGACGCCAAGCAGTGGAAGAAGGATCTGCTGCGCGAAAAGGGCGTGACGGTGAAGGAATACTCCGCCGACTATTCCCGTGCGGTGGAGGAGGGACGCGAGCTTGCCGCCCGCGATCCGATGAGCTACTTTGTCGACGATGAAAATTCCCGCGACCTCTTCTTCGGCTATGCTGTGGCGGCGCGCCGCCTGAAGGCGCAGCTCAGGGAGCAGAACGTTACGGTAGACGGGGAGCATCCGCTGTTCGTCTATATCCCCTGCGGCGTGGGTGGGGCCCCGGGCGGCATCTGCTTCGGGCTCAAGCAGGAGTTCGGCGACAATGTGCATGTGTTTTTCACCGAGCCAGTGGACGCGCCCTGCATGCTGCTGGGCCTTGCAAGCGGCCTGCAGAGTGAGATCTGCGTGCAGGATATCGGCCTGAGCGGCCGCACGGCGGCCGACGGCCTTGCCGTGAGCCGTCCATCGGGCTTTGTGGGTGAGAGCGTGAAGGAGCTGGTCGAGGGCGGCTTTACGGTGTCGGACGAGCATCTGTTTACCTATCTGCGCGCCCTGTATGAGACCGAGGGCCTCTTTGCTGAGCCGTCGGCCTGCGCCGGCTTTATGGGCGCGTCGGCGCTCGCGGGCGTTGAGGGCTATATGGAGCAGCGCGGCCTTGACAGGACTGCGGCAAACGCGGTGCATATCATCTGGGCCACGGGCGGCGCGCTCGTGCCGCAGAGCGAGCGAGAGAAGTATCTCGGCAAGTGAGAATAGAGTAAAAAAGGGCTTCCCGCCGCAGGCGGGAAGCCCTTTTTTGCCGCTATCCGGCGCTGCGGAAAATAATTTTCGAATTTTGTGAATTTTTTTGAAACATTTTGCCGCCAAGCGCGTCTAATCGTTATAGAAGAACAAAAGAGAGGAGGGGCCGCACGATGGAGGACGCACAGATCATCGAGCTGTTTCTTGCGCGCTCGGAGCAGGCGATCGGCGAACTGGACGCCAAATACGGCAGGATGTGTCACCGTCTTGCCGAAAACATCCTGCAAAGCGCGCAGGACGCGGAGGAATGTGTGAACGACGCGTATCTCGGCGTATGGAACTCGATCCCGCCGCAGCAGCCGGAATCGCTGCTGGCGTTTGTCGGCACGCTCGTCCGCCGCTGCTCGATCACGCGCTATCGTGCGAACACGGCGATGAAACGAAACAGCCGTTACGACGTGTGCATGGAGGAACTGGAAAACTGCCTTGCCGCTCCCGCGCGTGCGGAGGACCATTGCGAGGCAAGGGAACTGGCCGCCGCCATTGAAGGCTTCCTTGATACGCTGAGCAGGGAAAACCGCGTCATCTTTATGCGGCGCTACTGGTATGCCGACAGCTGCGCCGACATCGCGGCGCTGCTGGGCATGACGGTGAACAGCGTGTCCATCCGCCTGACGCGCACGCGCAGGCAGCTCAGAGATTATCTGAATGAACAGGGGGTGCTGGCATGACCGCGCAGCTTTTTTCCGAAGCGATGAACGAGATCAGCGAGAAATATGTGGCCGAGGCGCTCAGCTATGAGCGGCCTGCGAAAAAACTCCTTTCCGCGCGGGTGAAGCGCTGGGCCGCCGCCTGCCTTGCGCTGGCGCTCGGACTGGGGACGCTTCTTGCTGTGAGTCCGGACGCCCGCGCGGAGGTGCGGCGCTGGTTCGCCTACTGGCAGGATGACCAGCTCACATACCGTTACGACGGCGAGGCGCTGGAGGGCGGGATGCCGTATTACGGGCTTTCGGCGCTGCCGGAGGGCTATGTGATGGACACCGAGGACAGCATATACTGGAGCGGCATCGTCAGCATCGTGTACCGCAGCGAGACGGAGCCGGAGAAGGACCCTGTCATATTCGACTACCACCACATGGACGATGGGACGGCCTTTTCCATCATCGTTGCCGAGGGGGAAACCGTCAGGGATGTGACGGTGAACGGGCTGAGCGGCAAGCTGTATCTGCCGCGCGAGGAAGGCAGCGGCACGCTGCTGGAATGGATCGATGTGGAACGGGAGCTGCATTTCAGCATCGATGCCTGGGGCTTCGGCGCGGACGAACTGATCGCCATGGCGGAGAGCATGGTGCAGCTGGAGGAAAAGCCTGCTTTTACGGAGCATGAAAGCGAGCCCATTCCGCTTGACGAGTTGGAGGGCGAGCGGCTGACAGAGGAGGACTTCGGATGACGGAAGGCTATTGTGTCTGGGTGGATACCGTCGGGAGGATCGCCTCGTTTCACGCGGTGGAGCAGAGCGACCTGCTGCGCTTTGACCATTATGAAAGCTTTATGAGCTATCTTGCATCTTTGACCACGCAGGGCTACCGGTTTCAGTAAAAAGGATAAAGAGAGGACGAAGAAGTGAGATCGGGTGCTCTGCGGATACTGTCCGCTGCCTGCTGCGCGCTGACGTTCTGCCTTGTGTTCGCCTCCTGCGGCAATAATAAGAATGGGGCCGGAACGCCGGACGGTGATCCTGTGCGGGATGCCGGACCGGATACGGCCGTGCCGCAGGAGGAGGGGACACCGCAGGATATTTCCGCCCATTACGCGAAGCAGGCCGCGGAGGATTTTTCCCTTGCGCTGCCGGATGGCATGGTGCTGGAGCTTGCGGCGCCCTATGCGCCGTTTTCCGGCTGTACGCGGGAATATCGCTTCGACGGCGAGGAAATGTATGCCTGTGAGCGCAAGCGCCATGCGAATGAGGATTATTCCCTCATCGTCGGCACGGACTATTACGCGGCGGAGAACACCGCGCAGATCCAGAAATTTCTGCAGACCCGCGTCATTTTTGATTCGCCGGTGCCCTATACCTATTTTGGCGGGACGGATGAAGAGTTTATCAACTATCTGCGCACGAATATCCTCGGCGCGGAGACAGGGCGCGGTGTCGCTGTGGGCGATGGCGAGGAGACGGTGCTGAAGGCGTATCCCGATCATCTGCTTTATATCCCGGGCGATGAGGCGGATATGCCGGGTGTCCGCTCGGATGAGGAGCCGCCGGCCTACTGCGATCCGCTGTTCGACTGCGACTATGTCCTTGTGTGGCAGCCCTATGACGATCCGGTCGTTACGGATAACCGCGATATCTCGTTTTATATCAAGGTCGGGGCGGTCATGGTGATCGAACTGGTGACGCCCTACGAGCTGCGCTACGGCTACAGCCCTGACAGGGAGCAGAGCGAGCGTGTCATCGCGGAAAAGCGCGCAGCGCTGGAAGAATAGAAGGATAAAAGGGCTTCACGCCGCGGCGTGAAGCCCTTTTCCGTTTGGCCGATGGGTGCTTTTTACAGCATGTTTCTTGCGTGGTCGCAGATCGCCTCATAGGTCTGCTGGCTGATGTCGTGCTCGATCTTGCAGGCGTCCTCCTCGGCAGTCTTTTCGTCTACGCCGAGGGCGACGAGAAACTTCGTCAGCGTATGGTGCCGGTCAAGCATCTTGGCGGCAATGGCCATTCCACGCTCCGTCAGGGTGATCAGTCCGTCCTTGTCCATCTCGATGTAGCCATTCTCGCGCAGGCGCTTGGTCGCATAGGTGACACTGGGCTTGGTCACGCCCAGATGCTCCGCTACGTCGACCGAGCGGATGTATCCGCGCTGCTCTTTCATCATCAGCATGGATTCCAGATAGTCTTCAGATGCTTTTTGAATCTTCATGGACGTTTTTACCAACTTCCCGTTAGAATACCTATATAGGTTAACACACTCTAACTAAAAATGCAAGTGTGAAAAAAAGTTTTCAAAAACCTCTTGACAAAAAAGGTTAGACCTATTAAACTAACGGGCGAAAGTTAAAGAGAGCTAACTTTGCGTGTCCGAAAAAGGCCCTTTGTGTGCGGCTTTTCCCGGCACAGTAAGTTGACTTGAACAAACCGACAGAGCGGGAGGGATGAACAATGATGCCGCTTACACTGGCAGATACCGGCGAGGAGAACGTGATCCTGCGCGTGGGAGGCAGCCCTGAGGTCAAAAAGCATCTGGAGGATCTGGGTTTTGTCGCCGGCGGGACGGTGAGCGTTGTGTCGTCGCTCGGCGGCAACGTGATCGTAAAGGTCAAGGAAGCCCGCGTGGCCATCAGCGAAGAGATGGCCAGAAAGATCATGATCTGATAATTTATTGATAAAAGGAGAGAGACTATGAAAACACTGCGTGAAGCCAAGATCGGCGAGACCGTCAAGGTCGTCAAGCTCCATGGCGAGGGCCCCATCAAGCGCCGCATCATGGATATGGGCATCACCAAGGGCATTGAGGTCTATGTCCGCAAGGTAGCCCCTCTGGGCGATCCGATGGAGGTCACCGTGCGCGGCTACGAGCTTTCGCTGCGTAAGGCCGACACCGAAATGATCGAAGTTGAATAATTTATTTTCTACATAGGTTAGTGATACTTAACCAGAAGGAGTAAATATGGAAAAGCAGATCAAAATTGCCCTTGCGGGCAACCCCAACTGCGGTAAGACGACCCTGTTCAACGCGCTGACCGGCTCCAATCAGTTCGTCGGCAACTGGCCGGGCGTCACCGTGGAGAAGAAGGAAGGCCGCCTGAAAAAGCATGACGACGTGGTCATCATGGACCTTCCCGGCATTTATTCCCTGTCCCCCTATACGCTGGAGGAAGTCGTTGCCCGTAACTACCTGATCACCGAGCGCCCCGACGCCATCCTGAACATCATCGACGGCACCAACCTCGAGCGCAACCTGTATCTTACCACTCAGCTCACCGAGCTTGGCATCCCCGTGGTCATCGCCATTAACATGATGGATGTGGTCCGCAAGAACGGCGACCAGATCAACACCAAGGAGCTCGCCCGTGAGCTCGGCTGCGAGATCATTGAGATCTCCGCCCTGAAGGGCGACGGCGTGATGGAAGCCGCCGAGGCGGCGGTCCGCGCGGCGAGCGGCGCCAAGACCGTTCCGATGCATACCTTCTCCGGTCCCGTGGAGCACGCCATCGCGCACATCGAAGAGGCGGCGGTGCACGGTATGCCCGAGGAGCAGCAGCGCTGGTACGCCATCAAGATCTTTGAGCGCGATGACAAGGTGCTTGCCCAGCTCAAGATCCCTACAGACACGATGGAGCACATCGAGCAGGATATCAAAGCTGCCGAGACCGAGCTGGATGATGACGCCGAGAGCATCATCACCAACGAGCGCTACGTTTACATCGCCCAGCTGATGAAGGGCTGCTACAAGAAGAAAAATAAGGGCGAGCTGTCTACCTCCGATAAGATCGATAAGATCGTCACCAACCGCTGGCTGGGCCTGCCCATCTTCGCGCTCGTCATGTTTCTGGTTTACTACATCGCTATGGTCACCGTCGGCTCCGCTGCGACGGACTGGGCCAACGACGGCCTGTTCGGCGATGGCTTCCACCTCTTCGGCATCGGCTCCGCCGCTTACGGTGACGTGAGCGACGAGTATACCGCCGCCAGCGAAGCGGTGAGCGGCTTCTATGAGCTGGATACCGAGGCGGAGGATTTCAACGCGGACGCCGCGCTTGCTGAAATGCAGGCCGTGCAGCCCACTGAAGATCCTGTTGTAATTGGCGTTGAGGATGAGGAGACCCTCGCCATCAACGACATGACCGTCTATTATTCCGAGATCCCCGAGGGCGCTGACGAGGAGTCCACCGTCCCCATGACCTATGTGGACGCTGTCAGCTACTTTGAAGAGAACGGCTTTGACGAACCCGACCCGGCCGATTACGGTGTCTGGGTTCCCGGCGTGCCCGTGCTGATCGGCAATGCTCTTGAGGCGGCCGGTACGGCGGAGTGGCTCAACGGCCTGATCCTTGACGGTATCGTCGCCGGTGTCGGCGCGGTGCTCGGTTTCGTGCCGCAGATGCTCGTGCTGTTCCTGCTGCTCGCGTTCCTGGAGGCCTGCGGCTACATGGCCCGTATCGCCTTCGTGCTCGACCGTATCTTCCGCCGCTTCGGACTGTCCGGCAAGTCCTTCATCCCCATGCTCATCGGTATGGGCTGCGGCGTTCCGGGCATCATGGCCTCCCGTACCATTGAGAACGAACGTGACCGCCGTATGACGATCATGACCACCACGTTTATCCCCTGCGGTGCAAAGGTCCCGTTCATCGGCATGATCGCCGGTGCGATGTTTGGCGGCAGCGCGTGGGTCTCCACCTCTGCCTACTTCATCGGTATGGCTGCCATCATCATCTCCGGCATCATCCTGAAGAAGACCAAGATGTTCTCCGGCGATCCTGCTCCCTTTGTCATGGAGCTGCCCGCCTACCACTGGCCGACGCTCGGCAACGTGCTCCGTTCTATGTGGGAGCGCGGCTGGTCCTTCATCAAGAAGGCTGGTACCATCATCCTGCTCTCCACCATCTTCGTATGGTTCACCACCTACTTCGGCTGGGTCGACGGTACGTTCCAGATGCTCACTGAGGAGCAGATCGATAACTCCATCCTTGCCAAGATCGGCAACCTGATCGCATGGATCTTCATTCCGCTCGGCTGGGGCAACTGGCAGGCGGCTGTCGCTTCCATCACCGGCCTTGTCGCCAAGGAGAACATCGTCGGCACGCTCGGTATTCTTTACGGCGGCGGCGACCTGAACGTGTATCAGAACCTTGCCATGCACTTCACCGGCATCACCGCGTATTCCTTCCTGGTGTTCAACCTGCTGTGTGCTCCGTGCTTTGCCGCTATCGGCGCGATCAAGCGCGAGATGAACAGCCCCAAGTGGACGTGGTTCGCCATCGGCTATCAGTGCGGCTTCGCCTATGTGATCGCCCTGATGGTCAACCAGTTCGGCAGTGCCTTTACCGGCAGCCTGAACATCATCGGCCTGATCGCGGCCATCGCCGTGCTTGCCGGCATCATCTACATGCTCTTCAAGCCCTATCAGGAAGCCACCAAGCTCAGCACCAGGGTCTAAGGGCAGCATTCATCCCATCGTTATCCTGAAAGGAGTGATCTTTCCATGTTGAACTGGTTGACCGCAAACCTGTCAACGATCATCGTCTCTGCCATTTTACTTGCCATAGTCATCCTTATCTCCACCCACCTCATCCGGCAGAAGAAGGCGGGAAAGAACTCCTGCGGCGGAAACTGCGCCCACTGTGCCATGCACGGCGGTTGCGGCGGCGAGCCGCGATAAACCAAATGAGAGGCGCGGGAGGCCGCGCCTCTCCTCCCTTTTGATTTCAAGGCTCCCCCGCGGGGGACAGAAAGGAAGTCTTTTCCATGACTGAAACCACCGTCAAGGTCGGCGGCATGATGTGCGGGATGTGCGAGGCACACGTCAACGACGCGGTCCGCAAGGCTTTCGCCGTCAAGAAGGTCACGTCCTCCCACACCAAGGGCGAGACGGTTATCCTCAGCGAGCAGCCGCTCGATGAGCAGACGCTGCGCGCCGCCATTGCCGAAACGGGATACGACGTGCTTTCCGTGAGCGCGAAACCGTATGAAAAGCACGGCCTGTTCGGCTTTTTGAAAAAGTAAGCAGAACATAAGAAACGGGAGATCCGGCGAAAGCCGGACCTCCCGTTTCTTATGTTCCCTGCGGTGCGCTGCCGTGCCTGCGCTTGCGGCGGCAGCTTTTCAGATAGTCATAGAAGCGCTGCTCCGCGCGATTGAGACTGTGCGCGCGCAGCGTGATAAGATAGATCTCGCGCTTGAGTACGCTGTGATCCATTTCGAAGGTCAACAGGGTGCCATTTTGCTCTTCCTGCGTCGCTGCGAGCGCCGAAAGCACTGCCACGCCCATGCCTCCGGAGACCATGCGCTTGATGGCCTCGGGATCGTCCACACGCGCCACGATGTGCAGCGCCTCGGGTGAAAGACCGATGCTGCGCAGGTAGACGGAAAGGCTGCGGTCCGTGCCGGAGCCCTCCTCGCGAGCGAGCATCGGGCAGGAGAGCAGATCGCGCCCGTAAACGCCGCGCTCTTTGAGCGCACGGTAGTGCTCGTTGTTCGGCGCGGCCAGTACCAGCTCATCCTCAGCCAGGGGGAAGTAATCCACCGTTTCCGGATCGCTCACCGCGCCGACAAAGCCCAGCGAGATCTCGCCATTCCGGAGCATCTGGTGGACGAGCGCGCTGTCACCGCGGCGCAGCGTATAGCGGAAGTCCGGCTCCCGCTGTAAAAACGCGGCCAGATAATCGGGCAGCAGGTATTGTCCGGGTACGGTGGATGCGCCCAGCGCAACCACACCGTCCGTGCTGTCTTCGGCGAACAGCGTGCGCAGCTCGCCGCAGTCGGCCAGGATGCGCCGCGCGATGGGATAGACACGCTCGCCCTCCGCAGTCAGGCGCAGCTGGCGGCGGCTGCCGCGCACGAAGAGCTCGCGCCCGAGTGCCTGCTCGAGCTGGCTGACATGGGCGCTGACGGTAGACTGGTTGAAAAAGAGCGCCTCGGCCGCACGCGTAAAACCGCCGTGCTCCACCACCGCGGCAAAGACCTCCAGCTGTTTGAGACTGATATCGTTCATAACGCAGGGCCTCCCTTCGCGCAGAGAGTGATATTTATTCAAGCATAGCACGCGCAGCGGAAAAAGGCAAGCGCGCCGCATGTTTTCTCTGATTCCCACATAGACTGAGACAAACCGTTTTGAGAAAGGGGAGAGTGCTATGGCACGGGGGAGAAGACTGCACGGCGCGCGCCGCGGCGGCAAGCGCACACAGCCGCGGACGCGGGGAATGGGCGGCGCCGCGGCGCCGCGGCAGGGAAGCGGCATCATCTGGCAGGTGATCGTCAGTGGTATTCTGTTCGTTGCGCTCATTGGTCTCAAGCTGATCATGCCCGACCATCTGAGCACGCTGCGCGGAACGCTGGGGGAGTGGCTCGTGCGGGACGCAGACTTTGTCTCCGCCTTTTCCGCCGTTGGGCGCGCAGCCTCCGGCGAGCAGGACTGGGGCGATTCGCTGTCTGAGGCGTGTATTGCGGTCTTCGGCGGCGAGGGCCGCGCGCAGGAGGTTTCCGGTGAGCTCATCGGCGTCACGGTAGCCGAGCAGGATGCGGTGGACCTCACGCCGCAGCGCGAGCTGCCCGCGCTTGCCGTGGGCGAGCAGCGCATCCTGGGCTTTTCCTATGCTTCGCCGCTTGAGGGGACAGTGACCTCGCCCTTCGGCTGGCGGGAGGATCCGAACGGCGGGGGAGAGTGTTTCCATTACGGCATGGATATCGCGGGCGAGGAGGGAGCCTCTGTCGCCTGCTTTGCCGATGGTACCGTCGGTGCGGTGGGGGACAGCACGGTCCTCGGCCGTTATGTGACCGTCAGCCATGACGGCGGATTTTCCACGCTCTACGCGCATTGCAGCACTGTGACCGTCAGCGCAGGACAGAGCGTTAAAAAGGGAGAGGAGCTGGCAAAGGTCGGCGCGACCGGCAATGCCACGGGAGCACATCTGCACTTTGAGATCCACGACGGGGGATCGTATCTGAATCCCGTCTATTATGTTGCTTCCTGAGCGCGGGGTGCGCGTTTCGTGGAGCTTCTGGCTCTTCGTGCTGCTCGCGGCCGCCATCAGTCCGCTCACGATCGTGCTTTCCGTGCTGCTGGCTGCTGCGCTGCATGAGTGCGGGCACCTTGCGGCGCTGCGGGCGTTCCGTGTGCCGGTCGAAGGGCTGCGTCTCAGCGCGCTGGGCGCGGTGCTTTACGCCCGCGGCGCGCAGCGCCTTTCCTACGGGCGCGAGCTGATCGTCACGCTTGCGGGACCGGCGGCAAACCTTCTCTGCGGCTTTCTGACGGCGCTTATCGCCCTGCGCCTTGCATGGGTGGACGGCTTTGTCCTTGCAGGCGCGCACCTGCTCCTTGCCGCGTTCAACCTGCTGCCCGTTGCGCCGCTGGACGGCTCACGCACGCTGTATCTGGCCGCTGCGTTCTTTTTTGGCCCCGCGGTCGGGGACGCGGTCACGGCTATCGCGGGCTTTGCGGTCTCGCTTACGCTGCTGGGAGCGGCGGTCTGGCTCTGCGCGGAGACCGGCGGGGGATATTTTTTTCTTTTTGCGGCGCTGGTGCTTTTTACCGGAAGCATCCGGCAACTGAGTCTTGCGAAAAATGTGATCAGAGTGTAGAATAGCGGAAAATGGTTTTCTGTGCCCATTTTCGGCTATTTTACTTTTGAGGGAGATTTTTCGTGGATAAGAGACTGGAACGCATCCTGCCCCGCGTGCAGAAGCCCGCACGCTACGTCGGCGGGGAATTCAACGCCATCATGAAGGACAAGAGCACGATCGATACGCGCATCGCCTTCTGCTTTCCCGATACCTATGAGATCGGCATGTCGAATCTCGGCATGCGCATCCTCTACGGTGTGATGAACAATATCGAGGGCGTGTGGTGCGAGCGCTGCTTTGCCCCCTGGGGGGACATGGAGGAAGAGATGCGCAGGGCGAATATCCCGCTCTATGCGCTTGAATCCTTTGACCCCATCGGCGATTTTGACATCATTGCCTTTTCCGTCGGCTATGAGATGGCGTTTCCCGCCATCCTCAATATGCTCGATCTTGCGAATGTACCGCTGCACTCGTCGGAGCGCACGGAGCTCACCCCGCTCGTCATCGCGGGCGGCACGGCGATGTACAACTGCGAACCCATCGCGGACTTCCTTGATCTTGCCGTGATCGGCGAGGGAGAAGAGATGAACGTGGAGCTGATCGAACTGCACCGCAGGGCCCGCCGCGAGGGCTGGAGCAAGCACGAGTTCCTCATCCGTGCCGCACAGATCGGCGGCGTGTATGTTCCCAGCCTTTACGATATCGACTACAACGGCGACGGAACGGTGAAGTCCATCACGCCGAGAGACGGCGCACCGAAAACGGTGCTCAAGCGCGTTATGGTAAACATGGACGATGCTTACTATCCCACAAAGACCATCGTTCCCTCAACGGAGATCGTGCAGGACCGGCCCGCGCTGGAGCTGTTCCGCGGCTGTATCCGCGGCTGCCGCTTCTGTCAGGCGGGCTATGTCTATCGTCCCGTGCGCTGCCGGTCGGAAAAGCTGCTGGCGAAGTACGCCTTTGAGACCATTGAGGATTCCGGCTATCAGGACCTGACGCTTTCCTCGCTCTCCACATCTGACTATCCCCAGCTCGTGGAGCTGTGTGACGATCTGGAGGAATTCTGCGCCGCGCGGCACCTGAATCTTTCACTGCCGTCCCTGCGCGCGGACAATTTCTCCATGGCGCTGATGGAACGGCTGCAAAAGGGAAGAAAGACCGGCCTTACCTTCGCGCCCGAGGCGGGCACGCAGCGGCTGCGCGATGCCATCAATAAGAATCTTACGGAGGAGGACCTGCTGGCCTCCTGCCGCCGCGCATTTGCCGGCGGATACAGTGCCGTCAAGCTCTACTTCATGCTCGGCCTGCCGACTGAAACGGATGAGGACGTGCTCGGTATCGCGGATGTGGCTGCGAACGTGATGCACGCCTGGCGCGAGAGCACCTGCAACAAGGCGCGCGGCGTGCGCATCACGGTGTCCACCTCGTGGTTTGTGCCAAAGCCCCACACGGCCTTTCAGTGGGAACCGCAGATCCCTATTGAGGAGTACGAGCGCCGTGTCAGGCTCCTGCGCGAGCGGATCAACACCCGTTCCGTGACCTATAACTGGCATCCGTCTCCCACGAGCTTTATGGAGGCGGTCATCTCCTGCGGTGACCGGCGGCTGTGCCGCGTGATCGAAACGGCGTGGCGCAAGGGCGAGACGCTCAGTGCATGGGAGGATTATTTCCGCCTCGAACGCTGGATGGAGGCGTTTGACGAGTGCGGTCTCGACCCGCATTTTTACGCCAACCGCCGCCGCAGCGAGGACGAGCTTTTGCCGTGGAGCATGATCTCCACCGGCGTTTCGCCGCAGTACTTCAAGCGCGAGCACGCGCGCGCCTATGAGGGCGTGACCACGCCCGACTGCAGAACCCACTGCAATGCCTGCGGCGCAAACTGTCTGGTAGGAGGAAAATGCGATGTCTAAGCTCAGACTTATCTTCGTCAAGAAGCATCAGGCCTCCTATATCTCGCATCTTGACGTGATGCGCACGTTCCAGCGTGTGTTCCCGCGTGCGGGGCTGTCGCTGCGTCATTCCAACGGCTTCCATCCGCACCCCATCCTCTCCATCGTGCTGCCGCTGCCGGTGGGACAGTCGAGCGAGTGCGAGCTCCTGGACTTTGAGACCGTGGAGGACAGCGACGGTACGCTTGTGCCCGAGGCGCTCAACAGCGGCATGCCCGCGGGACTGCGCGTGCTGCAGTGCTATCCCGTGGTGCGCCCCGTGCGCCAGATGGCCTTTCTGCGCGCGGCGCTGGAGCTCGATTACGACAACGGTGTGCCCGAGGACGCGGCGGAGCGCATCCGGACGCTGCTTGCGCAGGAGGAGCTCCTTGTTGAAAAGCGTACGAAGCACAAGGGGATGACTGAACTCAACATTGCCCCGTTGATCCGCTCGCTCACGCTGACGGAGGAGAAAAACATGCTGCGCATGGATGCGGTCGTCGCCGCGCAGGACCCTGGCCTCAACCCTGCGCTCATCGGTGCGGCGGTCGCGCGGCACCTGCCGGATATCGCACCGGACTTTACCCGCGTGCGCAGAAAAGAGCTCTACGACGCGGAAATGAACGTTTTCCGCTGAGCTTTTTGAAAAAACACTTGCATTTCCAGTTTTCGTGTGATATGCTACCATAGCTTGAAAAGGGCGGTCCTCTGCCGTGCGCGGGTGAAAGAGTCCCGGATGCGCCGAAGAAAAGCGGTCAAGAACGCCTATAATACAGGAGGAAAACATCCATGGATCTCATCAAAGAGCTCGAAGCTCAGCAGCTGAAGAAGGAAATGCCCGTCGTCAACGTCGGTGATACCGTCCGCGTTCACGTCAAGATCAAGGAAGGCTCCCGCGAGCGTATCCAGGTCTTCGAGGGCATCGTGATCGCCAAGAAGCACGGCGGTCTGGAGGAGACCTTCACCGTTCGCCGCGTCGCCTATGGCGTCGGCGTGGAAAAGGTGTTCCCCATCCACTCCCCCCTCATCGAGAAGGTCGAGACCGTGCGCACCGGCTTTGTCCGCCGCGCCAAGCTGTACTACCTGCGCGACCGCGTCGGCAAGGCAGCCAAGATCCGCGAGAAGCTGTAAGCAAAGCGTTGAGAGCAAAAAAGCGTGGCGTATGCCGCGCTTTTTTTGTTGCCTTTTTCGCAAAGCGTGGTAGAATAATAAATTAGATATTCAGGCGCATTTTGCGCCGCATTGGGGAGCTTTTGACCATGGAAGAATTTGACAAGAATCTGGAGATCAGCGAACAGCCGCAGGAGGAGATCGTGGAGAAGATCCCCGGGCGCGATGCGTATGAGACCGTTGCCTCGCTCGTTTCGGCGCTGCTGGCTGTGGCGTTGATCTTTACCTTCGTCGTGCGCCTGATGGGCGTGGACGGCGGGTCGATGATCCCGACGCTCCAGCACGGGGATCGGCTGCTCGTGCTCAACTCGCTGCTCTGCGGCGACTATGAGTACGGCGATATCGTCATCGCCCGCAAGGAGAGCTTTGACGAAAAGCCCATCGTCAAGCGCGTCATTGCCACCGAGGGGCAGACGGTGGATATCGACTTTTCCCTTGGCCGCGTGTATGTGGACGGCGCGCTTCTGGAAGAGGACTATATCAATGACCTCACCTACCGCGAGGAGGGACTTTCCTTCCCGCTTACCGTGCCGGAGGGCTGCGTTTTTCTGATGGGCGACAACCGCAATCACTCCAACGACAGCCGCGACAGCAACCTTGGCCCCGTGGATACGCGCCTTATCATCGGTAAGGCCGTGTGGCTCGTTTTCCCGGGACCGGATTACCTGACCGAGCAGCGCGATTTCAGCCGCATCGGTCTTTTGAAGTAAGGAGGGCGTCGCCATGCAGCTGGAATCGCTGAGCTGGTTCCCCGGGCACATGACCAAGACCCGCCGCATGATCACGGCGGAGCTCGGTAATGTGGACGCCGTGTGCGAAATTCTGGACGCGCGCATCCCGATGAGCAGCCGCAACCCCGATGTGGACGAGCTGACGGAGGGCAAGCCCCGTTTGATCGTTTTGAACCGCGTCGATCAGGCCGACCCTGAGATGACAAAAAAGTGGGCGGCGTACTTTCGCTCACTCGGCTATGCCGTCATTGAGACGGACGCGAAGCAGGGCGGGGGCGTAAAGCAGTTTTCCTCCGCCGTGCGCACGCTGCTGCGCGATAAGATCGCCTCTTACGAGGCCAAGGGCCAGGTCGGCCGCGTGCTGCGCGTGATGGTGCTCGGCATCCCGAACGTCGGCAAGTCGACGTTTATCAACAAGGTCTCCGGCCGCAAGAGCGCCAAGGCGGAGGACCGTCCCGGCGTCACGCGCACAAAGCAGTGGGTGCCGGTCGACAAGACGCTCGAGCTCCTTGACACGCCGGGTATCCTGTGGCCGAAATTTGAGGACAGCAGCGTCGGCGTGCGCCTTGCCTTCACCGGCGCCATCCGCGACGAGGTCGTTGACATCGAAGAGCTCGCGATGCGCCTGATGGACTACCTCGGCAAAAATTATCCCAAGGCCATCGAGGAGCGCTACAAGCTCACCGTTTCCGAAGAGGACGACGGCTGCGCGCTGCTCGAAAAAGCGGGGCGCAAGCGTGGCTTCCTGATCTCCGGCGGAGAGGTCGACCTGGAGCGTATGAGCCGCATCCTGCTTGACGAGTTCCGCGGCGGCAAGCTCGGCCGCTTCACGCTTGAGTTCCCGCCGGAGGGCGAGAGCGTATGAGCGTTGATCTGCACTACGAGGAAAAAGCCCGCGCCGCGGGCTTTTTATCCGTCTGCGGCGTGGACGAGGCGGGCGCGGGGCCGCTGATGGGGCCTGTGTACGCCGCCGCCGTCATTCTGCCGGAAAGCTGCGGGATCGACGGGCTGGATGATTCCAAAAAGTTGACGGAGAAAAAACGCGAGGCGCTGTTTCCCGTCATTTGCGAAAGGTCTGTCGCTTGGGCGGTCGCATCTGTTGATGCGAAGGAGATCGACGCGACGGACATTTTGAGCGCGCGCATGAAGGCGATGCAGCTCGCCATCGACGCGCTGCAAGTTCCGGCGGATTACGCGCTCATCGACGGCAACCGCGACCACGGCGCGTCGGCAAAGATCACCACGCCGCATGAGACCATCGTCGGCGGGGACGGCGCGAGCTTATCCATCGCCGCGGCGAGTGTGCTGGCGAAGGTCAGCCGTGACCACTACGTCGTGGAAGTGCTCGACCCCATGTACCCCGAGTATCAGTTTGCCAGGCACAAGGGCTACGGCACAAAGCTCCACTATCAGATGCTCGATCAGTACGGCCCAAGCCCCGTGCACCGCATGACGTTCCTCAGAAAGTGGGAGGCGCGGCGATGAGCACGAAGCAGGACGGCGACTGGGGCGAGGCGCTGGTGGCGCAGTATCTCATTGAGCGCGGCTGCCGCATTGTGGAAAGGGAGTGGCGCTGCCGCTTCGGCGAGATCGATCTCATCGCCGAGAAGGACGGCGTGCTGCTGTTGGTCGAGGTGAAGCTGCGCACGAATCTGCAGTACGGCGCGCCGCGCGAATACGTCACGGAGAGAAAGCAGGAAAAGCTGCGCGCCGCGGCGCTTTTGTACCTGAGCGAGCGCGAGCTGGACGTCCCCGTCCGCTTCGACGTGGCGGAGGTCTACACCGATATATGCCACAGCGCGCGGAATACGCGCATCGAATACATCGAAGACGCATTTTAACAGAAAGGGGGGCCGCGATGGCTCTTTACGCGATCGGAGACCTGCACCTGTCGCTCGGCACGGACAAGCCGATGGATGTGTTCGGCCCCAAGTGGGCGAACTATGTCGAGCGCATTCAGGAGAATTTCTCGAAGCTGAACGATGACGACGTCATCGTCATTGCGGGGGATATCTCGTGGGGCATGTCGCTCGAGCAGTCGCTGCCCGATTTTCAGTTCATCGACGCGCTGCCGGGGAAAAAGCTCCTGCTCAAAGGCAACCACGACTACTGGTGGGGGACGGCGTCGAAAATGAAAAAATTCTTTGCCGCGCACGACATCACGACGCTTGATATCCTCTACAACAACGCCTTTTTCTACGGCGATCACGCCATCTGCGGTACGCGCGGCTGGTTTTATGAGGAGGACGCTGCGGGAACGCACACGGGCAAGATGCTCGCGCGCGAGGCGCTGAGGCTGGAGGCATCGCTCAAGGCGGCGGAAGGAAAGCCCATCTACTGCTTTTTGCACTACCCGCCCATCTATCAGGGCTATCAGTGCCCGGAGATGCTTGAGCTTCTCGATAAGTACGAAGTCGAGCGCTGCTATTACGGGCACCTGCACGGCCCCACGCACCGCCGTGCGTTCGAGGGAAGACGGGGAAAAACCGATTATGCGCTGATCTCGGCGGATTATGTCGCCTTTCAGCCGGTGAAAATTTACGATTAAGACAAAAAATGATGCAAAAAAGGGTGGTAATTTCCAAAAACGTATGGTACAATACCACTTTGCAAAAGCATCATTATGATGTTAAACGGAGGAAAAAGAAATCATGACTGTCAAAAATGTTGAAAAGCTGGAAAAGAGCAGAGTCGCGGTGACCGTCGAGGTCGGCGCGGAGGAGTTTGAAGCCGCCGTCGCCAAGGCCTATGCCAAGGCCCGCAATAAGCTCAGCATCCCCGGCTTCCGCCCCGGCAAGGCCCCCCGCAAGATGATCGAAAAGCTCTACGGCGCGGGCGTGTTCTACAGCGATGCCGTTGACATCGCTCTGCCCGAGGCATATACGCAGGCGATCAGCCAGAGCGCGCTCGATGTGGTCGGCTATCCCGAGATCGAGATCGTGGACGACAAGATCGACGAGAACGGCTTCACCTTCAAGGCGACCGTCGCCGTGTATCCCGAGGTCAAGCTCGGCGAGTACAAGGGCCTGACTGCTGAGAAGGAAGAGGTCAAGGTCAGCGCTGACGATGTCAAGGAGCGCCTGAACGAGATGGCCGAGCGCAATGCCCGCCTCGTCTCCGTCGACCGCAAGGCCAAGAAGGGCGACATCGCCGTCATCGACTTCGAGGGCTTCGACAACGGTGAAGCGTTCGAGGGCGGCAAGGGCGAGAACTACGAGCTCGAGCTCGGCTCCGGCAGCTTCGTCCCCGGCTTTGAGGATCAGGTCATCGGCATGAAGGCCGGCGACGAGAAGGA
>CAKTLD010000013.1 GCA_934572445.1 uncultured Oscillospiraceae bacterium
CGATGCCTCTATTGCCGGCTGACTTCATTCAGCTGGAGCCTGCAAAAAAATTTGCGCATAATTCTTGACGGCACCTGCAGATGTTCCCGCCTTTTCGTTTTTCTCAGTCAAACACAGGATAGCCGTCCTTGAGCGACTCATCGTAAATGGCGCGCTCGCCGCCGATGAACTTGGGGCGCGTCCGCGCGGCCAACAGAATGGCCTGCCCAATATGGTCCTGCGTCAGGCGCACAGGCACGGCGACCTTTTTGAGGTGCATACCGATCAGCGTGCCGCCGATATCAAGCCCCGCGTCAGCGCGGATCTCCTCAAGCGCCACGGGATGCCGGAAGGCCCTGTAGGCCGCCGTTGCAAACGAGCTGCCCGCCTTGGGCTGGGGCATCACGTTGACGATCTCGCCGTCCGGCACGGCCTCATGCTCCACGATCAGCGCACGGTTCAGATGCTCGCAGCACTGGGCGGCGATATAGACGCCCATCGGCGCAAACACGCTGTTCAGCCCGCGGAAAATGGCATCCGCCACCTCGGGCGTGGACCAGCTACCGACACGATGTCCAACGACCTCGCTCGTGCTGCACCCGACCACGACCAGCTGCCCGCGGTGCAGATGCGCCGCCTCTGCCAGCTGCTGCGCGGCAAGCGCCGCCTCCCGCTCAACCTCGAGGATCAGGCTGCGATCCTCCGCTTCATGCACGATCCCTGCCATAGTATCTCTTCTCCTCTCAAATACGGCGATCAGACCAGCTTGGCCGTCAGTCTGGTGCGGTCCATCACCGTCACCAGCATCAAACCGACCACAAGGCCGACCGCGCCCTGCACAACATTGCCCGGGATGCTCGCCGCGGCGGCAAGGCCCTTGCCCAGCAGCAGCGAGGCATAGCCAAAGTAGCCGAGCACCATGATGCACTCAGCAGCGACACCGCCGATCAGGTGACCAGCCCTGCTGCCGCTCATGCTCCTGAGCACCAGTGCGGCAGTCATAGCCATCAGGCCCTTGATGACCAGCGTTCCCGGGGCGTAATGTGCATAGCTCAGCAGGATATCCGCCAGCATCGAACCGATGCCGCCCGCCGCAAAGCCATACCACGGCCCCAGCAGCCAGCCGGAAAGCAGCACAAAGCAATCGCCGAGGTTGACATAGCCCTGCATGGGGCTGGGGATCTGCACGACCATCGTGGCCACACAGCAGAGCGCTGCCAGCAGCGCGGTCATAACAAGCTTTCTGATCTTTTTATCGTTCATTGGTCTGTGGCTCCTTTGCTCTTGTTGGCTGTATTATATCGCACATTGGTATTATTGCTATGTCCAGAACGAAACAAATTATGCAGACCAGATAGCCTTAAAAAGAGCGGCGCGGCAAAAGCCGCGCCGCTCCACGCGGGGCAGATCATTCGTTGGGGGTGCTATCCTCTGCGGAAGTCTCGGCGGGCGCTTCCTCTTCAGGCTCCTTCTCGATGGTCACCTGGATCACGGGCTCCTTTTCCGCCTTGGCGGCGGCAGCCTCGGCCTTGGCGGCCTCGTAAGCGGCCAGCTTCTCCTGAGAGGCGCGGATAGCAGCGACCACATCGGCCACGGCCTCGGGTGCGTCGCCGTCCAGCGTGGAGAGATACCACTCGCCGATGGCGCGGTAATTCTTATCAAGACTGCGGCGCTCGGCGGCCATCTCATACTCGGTCTTGGCCTTGTCGGCTACGGCGTTCGCCTTCTCACCGGCAACCGCGGCCACCTGCTGGGCCTTCTCGGTCGCGGCAAACGCGACATCCTGAACCTTCTTGCTGATGCTGTCAAAATCAAAAAATGCCATGATTTCCTTCTCCTTTCATCTTTTGGCTTGCTGAGTGTAAGTATATGCGTCCTGTCCGCACAATTCAATGGATAATTTACGAAAAAAGTGTGAAATTTTTATGACGGCATCCTCGCTTTTTCACTTTTTCTCGACCCAGCCCTGCGCGCAGCCCACAGCGCGCTTCCAACCGCGGTAGGCTTCCTCGCAGTCGTACTGGTCACGCACGGGGGTAAACACGCGCTCGCTGCGGCGCAGCGCGCTCAGCTCGTCCAGATCACGCCAGACGCCCGCGGCCAGGCCCGCCAGCGATGCCGCACCGAAGGCCGTAGTCTCCACCATCGCGGGACGGTCCACGGGGATACGCAGCAGGTCCGCCTGGAACTGCATCATGATATCGCTGACGCTCGCACCGCCGTCCACGCGCAGCAGCGAGATCTCACAGCCCGCATCCTGCCGCATGGCGGTCATCAGGTCGGTGACCTGATAGGCGATGGATTCCAGCACCGCACGGGCAAAGTGTGCCTTCGACGTGCCGCGCGTGATGCCGACGACGCAGCCGCGGGCGTACATATCCCAATATGGTGCGCCAAGGCCCGTGAACGCGGGCACGAGATACACCCCGCCGGTGTCGGGGACGCTTTCGGCCAGCAGGTCGCACTCGTGCGAGGTGGAGATCATCCCCAGCTCGTCGCGCAGCCATTGGATGGCTGAGCCCGCGTTGAACACGCTGCCCTCGAGCGCGTAGGTCGTCCCGCCGCCGAGGTTCCAGCCGACGGTCGTCACCAGGCCCGCGCGCGAGCGCACCGGCGCGCCGCCGACATTCATCAGTGTAAAGCAGCCCGTACCGTAGGTGTTTTTCGCCTGTCCGCGCGTGAAGCAGCCCTGCCCGAACAGCGCCGCCTGCTGATCACCCGCCGCGCCGCAGATCGGCACGCCCGCAAGGGCCTCAAGGCCCTTGATGCCCGCGGCCACCGTACCGTAGACCTCAGAATTGGACACGGGGCGCGGCAGGATGCTCATAGGGATATCGAGAAGCGCGCAGAGCTCCTCATCCCACGAAAGCGTGTGGATATTGAAGAGCATCGTGCGGCTCGCATTGGAATAGTCGGTCACATGGACCCTTCCGCCCGTGAGCTTCCAGATCAGCCACGTTTCCACCGTGCCGAACAACAGTTCGCCGCGCGCGGCTTTTTCCCGCGCGCCGGAAACATGGTCGAGCAGCCATTTGATTTTCGTTGCGGAAAAGTAGGCGTCAATGTGCAGGCCGGTTTTCTCTGCCACCAGTTCGCTCACACCGCGTGTTTCGCGCAGGGCGTCGGCAATGTCCGCGGTGCGGCGGCACTGCCAGACAATGGCATTGTGGATAGGCTCGCCGGTCGCGCGGTCCCAGAGGATCGTGGTCTCGCGCTGGTTGGTAATGCCCACGGCCGCGACCTCGCGTTCATGACCGGAGTCGCGCAGCGCCTGCGCGGCAACGATGCGCTCACTCTCCCATATCTCCGCGGGATCGTGCTCGACCCAGCCGGGCTGGGGATAATACTGCCGGAAGGCCTGCTGGGCATGGCCCGCGATGCTGCCGTCGCGGGCGAAAAGGATGGCGCGCGAGCTGGTCGTGCCCTGATCGAGCGCCAGAATATACCGCTGCATGAAGATACCCCCTTGTTCATTCGGACCATTCTGTGCTATAATAAGCAATACCGATATGTCGATTATACCATGCAGGAGGGTTTTGCGCCATGGCAAATTGCAAGGAATTTTACTTTCCCTCGTCAAACGGCTCTTCGCGCATCCACGCAGCGGAATGGGTCCCCGAGGGACGTGAGATCGTCGGCGTTTTACAGATCGCGCACGGCGTGGCGGAGTATGGAATGCGCTACGCGCCGTTCGCAGAGTTCATGACCGAGCACGGCTTTGTCGTGGTGGCGAACGACCATCTTGGGCACGGGCTCTCCGCCGAGCCGGGTGCGGAGACGCTGTACTTCGGTCCCAGCAACGGCTGGAAGCATGTGGTGGATGACATGTATGCCCTGCGCTGCCGCACGAAGGAGAAGTATCCCGGCCTGCCCTACTTTCTGATGGGTCACTCGATGGGCTCATTCCTGACGCGCACCTACCTCATCCGCTATCCCGGCACCGTGGATGCCGCCATCATCATGGGCACGGGCCAGCAGCCGCCGCTTCTGGTGGCGGGCGGACGCGCGATCGCCAAAGCCGCCGGAAGGCGGCACGGTTTCAAGGCACACTCACCGCGCGTGGAAAATCTGGCGTTCGGCGCGTATAACAAGGCATTTGCGCCCAACCGCACGGAGTACGACTGGCTGAGCGCGAGCGACAACAACGTCGATTCCTACATCGCAGATCCTCTCTGCGGGCAGAAGACGAGCATCGGGCTCTTTTACGAGATGCTCGGCGGCATCGGCTTCATCGGCGCGCAGAAAAACGTGAACACGATGAACCTCTCCACTCCCATCCTCTTCATCTCCGGCGACAAGGACCCCGTGGGCGACATGGGCAGGGGCGTCAAGCGCGCGTATGAAAGCTTCCGCCGCGCAGGCGTGCGCGATGCAGAGCTCAAGCTCTACGAGGGCCTGCGGCACGAGATCCTGAACGAGGACTGCCGCGCGGTCGTCTACGGCGATCTCTGGGCATGGATTGAAAAGCACCTGCCGCAATAAAAAGCAAGTTGAAAGGCGGACCGTCAAGCGGCCCGCCTTTTCAATGTTTGCAGCAATGCGCGCGGCGTGAGCGCGTCGATGTCGTGCGTCAGGAGCAGCACGCGGGCGGTGAAAATACCGTCGAGCGCGATGAAAAACAGCACCGGCGGTAAAATCGCCTCCGGCAGTGCGGCAACCAGACGCGCGAGCAGCGGCTGCACATAACGCACCGCGAGCATCGCCAGCAGCCCCCAGCAGAGCGAGAACGGCAGGCAGATGCGGCCGTTCACATCGCACCTGGTGTGGGAATAGTCCCAAAACTGCACAGCGAAGACCTTCTCATAGCCCCAGTGCACCGCATATTCCACCACGGTGGCCGCAAATGCGCCGAGCAGGAACTGCTCCCACGCGCTGGGGAGCGACTGCGCGCCCAGCAGCAGCACCGCGAGCATCGCAAGACCGTAAACGGGGCAGAGCGGCAGCAGCACAAAGCACCGCCGCAGCCGGTGCTTCGCCCCCGTTGCCGCGGCGAAAAGCTTTTCCAGCCCGTAGCCGAGCACGCTGTAAAAAATACTGTACCACAAATATTCCATGATCCCTCCGCGGCTGTTTTTCTCAGTATGGCCACGGAGGGCGGAAAAATGCACGCGCGCGTTGCAAAGCGCGGCGGGATGTGGTAGGATATTTTCAGCCGTTTCGACTATTTTATGACAGGAGAGATATGACCATGCCGGATACCTGGGAAGCACTGGAACACGATTGTCAAAACTGCCGCGAATGTTCGCTCTGGGAGACGCGCACGAACGTTGTCTTCGGCGTAGGCAGCAGAACCGCCGAGGTGCTGTTCATCGGCGAGGGGCCGGGCGCAAACGAGGACGCGCAGGGCGTGCCGTTTGTCGGGCGGGCCGGCCATTTGCTGGATGATATGCTGGAGCTGATCGGTCTTTCCCGAGAGGATGTATATATTGCCAACATCGTCAAGTGCCGCCCGCCGGAAAACCGCGACCCGCTGGGCGTGGAGCAGGATGCCTGCATCGGGTACCTCCGCCGTCAGGTAGCGCTGCTGCGTCCGAAGATCATCGTATGCCTCGGGCGCATCTCGGCGATGCGTCTGATCAAACCCGATTTCAAAATCAGCCGTGAGCACGGCCAGTGGTTCGAAAAAAACGGTTTTCAGATGATGGCCGTCTACCATCCCGCGGCGCTGCTGCGTGACCCGCGCCGCCGCCCCGAGGCGTTTGACGACTTCAAAGCCCTGCAGGTGAAGATCAATGAGCTTTGCGAGCATACCCATGCCAATATCTAATGGAAGCGGCATAGTTTACAGCGCTGTGCCCTGTCATAATTATTCAGGGCTGCCGTTTTTTGGATAAAAATGACATTGACTGCCGCTTTTATGTGTGCTATATTAACACCATCATTTTTGAATCCCACCTTTGAGGAAAGGAGAAAGCACAGGATGAACGCCATTCGCCGCATGGATTGCTATTACTATTATTCCTACTTTTACTTTTATCGGAAAGTAAAAGCGATTTGTGATGCCCGTATTTGGATGGCTGCCTGAAAAAGCTTTCCCCGGACCCAAGAGGAAAAAGCTTCGTCAAGAAACCCGCCGTATGGACCCACAAGTCCTTACGGCGGGTCTTATTTTTACCCAAGATCTTATATTGGAGGAAAAGAACATGAAAACCAAACGTTCCATCACATCCCTGATCCTCTCCCTCGCACTGGCGCTGAGCCTGTGCCTTGGACTGACCGCCTGCGGCAGCACGCCGAGCAGCGATGACGGCAGCAGCGACGGTGACACCGCCGGCGATACCGCCTCCTATACCGTAGGCATCTGCCAGCTCGTGCAGCATGAAGCGCTGGATGCCGCGACCCAGGGCTTTATCGACGCGCTGAATGAGGCGCTGCCCGGCCAGGTCAAGTTCGAAAACAAGAACGCCAGCGGCGATTCCAACACCTGCACGACCATCGTCAACGGCTTTGTTTCCGAGGGCGTGGATCTGATCCTCGCCAACGCGACCTCCCCGCTGCAGGCTGCCGCCTCCGCCACGGTGGATATCCCCATCCTTGGCACCTCCATCACGGACTACGCCTCCGCGCTGGAGCTTGATAACTGGACCGGCACGGTCGGCCGCAACATCTCCGGTACGTCCGACCTCGCCCCGCTGGACGGTCAGGCCGACATGCTCGTCGAGCTCTGCCCCGATGCGCAGAATGTGGGTCTTCTGTACTGCTCCGCTGAGGCCAACAGCCAGTATCAGGTCGACGAGATGACCAAGCTGCTCGAAGCCAAGGGCCTGACCTGCACCCCCTTCGCCTTCACCGACAGCAACGACGTTGCCTCCGTCACGCAGGCTGCCTGCGACGCTTCCGACGTCATCTTCATCCCCACTGACAACACCGCCGCCTCCAACACCGAGGCCATCGCCAATGTCGTTCTTCCCGCGGGCGTTCCCGTCATCGCCGGCGAGCAGGGCATCTGCAAGGGCTGCGGTATCGCCACCCTTTCCATCGACTACTATGAGCTCGGCACCATCACCGGCCAGATGGCCGCAAAGATCCTGACCGGAGAGGCTGACATCTCCACCATGCCCGTCGCGTTCGCTCCCAACGTGACCAAGATGGTCAACACGGCCAACTGCGAAGCCCTCGGCATCACCGTTCCCGACGGCTACGAGGCGCTGGAGGGCTAAATACATATCCCCCGCAGGCAGGGGCGGCAGGACCGCCCCTGCCCCAACCTGAGATAGGAGGAGAGAATCCATGAGTTTTCTTTCGTCGCTGATGAACGCGCTGCCCGGTGCGGTGGCGCAGGGCCTCATCTGGGGCATCATGGCCATCGGCGTTTACATCACCTACCGCATCCTTGACGTGGCTGATCTGACGGTGGACGGCTCGCTGGCCACCGGCGGCGCAGTGTGTGTCATGCTGATCCGCGCGGGGCTGAACCCCTGGCTCGCGCTTTTATGCGCGGTGCTCTCCGGTATGCTTGCCGGCCTTGTTACCGGTCTCTTCCATACACGCTGCGGCATCCCCGCCATTCTGGCCGGTATTCTGACGCAGCTGTCGCTCTATTCCATCAACCTGCGCATCATGGGCGGCAAGGCGAATCAGGCCGTCAGCATCGATAAATACCCGCTGCTGGTCACGCAGCGCTATGTACGCACCGTCTCGCCCATAGGCGACCTGCTGCTGAAGAACCCCCTGCCGCTGTTGCTGGTGTTCACCGCACTGGTCATCGCGGCGCTCTACTGGTTCTTCGGCACCGAAAAGGGCAGCTCCGTGCGCGCCACGGGCGCAAATCCTCACATGGCGCGTGCGCAGGGCATCAACACCGACTCCAACATCGTGCTCGGCCTGATGCTCTCCAACGGCCTCGTTGCCCTTTCGGGCGCGCTGCTGGCGCAGTATCAGGGCTCAAGCGATGTGGGCATGGGCCGCGGCGCCATTGTCATCGGCCTTGCCGCCGTCATCATCGGCGAAGTCGTATTCGGCAAGCTCTTCGTCAACTTCGGTCTCAAGCTGTTTGCCGTTTCCATCGGTGCGATCATCTACTACATCGTGCTGCAGATCACACTCCAGCTCGGTCTCAACACCAACGACTTAAAGCTCGTCACCGCACTGATCGTGGCGGTCTTCCTCGCCATTCCCTACTGGAGGGGCAAGATGTTCCGCCGCAGAGGAGCGCACACGCAGAGCGCACAGAAGGGAGGCAACGACCATGCTTGAACTCAAGGACCTTTACAAAACCTTCAATCCCGGCACGATCAATGCCAAGACCGCGCTCAACGGTCTGAGTCTTACCATCCATGACGGCGAGTTCGTCACCGTCATCGGCGGCAACGGCGCGGGCAAGTCCACAATGCTCAACGCGACGGCGGGCACGTTCCTTGTCGATTCCGGCAGCATCCTTATCGACGGGAAGGACGTGACGAGTTTGCCCGAGCACAAGCGCGCGGCGTTTATCGGCCGCGTCTTCCAGGACCCGATGATGGGCACGGCCCCCTCAATGCAGATCGAAGAGAATCTGGCGCTCGCCGCCCGCCGCGGCCAGCGGCGCGGTCTTTCCTGGGGCGTGACGAAGGATGAGCGCGAGGAATACCGCAAAAAGCTCGGCGATTTGGGTCTGGGCCTGGAATCCCGCCTTTCCACAAAGGTCTCCACGCTCTCCGGCGGCCAGCGTCAGGCGCTCACGCTGCTGATGGCAACGCTCCGCCGCCCCGGGCTGCTGCTGCTCGACGAGCACACCGCCGCGCTCGACCCCAAGACCGCCGCCAAGGTCATGGAGCTGACCGACCGCATCGTGCGCGAAAATCAGCTGACCACGCTGATGATCACCCACAACATGCGCGACGCCATTCAGTACGGCAGCCGGCTCATCATGCTGCACGAGGGCCACATCATCCTCGACATCGCGGGCGAAGACAAGAAGAAGCTGACCGTGCGCGATCTGCTCGAACAGTTCACGCTCGCCAGCGGCGACGAGTTCTCCAGTGACCGCGCGATCCTCTCTTAAAAATTTGTTCTCTCAATTTCTCTATCCTCTCAGCACAGAGCGGAGGAGGCCGAAAAGAGGCCTCCTCCGCTCTGTTTTTTCTTTTGTTCAGCCGTCCTGCGGCGCGGTCTCCGTGCTCTCCGCCGCCTTCTGCGGCACAGGAGAGGAGAACGTGACCTCCACGATGCCGACATCGTCGGTATCGGGATAAAAGCTCACCTGCCAGGGCTCCGCGCCCTCGGGCGAAAGCTCCTGCTGCACCGCGGCAGCCATCGCGCGCAGGCCGTCGCGGTCGGTGGTAAAATAGCCGAAGCGGATGGCGATGCGGTCCACCAGTTCTTCCTTCGCGGCCAGACGCAGCAGATCCGGCAGCGCCTCGGTGCTGGTGGCGGTGACGATGGCCGCCTGCTCTTCCTCCGTGCGGCGGTAACCCATGCGCACGCGCATCTCGTAATAGCCGTGCTCCTGCGCGTCGGTATAGCTGATGTAATCGAGCAGGTACGCCCCCAGCGCCGTTTCCTCCTGCACCTCGCGGCAGGCCTGCTCGGCCATCGCAGCCGGGTCCTCCCCGCCGTAGATGCGCACCGCGCCCTCCTCGCTGTGCTCGCCAAGAAGCAGCAGCAGCGCGTTGACAAGGTCCTGATAGCTGTCCGCGCGCAGGGTGTCCGCGCCCTCGTTTTCCCAGTAGACCTCGCTGTGCGGTGCGGAGACGCTGTAGGAACGCTCAAGCACGACGTTGCCGCAGCCGGAGAGCAGCAGGCAGAGCGCCGCCGTCAGCGCGATTATTCTCTTTCGGTGCATGGCGCTCCCCTCCCCTCTCGGGCGGTCATTTCTCAATAGCCAAGGTCCTCGTCAATGAGCACGATCTCCGTCTCGCAGCTCTTCATGGCCTCCCACAGCACGACAAGGCCGCGGCAGATACGCTGGGGACTCTTGCAGTCGTAGCAGCGCTCGCCATTCACGGCGCAGGGCGTCTTCACACCGAGGCGCTGGGCGTTCTTCGGCGCGGCAATGTTGCGGGCGCGCCAGAGGGCCTCGTCATAGGTCGGCGCAAGCTTGTTGCGGCCCACGACGAACCAGACCTTCTCATGTCCGAACAGGGATGAGGCTACACGGTTGCCCGTCCCGTCGATATTGATGATCTCACCGGTCTCGGCAAGGCCGTTGGCCGAGAGCAGGTAGTGCCGGCTGCTCTGCGCGCTTCTCTGCACTTCGGCGGCGTCCATGCCCTCGGGCACATGCCAGTGGCTGTAGACGGTGTTGTGCGTGTGCAGACGGTCGTAGAGCTTGAGCGCCTCGAGCGTCATGCTGCCGCCGAACGAAACAGTCGCGCCGTCGATCTGTGCGTTCAGATACTCCACCGCCGCTTCCGCCGCGGCAAAGGTGCTGACAGCAAAGCCGCGCGCCTCCAGATTCCGCTTCACATTCGTAAAGTCCATGGTCGTTCCTCCCTGTTGTATTTTTACAGTCCCTTGGGGTTATATTCGCCGAAGCCCTCGCCGAGGACCTCGCTCGCGTCGCAGACGATAAAGAAGGCATCGGGGTCCAGCTCCTTAATGTAGCGCTTGACGGACACGATCTCCTTTTTGCGGATAGCGCAGAACAGCAGCGGCCGCTCCTGCCCCGTGTAGCCGCCCTTGCCGCTGAGCAGCGTGACGCCCATGTCGCGGCGGAGGATCTCCTGCGTGATCTCTTCGTAGCGGTCACTGATGATATAGGCGACCTTGGCTGTGTTCTGGCCGTAAACGACGAGGTCGAGCACCTTGGTGGTGATATAGAGCGCCAGCGCGCCGTAGAGGGCGTTATTCAGGCTGCGGAACACCGCGGCGTAAATCAGGATGATCGTCAGGTCGATGCACAGGCATACATTGCCGATCGACAGGCGCTCGACGTGTGAGCGCACGATCCACGCGCCGAGCTCCGAACCGCCGGTGGTGGCCTCCTCGCGGAAGATGAGGCCCGAGGCAACGCCCAGCGTCACGCCGCCGTACAGGCAGGCAAGCAGCGGGTCCATGGGGGCAAACTCGTGGATGGCGGCGATCACGTCGATCAGGATGGAGCTCACGGCCATCGTGTAGATCGACTTGCACAGAAAGGCAAAGCCGAACTTCTTGAGGCCCACCGCAAACAGCGGCACATTGAGCACAATGACCATCACGCCGACGGGCAGAACGGGGATAAAAAAGTTGATGATCTGCGCGATGCCGGTGAAGCCGCCGACCGTGAAGGCGTTGGGCGCGTAAAACCAGTCAAACGACAGCGCGTAGAGCACGCAGGCCAGGGTCACGGTCACATAGCTGCGCACCTGCGCGCGCAGGGCCTCTTTCTTCATAAATTCCTCTCTCCTTACAAAATCTCTCAAAAGCGCGCCGTGTGCGCACATTCTTCAGCTGCCCTCTCCTCCTCAAATGAGCGAGAGCTGCTTGTCGTCGCTGTCCTCCGTCTTGAGCAGCGCGCCCGTCGCTGGGATGCTGCGTCCGCGGTAGCGGGCAAGGTCGGTGATGCCGGTCTGCTCGGGAAAGCGCACGCAGTCGAGCGTGTGCTTTTTCTTGAGTGTCAGCAGCGCCACGCCCTGCGTGGTGCGCGTGGTCTTCACGCCGAGAAGCGCCGTGTTCACGATGAGCACGCGCGGCTCTGTCGAATAGACGGCGATCTCGCGGTCCTCCTTCAGGTGCAGCAGGCCGCGCAGCGGGCTCCTGTCGCTGTAAGCGCCGGTCAGGCGGCGGCGGTTCGAGGTCGTCTTATAGGCAGAGAGCTCGACCTTTGCGGCCTTGCCGTTTTCAAAGAAGAAGATCATATAGCCGCTGTAATCACCCGGAAGCACCATACCCACAACGCTCTCGCCCTCGTCCATGCCGAGCTTTCCTGGCAAATAGTCGCCCAACTGGCTCGCCTTGCCGTCGGCAAAGTCGCTCGCGCGCGTCTTGTAGACCTGCGCTTTGTCGGTGAAGAACATGAGCTCGGCGGCGTTGGAGCTCTCCACGCTCACGCTGAGCGCGTCGTCCTCCTTAAACTTCTGCTCGCCGGACATGCGAAGCGACTGCGGCGTGATCTTCTTGAAATACCCATGCTGCGACAAAAAGAGCGTGACAGGATAATCCTCGACAGGGTCGTCCTCCACCTCCGCATCCTCGGCAAAATCATAGACAATGCCGGTGCGGCGGGGCTCGGCGTACTTTTTGCGCACGTCCTCAAGCTCGCTGACAATGATCTTACGGATGCGCGACGGACGCGCGAGCGTATCCTCCAGATCTTCGATCTCCGCTTCAAGCGACGCCGTCTCCTCCACACGCTTTAGGATATACTCGCGGTTGATGTTGCGCAGCTTGATCTCGGCGACATATTCCGCCTGGATCTGATCGATGCCGAAGCCGATCATCAAATTCGGTACGACGTCGGCCTCCTTCTCCGTCTCGCGGATGATCTTGATGGCCTTGTCGATGTCGAGCAGGATCTTTTTGAGGCCCTTTAAGAGGTGCAGCTTGTCCTGCCGCTTTTTCAGGATGAAGTACACACGGCGCTTGACGCTCTCGGTGCGCCACGCGCACCACTCGTCCAGAAGCTCGCGCACGCCCATCACGCGCGGCATGCCGGCGATGAGGACATTGAAGTTGCAGGACGCCGTATCCTGCAGCGTCGTCGCTTTGAAGAGCTTCTGCATCAGCTTGTCGGGGTCGGTTCCGCGCTTTAAGTCGATCGTCAGCTTGAGGCCGGAGAGGTCCGTCTCGTCGCGCATGTCGGAAATTTCCTTGACCTTGCCCGCCTTGATGAGCTCGGCGACTTTGTCCATGATGGCCTCGGTCGTGGTCGTGTAGGGAATTTCGTAAATCTCAATGAGATTTTCCTTCTTGTCGTAGCGCCAGCGGGCGCGCACCTTCACGCCGCCGCGGCCGGTGTTGTAGATATCCTCGATGGCGCGCGCATCGTACAGAACCTCGCCGCCGGTCGGGAAGTCGGGCGCGAGCAGCGTCTCGTTGATGCGCACCTCGGAATTTTTCAAAAACGCGATCGTCGTGTCGCAGACCTCGCCTAAGTTAAAGCCGCACAGCTGGCTCGCCATACCGACCGCGATGCCCTGGTTGGCGGAAACGAGGATATTGGGGAACGTTGTCGGCAGCAGCGCCGGTTCCTTCATCGTGTTGTCGTAGTTGTCGACAAAATCGACGGTGTCAGAGTCGATGTCGCGGAAGAGCTCGGCGCAGATGGGCGCGAGCTTCGCCTCGGTGTATCGGCTGGCCGCCCACGCCATGTCGCGCGAATAGACCTTGCCGAAGTTGCCCTTCGAGTCGACGAACGGGTGCAGCAGCGCACCGTAGCCCTTGGAAAGGCGCACCATCGTGTCATAGATGGCGGCGTCGCCGTGGGGGTTCAGGCGCATCGTCTGGCCGACGATGTTCGCGCTCTTCGTGCGCGCGCCGGTGAGAAGCCCCATCTTGTACATCGTGTAAAGGAGCTTTCGGTGCGAGGGCTTGAAGCCGTCGATCTCCGGAATGGCGCGCGAGACGATGACGGACATCGCGTAGGGCATGTAGTTCGTTTCGAGCGTCTCAGTGATATTCTGCTCCACCACGTCTGCGTGGAGACCCATGACGTTCGGGTCCGCGCGGCGGTGGGTCTGCTTGGGTGTTTTGTCGCTTTTCTTCATTCGGATACCTCAAAATCGCTCCGGCGGCAATATGGCCGCCGGTCATACTATTTCTAATATATCCTATCACACTTTTTTATGCTCTGCAACACCGCGGTGGAAGAGAAAATTGCCGCAAAATGCCTTTTTTTCACCAAAGGTGCACAAAGCCGCGGCGTCGGCGCGTATTGACAAAATCGCGGCGCAGAGTGTACAATGCAGATACCCCAACAGGTATGGAGGTCAAACGATGAAACAGTGTATGGACGCCGACAATCTGCACCGCCGGCTCAAAAAGATCATCGGCCAGGTGCAGGCCATCGACCGCATGGTGGACGAGGACGTCCCCTGCGAGGATGTGCTCGCGCAGATCAACGCAGCCAAATCCGCGCTGCACGGCTGCGGCAAGGTCGTTCTCGAGGGGCACATCAAGCACTGCGTGCGTGACGGCATCGAGCACGGCGACGCGGACAAGACGATCGAGAGCTTCACGAAAGCGGTCGAGCGCTTTTCGAACATGGGCTGAGCAGGGGGCTCTCCTCTTTTATCTGCCCATTTTCAGTAGAATTACACGAAAGAAGAGAAGCAGTTTTGTGCTGCTTCTCTCTTTTTGCGCGCTCGACAACCTATACCCCCATATGTATAATAAGCCCATACCCCTACTAGTATAGAAAGGGGCTTTCTTCCGTGAAACAGGCAATGGAAAAGCTGGAGCATTTTTTAGCGCTGGGCGGCACGAAAAAGGACATCACGCTGCTCGTAATCTCCGGCATCGCGCTGATCGTCAGCATTTTTGATCTCGCCCCCCTGCCGTTCGACGCCTCGTGGGTCGCGATCATCCTCTGCGGCATCCCCATCATTTTAGAGGCCGTCATCGGCCTCGTCACGGCGTTCGACATCAAGGCGGACGTGCTCGTCTCGCTCGCGCTGATCGCGTCGGTCTGCATCGGTGAGGACTTCGCCGCGGGCGAGGTCGCGTTCATCATGCAGCTGGGCGGCCTTCTCGAAGAGCTGACCGTCGCCCGCGCCCGCGCGGGCATTGAAAAGCTCGTCCACCTGACGCCGCAGACCGCGCGCGTCATCTTTGGCGGAGAGGAGAAGACCGTCCCCGCCGAGGATGTCAAGGTCGGCGACCTGCTGCGCGTGCTGCCCGGCGAGACCATCCCCGTCGACGGCGAGATCGTATCGGGCCAAACGTCCGTGAATCAGGCTGTCATGACGGGCGAATCGCTGCCGGTCGACAAGGGCGTCGGCGACGAGGTATCCTCCGGCACGGTCAACCAGTTCGGCGCTTTTGAGATGAAGGTCACGAAGGTCGGTGAAGACAGTTCCCTCCAGCGCATGATTCGCCTCGTCCAGTCCGCCGACGCGGGCAAGGCCAAGATTGTCGGCCTTGCCGACCTCTGGGCGACATGGATCGTCGTCATCGCGCTGACTGCCGCGGCGCTGACATGGATGATTTCCGGTGAGATCATCCGCGCGGTGACGATTTTAGTCGTCTTCTGCCCCTGTGCGCTCGTGCTGGCCACGCCGACCGCCATCATGGCCGCCATCGGCAACGCAACGAAGCACGGCTTCCTCGTCCGCGAGGGCGACGCGCTCGAGCGCCTATCCGCCGTAAAGAAGATCACCTTCGACAAGACCGGCACGCTGACCTACGGCACGCCGAAGGTCGTTCTGGTGCACAGCGTGCTGCCCTCCCTCTCCGATAACGAACTCTACCGTCTCTGCGCCGCGGCGGAGCGCTATTCCGAGCACCCGCTCGGCAAGGCCATCACCCGCTGCTGTCAGCAGGAGACGGGCGAAGCGCCGGGCGAGGCCGAAAATTTCCAGATGGTCCCCGGACGCGGCGTCTCCGCACAGGTAGGCGGCAAATCTATCCTCGCCGGCAACGCAGAGCTCCTTTCCGAGCACCACATCGCCATTCCCGAAGAGGCCGCTAAGGCCGCTGTTGTCCAGCTCTCGCAGGGCTGCACCGTCACCTACGCCGCCGTGGACGGCGTGTTCGCGGGCTTCCTCGCCCTGTCCGACACAATCCGTGAGGACAGTGCCGGCATGATCGACCAGCTCTCCGCGCTTCAGGTCCAGCCCGTGCTGCTCACGGGCGACCATCAGAACGCCGCCGCGGCCATTGCCGCGCAGCTCCACATCGGCGAGGTGCACGCAAACTGCCTGCCCGAGGACAAGCTCGCCCACATCCGCGCCTATCAGGCCGCGGGCGATAAGGTCTGCATGATCGGCGACGGCGTGAACGACGCGCCCGCGCTCAAGGCCGCCGATATCGGCATCGCGATGGGCGGTGTGGGCAGCGACATCGCCGTGGACGCCGCGGATATCGCGCTCGTCGACGACGAGGTCAAGGAGCTGCCGCACCTCATCGCGCTCTCCAAGCGCATGATGCGCACCATCAAGCTCAACATGACGTTTTCCATGACGCTCAATTTCATCGCCATCACGCTTGCCATCACCGGCACGCTGAACCCCGTCGTCGGCGCGCTGGTGCATAACGCGGGCAGCGTGCTTGTCATCACAAACTCATCATTCTTACTGAAGTGGAGGAAAAAATAATGGTCATCAAGGTCATCGGTCTCATCATCGGCATTCTGGTGCTCGCCGCAGGACTCTACTACCTCAAATCCGAGGGAAAAGACCCCGAATCGCGCAGGATCTACACGGTCATCAGCGTGATCGGCGGCATCATCGCCATCGGTATGGCACTGCTGCTGTTCCTGTAATCAGTGGCGTTGGCTGCGGGCTCCATCCAGCTCCGGATGGAGCTTTTCCGCGCCCGATCAGTGCATCTCCCTTCACGGCGCCAGCAATGAAAAATACTGAACACCACATTTCCAAAAACCTATTGACAAAGTAGGATTCAATGTGTATCATATAAACATACTTTAAAGATAGGTTTTGATTCCCGATATAAAGGAGCGATATACTATGACCACTGTTTATGCAGATAACGCCGCAACGACCCAGATGAGCCGCACGGCCATCGACGCGATGCTGCCTTATATGGAAACGATTTACGGCAACCCCTCGAGCCTGCACTCCGTCGGCCAGCGGGCAAACGAGGCATTGCAGGACGCGCGCGAGCGCATCGCCAAGTGCCTGAACGCCTCCCCGCGCGAGATCTACTTCACCTCCGGCGGCAGCGAGGCCGACAATCAGGCCATCATCTCTGCCGCACGTCTCGGCGAACGCAAGGGCAAAAAGCACATCATTTCGACCGCGTTTGAGCATCACGCCGTGCTGCACACGCTCAAGAAGCTTGAAAAAGAGGGCTTTGAGATCGAGCTTCTGCCCGTCGGTCCCATCGGCACCGTGACGGCGCAGCAGGTGAAGGATGCCATCCGCGACGATACCTGCCTCGTCACCATCATGTATGCCAACAACGAGATCGGCTCCATCCTGCCGATCACCGAGATCGGTCAGGTCTGCCACGACGCGGGCGTGCTGTTCCACACCGACGCCGTGCAGGCGGCGGGCCATGTCCACATCGACGTGAAGGCACAGCACATCGATATGCTGTCCCTTTCCGCGCATAAGTTCCACGGCCCGAAGGGCATCGGCGTTCTGTACGCGCGTCAGGGCATTTTTCTCACCAATATCATCGAGGGCGGCGCGCAGGAGCGCGGCAAGCGCGCCGGCACAGAGAACATCCCCGCCATTATGGGCATGGCCGCGGCACTTGAGGACGCCTGCGCGCACATCGACGAGAACGCGAAAAAGGTCAGCGCCCTGCGCGACCGTCTGATCGAAGGCCTCTCCAAGATCCCGCACAGCGCGCTCAACGGCGATCCCGTAAACCGCCTGCCCGGCAACGTGAGCTTCTGTTTCGAGGGCATTGAGGGCGAGAGCCTTCTTCTGCTGCTCGACGCGAAGGGCATCTGTGCCTCGTCCGGCAGCGCTTGTACGTCCGGCTCGCTCGATCCCAGCCATGTGCTGCTGGCCATCGGCCGCGTGCATGACGTGGCGCACGGCTCGCTGCGCCTGAGCCTCTGCGAGTGGAACACCGACGAGGATGTGGACCGCATCCTTGAGGCCGTGCCCGAGGTCGTACACTATCTGCGCGATATGTCCCCGATGTGGAAAGACCTCATCAGCGGCAGAAAACAGTTCATTTTATAAGTAAGCGCATCAAGGAGGAACAAAAGATGGCTCTTTATACCGAAACCGTGATGGATCACTTCATGCACCCGCGCAACGTCGGCGAGATCGAAAACGCGGACGGCGTCGGCCAGGTCGGCAACGCCAAGTGCGGCGATATCATGAAGATGTACCTCAAGATCAACGGCGACAAGATCGACGACGTAAAGTTTGAGACCTTCGGCTGCGGCAGCGCGATCGCCTCAAGCTCCATCGCCACCGAGATGATCAAAGGCAAGACGATCGACGAAGCGCTCAAGATCACGAACAAGGACGTGGTCGACGCGCTGGGCGGTCTGCCCGCCTACAAGCTGCACTGCTCGGTGCTGGCCGAAGAGGCGTTCAAGTCCGCCATCAAGGACTATTACGACCGGAACGGCATCGCATACGACCACAAGGAATTTCCCAACTGTGAGGACTGCGAAGCCTGCCGCATGGTCTGATGGATAAGGTTCTCATTGCCATGAGCGGCGGCGTTGATTCCAGCGTCGCCGCTTTTCTGATGAAAGAGCAGGGCTGTGACTGCATCGGCGCAACGATGAAGCTCTTTCACAACGAAGATATCGGCGTAAAGGCCACGAAGACCTGCTGCTCGCTCGAGGATGTGGAGGATGCACGCTCGGTCGCGTTCCGCCTCGGTATCCCCTACTATGTCTTCAACTTCTCGGACGATTTCAAGGGTCAGGTCATCGACCGCTTTATCGCCGCCTACGAGCACGGCGCAACGCCGAACCCCTGCATCGACTGCAACCGCTATCTGAAATTTGAGCGGCTTTACAAACGCGCCCGTATTCTGGGCTGCAACGCCATCGTGACGGGCCACTATGCGCGCATCGTGTTTGAAAATGGGCGCTGGCTGCTCAAAAAGGCGCTCGACGAGGGCAAGGACCAGAGCTATGTGCTTTACTCGCTCACACAGGAGCAGCTGGCGCACACGCGTCTGCCGCTTGGCGAACTGCACAAGAGCGAGACCCGCCGCATCGCGGAAGAACAGGGCTTCTACAACGCCGATAAGCCGGACAGTCAGGATATCTGCTTCGTGCCGGACGGCGACTATGCGCGCTTCATCGCGCGCTATACGGGGCACGACTGCCCCGCGGGCGACTTTGTCGATGAAGACGGCCGTGTGCTCGGCCGACACAAGGGCATCGTGCACTACACCGTCGGCCAGCGCAAGGGTCTCGGCATCGCGGCGGATGCGCCGCTGTACGTCAAGCGCATCGACGCGGCAGAGAACCGCGTGGTACTGAGCGGAAACGACGCGCTCTTTTCCCGCGAGCTGACGGCGAACGACTTCAACTGGATCGCCTGCGACATCCCTCCGCGCGAGCTGCGCGCGGCTGCGCGCGTGCGCTATCACCAGCGTGAGCAGGCGGCGACGGTCACAGTACTCGAAGATGGACGCGTGCATCTTGTTTTCGACGAGCCGCAGCGCGCCGTCACGCCGGGGCAGGCCGTCGTGCTCTACGACGGCGACACGGTGCTCGGCGGCGGCACGATCGAATAGGTTCAAAAGGCAAAGGGACTCCGCTGCCGCGGAGTCCCTTTGCCTTTTGATTGTCTGTGAGGAGGTAATTCACACAGGCATTCTCAGGATCTGGCCGATATAAATCAGCTCAGGCGCTTTGATGGTGGCTTTATTCAGCTCATAGATCTCGGTCCAGCGGCTGCCGCTGCCGAGCTGCTTGCTGGCGATCTTCCACAGGTTGTCGCCGGAGACAACGGTATAGGTATCGCCGCTCGCGGGCTGGGTGGGCTCCTCGGGCTTTTCGGGCTGGGTGGGTTCAGCGGAAGTGCCGTTGCTCACAAGCGTCGTGCGCGGGTCGTTGCCCGTGTAGCGGTAGAGCGGGAAGTTCATGGTCGACTTATCGTAGTCGATCTGCTTGTACTGACAGAGCGTGCCGTCGTAGCCGTTGGAGTCGGTGACATCGGGCTCGCAGAGCATCGCAATGACGTTGCCCGCAACCTGATCCATCGGGAAAACGTAAGCGCCGTTGGCGAAGGTCACGTCGGCCGTGTCGCGGAGGTCAGCCTCGATGCCCTTGGCCTTGCCGTCGACCATATAGTAGCCAACATAATAGTACTGCTGGAGAGAGGCGGTCGAACCGGCATTGAGCTTGTAGTATTCAGCGCCTTGGTTATCCATGATGTAGAGGATCTTGTCGATGTTGGCCGCATCGGCGGGGATGACATACGCGGTCGGGCGGGTGCGGCCGCGGGTGACGGTATCCTCCAGCGCAAGGGCGGTCTGCTCACCGACCTGCTCCGTGCCGTCGGCGATCTTATACTTCACAGTCACAGTGGTATAATCGGTCAGGGTCTTGCCGGACTTGGTCTGATAGAGGGCAATCACGTCACTCTCTTCGTAGGTCCCGCCCTTGGCGATCAAGTCGGCGCGGGCAGCGGCGACGGTCTTGACGATCTCATCGGCGTGCTCAGCCGCATACCTGATATAGGCACCGGCGGCGACCTCCTGAGAAAAGACGCGGCGCTCGAAATTCTGGCGACCGGCGCCGATACCGCGGGTCTCGATCAGGAAGGACAGCGCGTTGTAAAGGCCGAAATAAGCACGGCCGATGGGATTATTGACGGTGGTACCATAGTGGTTCACACGAAGGCCGGCATCCTTGGCGGCAGCAAAGGTCTCCTTGCACATTTCAAGAGCGATCTTCGTCACAGCGGGATCGTTGTTCAGGCTGGTAGCAGGGGTGGTCTCAAGGTCGTCGGCCTCGGTCATCCACTCGCTCTTTTCCATCGTCTCCCAACTCTCCATTGCGCCGTAGAGGTCAAACTCATGCGTATCAATCACAACCTCGCTCATGAACAGGCGGTAGGCAGTGTGCAGCAGTGCAAGCTCGGCCGCCTTGAGAGACATGTGATCGCGGTTCATATCAAATCCATCATAGGTCGCACGACTGAAGAGATAGGAGCCGTCGGGGTTGATGCGGGGAACGATGACGATGTTGATTTTGTCAAGCAGCGCCTTATAGGCAGGATCGTTGACGAAGTTGTCGATCATTACGAGTGCGCCTTCACCGGCGGCGGGCTCATTGGGATGAATCTGCGCCTGATACCAAACGTTGACCTTGCCGTTGCCCTTGACGATCTTCGCAGCCTCGGCAAGTGTGGCGTTCGCGGGAATCTCAGAGGTGGTGAAGAGCGCGAGCGGCAGGTCGTACTTGTAGTTGGGGGTCGTGCCGGCAGAGTAGAGGTGCATCGCATCAGAAGCCGCATCCATTCTCCTCATAAACGCCATCAGCTCATCCTGTGAGGTGAACTCGTTGGCGGCGTGCTTGTCGGCAAAGCCGGGCGTCGTATAACCCTGCGGCGCGACAGTGAAGTGCGTATTGATCTCCTCCGGCCAAAAAACGAGCATATTATCGCGAACATCCATCTCATAGGTGTCCGGTGCCTTTTCGGGCTTGATAGTCGGCTCATAGCCGTTGCCGCCGAGCGGGCCGCCGATGACCGTAAGCTTTTTCGCTCCGGCGGCAAGATCGGCATCCGTCACGTTGAACAGCTGCAAAATATTGTAGTAGCCTGCACCATGCACATGGTAGGAGTAGGTAGCAGCCTCGGTAATGATGAAATTGCCGCTGCTGTCAGGCTCGATACGCTCAAGGCCGAGGTCTTCCAGCTTTTCATAGGGCATCCACAGCGTTGCGGGATATCCCTTGTAGACCTCGATGGACAGTCCCTCGGTCGTTTTGTAGTTTACGGAATAATCAAATTCCAACTCTGCGCTTTTCTCCGCTGCGAGCGTGCTGGTCATCAACATCGTAACGACCATCGCGAGAGTCAGCAGACAGCTCAGGGATCGCTGCATCATTTTCCTCATAACTTCTTTTCTCCTTCTTGATAAATACCCCGAACCGGAACATCATGCACGATCAAGCGGGAATTTACCCGCCATTTCGTGTTGACAACACCGATTTGGATAAGTAAACTGTAACTGTTAAAGCCGCCTTTAAGTCAATATGCTTTTTTGCGGTCATCTTAACAGTTTTTGAAGGTGATTTTCGTATGGCTTATACAATCGGTGAGGTCGCGCGCATGATGCACATTGCGCCCTCCACCCTACGTTACTATGAAAAGGAAGGGCTCTTGTCGCTCGGCTCCCGCTCGCAGAGCGGTCAGCGGACATGCACAGACGATGATATTGCAACACTTTCGATCATCGAGTACCTCAAATTCTGCGGTCTCCCACTCAAGGAGATCCGGACCTTTCTTCCCCTTATTCAGCCCGGCGGGGAGACGCTCAGCGCCCGCCGTGATATCCTGGCCAGGGAGCGCGACAGCGTCCGCGCGCAGATCGCGGCGCTGCAAACGAAGTTGGAACGACTGGATTTCTGCTGCTGGTACTATGAGACGGCGCAGCAGTACGGCTCGGTGCTGCCGCTGTATGAATTTTCAGAGGAGCACTTCCCGCTTGAGCACCGCAGCGTCCTGCAGGAGAGCTATCGTCTGCCGCTCACGCATGTGCGGAAAAATCTGAAATGGTAAAAGGAAGCGGAGAAGCTGAGCCTCTCCGCTTCCTTTTACCATTTTTACTGATAATCGCTTACGAGGAACAGCGGTTTGATGACCACGACCTCGTCGTATTCCTCCTGCTCGACCTGCACATCCTCATTGAGCGCCCTGAGGTCGGACTTGAGCACCTCCAGCGCCTCGTCCGCGCTCTGAGCGCGGCCCTCGCGCAGGATACGGATCATGCGGCGCAGCACGATGGGGTGCGCATAGCGCGCAGGCAGCGGGAAACCGTCCGGCAGGACATTCTCCACGCCCTCAAGGGCCTGCTCCCATGCGCGCTCGACCGCATGGCGGTTGTTCTTCGCCGTGGGCAGCACATGCGCGCCCGAGAAAAAGAACACGGCAGCAAAGCCGAAGAGCGCAAAGTAAACGCCGAAGTCGCCGCCATTGCGCCAGGAAATGACCCCATAGACCAGCGCTGCCGCACCCGCCAGTACGATGGCCAGCGCGACCCAGCGGTAAGCGGGGTTCGTGCGTTCGTTGACGCGCTTGGCCTTGGCTGCGGCGGCGAGCTTGCCGGTCGTCTCAGGATAGCCCTCCAGAAACTGCTCGGCCTGCTCCAGCGTCTCTCTCGCGTGCTGCGCCGCGGGGCTGAGCTCGCTCAAATAGCGTTTCTCCTCGCGTGCAGCCTTTTCCTGCATGCGCTGCGCACCGCCCACGCTCAAAAGCGGGATCCCGGGATGGCGCTGACCAATATACGCGAGCATATTGTCCACGTCTTCCTCATGCTTGAAGGTACACTGCTTCTGCGTACCGTCGTCATACTCCACCACAAGGTAGGGAATGGAGCCGAACACGCCTTTGCCCGAAAAGCCGCCCTGGCTCATGGCCACGCGCTTGAACACGCGCCGCACCGCGGAAAAGGCAACGTAGTAATGCCGGTCGATGAAATAGCTGTTCAGATACAGCGCCTGCTCGCCCACGCCGCAGGGACCGAAGCGCTTGCAGGCTCTCTTATCCTCCGCCAGGATCTCCGGCGCAAGGGTCGTGCCGCCAAGGCATACCGGTGCAAAGATCATAAGCGTACCTCCAAAAGTTACGAAAAAGAGTAGGAAAAGCGGCGGGAGGGAGACCCTCCCACCGCTTTACGGACAGGGATCACTTGTGCAGCGTCTCGTAGTGGGGCTGGGTGTGGCGCTTCTTGATGGTATACAGGAAGATGCCGAGGAACAGAGCCGCAGCGATAATGCCGACAGGATAAGCAACCGCGGTGTTGTAGACCACAGCGCCATCGGCGGTCTTGGTGTTCAGGAACTGGCCGAGGCACTCGTTGCCGAGCATGAAGTAGGTGATGGAAACGGCGCTCATGAAGGTAGCGGGGACAGCGGTGATCCAGTAGTTCTTCTTATCGTAGAAGAGGTACATGGAGGCGGCCCACAGAACGATCATGGCGAGGGTCTGGTTGGTCCAGCTGAAGTAACGCCAGATGATGGTGTAGTCGATCTTGCCGAGAGCATTGCCCACGCCGAGGATCGCGCCGATGCCCAGAACAGGGACGCAGAGCAGCAGACGGTTCTTCCAGCCCTTCTGGTCGATCTTGAACCAGTCAGCCAGCACGAGACGGGCGCTGCGGAACGCGGTATCGCCGGAGGTGATGGGGCAGGCAATGACGCCGAGCATCGCCAGCGCGATGCCAACGCCGCCCATGGTCTTGGAGCAGACATCGTAAACGGCAGTCGGGCCGCCGCCGCCCAGTTCGAGCAGCTCAGCACCGCTGTAGATCGCGCAGCCGGCAGCCGCCCAGATCAGGGCGATGATGCCTTCGGAGACCATCGCGCCGTAGAAGACGAAGTGGCCCTGCTTCTCGCTCTTCATGCAGCGTGCCATCAGGGGGCTCTGCGTGGCATGGAAGCCGGAGATCGCGCCGCAGGCGACGGTGATGAACATGAAGCTCCAAATCGGAGTGCCCTGGGGATGCATGTTGGTGAAGTTGCTCCAGATCTCGGGGATCTCATAGCCCTTGGTGAAGATACCCAGAGCCACGCCGATCGCCATAATGATCAGGCAGATACCAAACAGGGGGTAGATCTTGCCGATGATCTTGTCGATGGACAGGAACGTCGCAATGAAGTAGTAGATCAGGATCAGGACCAGCCAGAACAGCTTGCTGGTCAGGATGCCGGTGCTGCCGCCGTTGGAGAACAGCAGCTGGATCAGGCCCGCAGGGCCGACGGCGAACACGGTGCCGACCATGATGAGCAGCACCACGCTGAACACGCGCATGACGTTCTTCATCGCGCCGCCGAGGTAAATGCCGGAGATCTCGGAGATGGAAGCGCCTTCGTTACGCTCGCTCATCATACCGGAGAAGTAGTCGTGGACGGCACCGGCAAAGATGGTGCCGAAGGTGATCCACAGAAAGACCACGGGGCCCCACAGCGCGCCGCTGAGAGCGCCGAAGATCGGGCCGAGGCCCGCGATGTTCAGAAGCTGGATCATAAACAGCTTCCACTGCGGCAGGACAACATAGTCCACGCCGTCGTTGATCTTGACAGCCGGAGTTTCACGGTCATCAGGGCCGAAGGTTTTCTCAACGACCTTGCCGTAAACGAAGTAGCCGCCGATCAGCAAAGCAAGACAGATCAAGAAGCTAAGCATAGTTTCTCCTCCCAATTAGTCACAATGGTTGGTTTTTCTACGCAGGGTGCCCGTTCCGGACCGCGCGCCCTACTTTTCGCCCATAATCATAATTTTTTGGCAGGAAAAATCAATCGGCAAAATGGCCGAAAATGCGCGGAAAAATTCACCGATTTCTACAATTTTGACCGAACGTTCCATACAACCCGCACATTTGCAGGCTTTTTTGTGCGTGCAGCGCGCGCAGAGAACTGCGCGCGCTGCAAAAATGACGGGAAAATTTCTTACCGATTTTGTCCGCGCGTCACGCACAAAATCGCCTCCAGCAACTCGTCATAGCGCTCATAGGCGGGCAGCTGCGGGTAGTCGGCCCTGATCTTCTCTGTTGTGCGGAAAAGAAAGCCGGCCTTCGATGCCTCGATCATTTCAAGGTCGTTGTAGCTGTCGCCCGCGGCGATGGTCTCAAAGCCGATGGACTGAAGGCCGCGCACGGTGGTAAGCTTGGAATGGTCGCAGCGCATCTTTATGCCGCTGATGAAGCCGTCGCCGTCGATCTCGAGCGAGTTGCAGAAAATCGTGGGCCAGCCGAGCTTTTTCATCAGGGGCTGCGCAAATTCCTCAAAGGTATCGCTGAGGATGATGGCCTGCGTCTCGGAGCGGAGCCTGTTGAGGAACTCCTTTGCCCCCGGCAGCGGGTCGATGCGGCTGATGGTCTCCTGGATCTCCTTCAGCCCCAGTCCGTGCTCGCGCAGCACGCCCATGCGCCATTTCATCAGCTTGTCGTAATCCGGCTCGTCGCGCGTGGTGCGCGTCAGCTCGGGGATACCGCTCTCGCGGGCAAACTCAATCCAGATCTCAGGGACGAGCACGCCCTCCATATCAAGGCAGGTGATATACATTTTTCTTCCTCCTTACCACGTCTTCTGCGCGGCATGGTCGAGCACATAGGAGAGCATTTCCTCCTGGCCGATCACATCGCGGTGGCGCACCTCGCGGGACCTCAGATCCGCAAGATTCTTCGGCACGGGCACACCGGTAACGTCATGGAGCTGCTCCATCACGGCGAACTCGTCTCCCTCAGCCCTTTCGCCGATGCCCTCAAGCACGGCGGCGGGGAACTTATACGGCGAGGCAGTGGACAGCACCACGACAGCGTTATGGTCCGGGTTCGCCTTCTTGTACTGCTGCGCCACGTCCCAGGCGACCGCCGTGTGCGTATCGCAGAGGTAATGATGTTCGCGCCAGACGCTGCCGATGGCGGCTTTCGCGCCCTCGTCGCCGCAGCAGCCCGCCCAGAACAGCGCATGCAGCTTTTCAAGCATGGATGCGGGCACCTCATAGGCGCCCTCCTCGCCGAGCCGCTTCATCAGGTCCGCGACGAGCGCATCGTCGCCGGAGAGGAGATACAGCAACCTTTCCAGATTGCTGGAGACCAGAATGTCCATCGACGGCGAGACCGTCTTGTAGAACGGGCGGCGGCGGTCGTAGCGGCCTGTGCGCAGGAACTCGGTCAGCACGTTGTTGGCGTTGGACGCGCACACGAGCTTGCCGACGGGAAGTCCCATCTCTTTTGCAAAGTAGCCCGCGAGGATATCGCCGAAGTTGCCCGTCGGCACGACGAAGTCGACCTTGTCGCCCTCGTGAATGCGTCCCATCTTCACAAGGTCGGCATAGGCTCTGTAATAGTACACGACCTGCGGGGCAAGGCGGCCGATGTTGATGGAGTTGGCGCTCGACAGGCGCACGCCCTTGCCCGCAAGCAGCTTATCGCGGCTGACGGCGGAGAAAATCTTCTTCACGCCCGTCTGCGCATCGTCAAAGTTGCCGCGCACCGCGCACACGCAGACATTGTCGCCCTCCTGCGTGGCCATCTGCGCCTGCTGCACGGCGCTCACGCCGCCGTGGGGGTAGAATACGATGATCTTCGTGCCCGGGACGTCGCAGAAGCCCTCCATCGCCGCCTTGCCGGTGTCGCCCGACGTGGCGGTCAGAATGAGGATCTCATCGTCCACGCCGCATTTTTCCTTCGCCGCCGTCATCAGACGCGGCAGCATCGAGAGCGCCACATCCTTGAAAGCGCTCGTCGGCCCACGGAAGAGTTCGAGCACATTGTCCTCACCGACGGGGACCGTCGGCGTGAGGTCCACGGTCTCAAATTTGTCGCCGTAGCCCTCGCACACAAGCTTCGCCATCTCCTCCTCGGAAAAGTCCGGCAGGAGCTTCGAGAGAATGATCGTGGACATCGACAGCGTGTCCAGTCCGAGGACTAAGGTGTAGTCGAAGCGGATACCGTCAAACGACGGCATCGTGTAAAGCCCGCCGTCGGGCGCAAGGCCGTTCAGAATGGCCTGTGCGCTGCCGGCCTTCAGATGATGGTCGCGGGTACTCTGGTACTGCATGGTGGTGCCTCCTTGTATCGCAGGGGAAAAGTTTTTCATTTTCCCTATTGTTTTTTCACAAACGCTATGTTATATTGTTCCCATCAAAAAGTCAAGTGTTTTTATATGGCGGACATTTCAGTCAAACCGCACAAAATCGTCCGCACTTGGCGGAGTATTTGGAAATCGAAAGAGGGTCTTGAAAATGACAAATATCGCGCTGCTGGGCTTCGGCACTGTCGGCTCTTATTTCTATCGCCTGTGCGAGGGCCGCAGCGACCTGCGCGTGACCGCCGTGCTCTCGCGCCGCCCGCGCCCCGAGCTCACCTGCACCGTAACGGCGGACTTTGACGAGATCGTGCGCGATCCCTCCATTGATATCGTAGTGGAGGTCATGGGCGGGCTGGAGCCCGCCTACAGCGATATCTGCGCGGCCATGCGCGCGGGCAAGCACGTTGTCACCGCGAACAAGCAGCTCATGTGCGCGCGCTTCGAGGAATTGACGGACCTTGCCAAAGCATGCGGCGTCAGCCTGCGCTGCACCGCCGCCGCGGGCGGCGGCATCCCGTGGCTCACTTCCCTTGCCCGCGCGGCCGAGCTTGATGGGCTCACGGCGGTCGAGGGCATCCTCAACGGCACGACGAACTACATGCTCTCGGCCATGACCGACTCCGGCGCGGATTACGCCGATGCGCTCGCGCAGGCGCAGGCGCTCGGCTATGCCGAGGCCGATCCCACCGCCGACGTCGAGGGGCTGGACGCGCGGCGCAAGCTCGTGCTCTCGGCGGACCTCGCCTTTGGCGTGAACGTAAAGGAAGAGAACATCCCGTGCGTCGGCATTTCGTCCGTCACCGCAGACGATATCGCCAAGGCTAAAGAGGACGGCCTCACCTACAAGCTCATTGCCCGCGCGGAGAAAAACGGCCATGCCGTTGCCGCGTTCGTCTGTCCGACGCTTTTCTCATCCTCTGCGCCTGAGGCGCACACTGGCGGTACAGGCAACCTCGTTTCGCTCTACGCCAGCCGTTTCGGCAAGCAGAGCTTTTCCGGTGCGGGCGCGGGCGGTTATCCCACGGGTTCAAGCGTTCTGCGCGACTGCCTGGACATTGCCGCCGGCTGCCGCAGCTTCTACGCCGATTCCTTTGCTCCCTGCCCCGTGGACCTTTCCGGCGCGCATGGCAAGTGGCTCTTCCGCTGCAGGGGAGAAGCCTTCACCCGCGAGTGCAGTGCCCGCGAAGCGTTCGACGCCTATGAATCTTACCGAAAGGACGATCCGCACGCGCTGCTCGCGCGCTACGCGGCCGAGGAGGAATAAATCATGCTTAAGGTACTTAAATTCGGCGGCTCCTCGCTCGCCGACGCACACCAGTTTGCCAAGGTCAAGTCCATCGTGGAAGCCGACCCCTCCCGCCGCGTGGTCATCGTCTCCGCGCCGGGCAAGCGCTTTTCCGGCGACCATAAGATCACGGACCTGCTCTATCTCTGCGCCGCGCACATCAAATACGGCGTGACCTGCAAGGACATCTTCGCCATGATCCGCGGCCGCTACAGCGAGATCATTGCCGAGTGCGGCCTGAAGACCGACCTCAGCGCCGACTTCGACGCGCTGTGGGGCAAAATGCAGAATGGCATCAGCAAGGACGAGCTGGCCTCCCGCGGCGAATACTTCTCCGCGCGGCTGATGGCGGAATACCTCGGCTACGACTTTCTCGACGCGGCACTGTGGGTCAAGTTCAGATTCGACGGCAGCGTCGACCAGGAGGCGACCTATGCGGCGCTGCGCCGCGCGGCCGATGGACGCAGGGTCGTCATCCCCGGCTTTTACGGCGTGATGCCCGACGGGCATATCAAGACCTTCTCCCGCGGCGGCAGCGATATCACCGGTGCGCTCGCAGCAGCGGCGCTGGGCGCAGACGTATATGAAAACTGGACGGACGTTTCCGGTATTCTGATGGCGGACCCGCGCATCGTGGACGATCCCGAGCCGATCCGCCGCGTGACCTACAGCGAGCTGCGCGAGCTGAGCTATATCGGCGCGCAGGTGCTGCACGAGGGAACGATCTCCCCCGTGCGCGAAAAGAACATCCCGCTCAACATCCGCAACACCAACGCCCCCGACCATCCGGGCACGATGATCCTCGAATCCATCGGCGATGAGCAGGAGGAGGGCGGCTTCATCACAGGCATCGCCGGCAAGAAGGGCTTTTCCGTCATCACCATTGCCAAGACCGGCATGTCGAGCGAATCGGGCACGCTCGTCAGAATCCTTGACATTCTGGCGCGGCACGAGGTCAACGTGGAGTACATTCCCTCGGGCATCGACATCGTCTCGCTCGTCGTCTCGTCCGACAAGGTGTCGCGTTCGCTCTATGAAATGCTGGGCGAGCTGCAAAAAGAGGTCCAGCCGAATAAGATAACGGTAACGGAGCATATCGCTATCGTCGCTGCCGTCGGCCGGAAAATGGCCTACCGCCCGGGCGTGTCGGGCAAGATCTTCGCCAAGCTCGGTGAAAACGGCGTCAATATCCGCATGATCACGCAGGGCCCCGAAGAGCTCAACATCATCGTGGGCGTGGAGGAAAAGGATTTCGAACAGGCCATTCGGGTCCTGTATCACAGCTTTGTAAAGGAGAATGTCGTATGAAAAAGCAGGTCAACGTCGGTATTCTCGGCGCCACCGGCGCCGTCGGTCAGGAAATGATCAAAATTCTCGAAGAGCGCAACTTCCCCGTCGCGTCCCTTCGTCCCATCGCGAGCGCCAGAAGCGCGGGCAGCAAAATCATGTTCCGCGGTCAGGAGTGCACCATCGTCGAGGCGTCTGACAACGCGTTTGAGGGCCTTGATATTGTCCTCGGCGCAGCAGAGAACGACATCGCCGAGCGCTTTGCCCCCGCGATCGTCAAGGCAGGCGCGGTGTTCGTCGACAACTCGAGCGCGTTCCGCCTCGACCCCAACGTTCCTCTCGTTATCCCCGAGATCAACCCCGAAGATGTGAACTGGCACAAGGGCATCATCTCGAACCCCAACTGCACCACGATCGTCACGCTCGTGGCCATCAATGCCCTCGCCAAGGAAAGCCCCATCGAAACGATGATCGCCTCGTCCTATCAGGCCGTCAGCGGCGCGGGCAAGGGCGGCATCGACGAACTCAATAACGAGGTCAAGGCTCTGGCTGAGGGCAAGCACCTTGAGCCCAAGGTCTTCCAGTATCAGATCGCGTACAACATCATCCCCCAGATCGGCGGCGAGGC
>CAKTLD010000014.1 GCA_934572445.1 uncultured Oscillospiraceae bacterium
CGCGTGAAGAACGGGATACCGGCGGTGAAGCTCGCCTCATTCGCGGTCGAAACGGTGTAGTGCACCTTCTTCGACGGTGCGACGTTCATCTCGTTACGGCGGGCACGGATGGCGGTGATGGCCTCGATGACGGTCTGCATCGCCTCTTCCTCGGCGGGGAAGCTGAACTTTTCATCGTACTCCGGCCACTTCGAAAGCATCAGGAAGTCGCCCTTGTGCGGCAGTGCCTGCCAAATTTCTTCCGTGATGAACGGCATGAACGGGTGCAGGAGTTTGAGCGTCTCGATGAGCACATAGCAGAGGACGTTCTGCGCGTTTTCGCGCGCGGTCTGATCCTCGCTGTTCAGGCGGTTCTTCGTCAGCTCGATGAACCAGTCGCAATAGTTGTCCCAGATGAAGTCGTAGATCTTCGCGGACGCGACGCCGAGTTCGAAGGCGTCCATGTTGTCCGTGACCTCGCGGATCAGTGTGTTGAGCTTCGAGAGGATCCACTTGTCCTCGAGCTCGAGCTTTTCAGGCAGCTCCACATGATCGATCGTCAGGTTCATCATCACGAAGCGGCTCGCGTTCCATATCTTGTTGCAGAAGTTGCGCATTGCCTCGCACTTTTCAACATAGAAGCGCATGTCGTTGCCCGGGGAGTTGCCGGTGATGAGGTTGAAGCGCAGCGCGTCCGCGCCGTACTTCTCGGCCATCTCCAGCGGGTCGATGCCGTTGCCGAGAGACTTCGACATCTTGCGGCCCTTGTCGTCGCGAACCAAGCCGTGGATGAAGACTGTCTTGAACGGCTCCTTCTTCATCTGCTCCATGCCGGAGAAGATCATGCGCGCGACCCAGAAGAAGATGATATCGTAGCCCGTGACCATGACGGACGTGGGATACCAGTACTTGAGGTCAGGAGAATCGAGGTCGGGCCAGCCCATCGTGGAGAACGGCCAGAGCGCGGAGGAGAACCAGGTGTCGAGCACATCCTCCTCGCGCGTTAGGTGCTTGCAGCCGCACTTTTCGCACTCGGTTGGGTCTTCGCGCTTGACGTTGATGTGGCCGCACTCGTCGCAGTACCACGCGGGGATCTGGTGGCCCCACCAGAGCTGACGGGAAATGCACCAGTCATGCACGTTTTCCATCCAGTTGATATAGGTCTTGGTGAAGCGCTCGGGCACGAACTTGATCGTACCGTCGTTCACGACGCGGATGGCCTCCTTGGCAAGCGGCTCCATCTTGACGAACCACTGCGCAGAAATGAGGGGCTCGACGTCGTTGTGGCAGCGATAGCAGGTGCCGACATTGTGAGAGTAGGGCTCGGTCTTGATGAGGTAGCCCTGCTCTTCGAGGTCCTTGACGATGGCCTTGCGGCACTCGTAGCGGTCCATGCCGTTGTACTTGCCGCCGTTTTCGTTGATCGTGCCGTCGTCGGCGATGACGCGGATGACCTCCAGGTTGTGGCGCAGGCCCACCTCAAAGTCGTTGGGGTCGTGCGCAGGGGTCATCTTAACGGCGCCCGTGCCGAAGCCGATCTCGCAGTACTCGTCGCCCACGATGGGAATTTCACGGTTCATGATGGGCAAGATGCAGGTCTTGCCGATCAGGTGCTTGAACTTCTCATCCTCGGGGTTGACCGCAACGCCCGTATCGCCCATCATCGTTTCGGGACGGGTAGTGGCAACGACGATATCGCCGCTGCCGTCGGAGAGCGGGTAGCGGATATACCAGAGGTGGCCCGGCTTGTCGACATACTCGACCTCCGCGTCGGACAGCGCCGTCAGGCAATGCGGGCACCAGTTGATGATGCGGCTGCCCTTATAAATGAGGCCCTTGTCGTACAGCTCGCAGAAGGTCTCGCGCACGGCCCTGGAGCAGCCCTCGTCCATCGTGAAGCGGGAGCGGGACCAGTCGCAGCTCGCGCCCATCTTCTTCTGCTGCTCGACGATGCGGTTGCCGTACTTTTCCTTCCACTGCCACACGCGCTGCAAGAACTTCTCGCGGCCGAGATCGTAGCGCGTCAGGCCTTCCTTGGTGCGCAGCTCCTCCTCGACCTTGATCTGCGTGGCGATGCCCGCGTGGTCGGTGCCGGGGAGCCACAGGGCAGAGTAGCCCTGCATGCGCTTAAAGCGCGTCAGGATGTCCTGCAGCGTCGAGTCCATCGCGTGGCCCATGTGCAGCTGGCCGGTAACGTTCGGCGGCGGCATGACGATGGAAAACGGCTTTTTGTCCGGGTCAGGCTCGGCCTTGAAGCAGTCGTGGTCCATCCACATCTGGTAGATGCGGCCCTCGACCTGCTGGGGCTCATAGATCTTGGGTAATTCTTTCATTGGTTTTCTCCTATCTTGAAATCTAAAATAATCTTATTTTTCTTCCGTCCGGTATACGCTGACGGCATGCGCGGCGAGGAATCCGGTAAACGCCTCCGGATCGCCCGCAAGGTCCTTCTTCTGCAGCACCGTTGCCTGCCCCTGATAGGTCAGAAGGTACAGCCGCGGCGTTTCGACGAGCAGCTCCACATTGGCATAAGGGACGCTGCGCGCGCTGTCCTGCGCACTGACAGACATGCCGTCGCCGCCGAAAATGACCTGCACATTTGCCGTTGCCGCGCGGCTCATGTTCTGCAGCAGCATTACCGCCGCCTGACGGAAGGTGCCGCTCTGCTGCGCAAGCCTTGCGCGCAGCAGGCGCAATAGGCCCAGGATCATAATAAGTATCCCCAGCGTCACAAGTCCCCGCAGCGGCGCGGAGAGCAGGCCGAGAATTGCCAGCAGAGCGCCGGCAAGCAGCAGAATACGCGGAAGACTGCTGCGGACCTGACCCTTTCGCGCCGCGCCGCCCGCGGCGAAATTCCGCAGGCTGTCCGTAGTCTTCCACATCTTCGGATGTGCCGCACGCGAAACGACCTCCGTCCGCTTCTCAAGCGCGTCGGCAAGTTCGCCTTCCAGTCCCGCTTCATAGACCGTAGGGGTAAAGGTATACTGTTCCATCATTTCCTCCTGCGGGCAGCAAAAAACGCCCCGAGCAGCCTTCGCTGCTCAGGGCGATCAATGACCGTGGTACCACCTGAATTTCCGCATGCGCGGACACTCATGGCTCTGTAACGGGAGTTCCCGTCCGGCTTACTCTCTTTTCAGCGCGGCAGCTCCAAGGCGACTTCCCCGCATCCTGCACAAGGGCTTACACCGGCCGCCCTCTCTCTTCGCTTTCGGATGCGGATACTGCTCCTCTTCTTCGCATTTCCACACTGAATCATACCGTTTTTTGCGCCGCTTGTCAACTCATTTTGATAATTTCCTTGCGCAGACGCACAATGATACGCTTTTCCAGCCGTGAGATATAGCTCTGCGAGATGCCCATCAGATCTGCGACCTCCTTCTGCGTCTTCTCTTCCCGTCCGCCAAGGCCGAAGCGCAGTGTGATGATCTGCTTTTCCCGCGGAGCCAAACGATCGACGGCGTCGTTCAGGAGCTGCCGGTCCACGTCGTCCTCAATGGGCTTCATGACCATGTCCTCCTCGGTGCCGAGGATGTCGGACAGCAGCAGCTCGTTGCCGTCCCAGTCGGTGTTGAGCGGCTCGTCAAAGCTGACCTCGGATTTCTGCGGCGCGGTCTTGCGCAGGTGCATGAGGATCTCATTTTCGATGCAGCGCGAGGCATAGGTCGCAAGCTTGATATTCTTGTCGCTGCGATAGGTGTTCACGGCCTTGATGAGCCCGATCGTACCGATGGAAATGAGATCCTCAATGTTGATGCCGGTATTTTCAAAGCGGCGCGCGATATAGGCAACGAGCCGCAGGTTGTGCTCGATGAGCGTCCGCCGCACGCTCTCGTCGCCCGCATCCATGCGCGCGATCAACTCCGCCTCATGCTCCCGTTCCAGCGGGGGCGGCAGCGTATCGCTGCCGCTGATATAAAAAATGCCGTGCCGTGCGATCAGGCCCCAGTCAATGAGCCGGAAGCGCAGTCTAAGCCATAGCCTTTTGAACATAAGTATCCTCCCTTTCCGCTCCCTCGCACCACAACCCCGCATAAGCTCCGCCGTCGCCGAGGGAGCGCTCCGTCAGGGCGACCGCGCGCGGCCCCAGTGCGATATTATCAAGTGTTACCGCTTCACAGTAAAGCAGCGGCAGTGACCCGTCTGCGCAGCCAAGGCTGCAATATGGGATACGCGGCAGCGCCGCGGTTTCCTCTGCGCTGATGAGCTCCCCCAGCGCGTGAACATCGATCACTGGCACGCCGCGCCCCGTCAGCGGGTCGGTGAGGGTGTTGCCCGTATCACGCAGCAGGCGAACACGGACGGTCCGCCCGCGACAGGTCAGCTGCACGTTCGCCGTCTCTTTGCCCGTGTGCGCCGCACCGTTGCGAAAGATTACGCTCAACAGCAAATAGGACATGCCGCCCGCCAGCAAAAACGCGCCCCACGGCAGCTGCGCGAGGATCACGCCGCGCGCAAGGCGGTCCACCCCGCCAAAACTCTGCCCCAGGAGCAGCACCGTGCCCGCAAGGCCGCACGCACAGAGGAAAAAGAGCAGCGTCAGCTTCAGCGCGCGCCCGCTGCCGCCGAAAGCCGCCGCGCCGATCAGTGCCAGCACAAGCAGAAGCAGGATCGCCGAGCGCGGAAACAAAAGCTGTACTGCCGCATAGGCTCCGCCGAGCCCCGCCCCCGCAAGGAGCCGCAACCGCGGGATCGTGCGTCCCGCAAGGCGCGCCGCGCCGAACAGAAGCAGATAATCGACAAGAAAATTGAACACAAACACAAGATCCCAATAAACGACCATGACGCGCCCCCTCTCCTGACAAGTCCCCATTATAGCGAGACGACAGACGGGAAAAGGGCGAAAAAAAGCCCCGCGCCGAAATTTGGCGCGGGACATATCTGAGCAGTCATTCTTCCCCGGCTTTGGCGATCATACCCTCGATCCTATCGTCCCTGCCGCAGATGCTGCTGCCGGCAGGAGCGCCGGTATGCGGGCGGCAGAACACAGAATGGCCGCGGCATGATCCTTCACATACTCCAGCACAGGTACCGTCCGTAAAAAGCAGCCGGGCAGACTGAGCAGGCAGACCAGCGTCAGCAATACCGCAAGATGCTTTCTTATATTTCCGTCTCCTGTTCCAGCGAGAAGAGCGCTGCTTCATAATCTTTTGCAAAATACCGCTTGTGCGTCCTGCCGCGGCAAACAATGCTATGGCCCTCAGCCTCGAGCTTCTCCCGCTGCGCCGCTGCACCGTCCGGGTATTTGGGGTTGAGCTCGCCGTTCGCTTTGAGCGTGCGCCACCAGGGCGTTTCCTGTGACGTGAACTGGACGCCGGCCCACGCGGCGATGGAAGCAAACGCGCCCGCCGTGATGGGCCCGGTAAAGTCCGCGCCGTTCTGCGCGGCGAAGTATTACGGATTTTTCCCACTGTCGTCAGTTTGCCGCGTGGGATGCGCCGCATCACGGTATCATAGTCGATAAGCGGTGCAAAATACATTCGGCTGCCGCCGTATTTTTCAATGCTCTTTGGGTCACTGATGATCTGCACTTTCGGCATATCTTTGCTGTTATGCAGCATTGCGTTGAAGTCCTTGCCTGCTTCGTTCGCTATTTCTGTTCACCTCACCGGAAAAGTATAGCGGAATATCCGGTACAGCGCAACGAGATGGTTTGAAATATTTCTCTTATTTAACAAGGAAAAGTCGCTTCTTTTTTGTTTCATTTGTGTGCAGGATGCTGCCGCCCATCGTGAACGATCCTGCGCCGCGTTCCGCGCCGATGCGGTATGATGAGATGCGTTATGATGAAAGAAGGCGCGTCTCTTTTGGAAAAGAGACGCGCCTTCTTTTTCTCTGTATCCCTGTGCAGCGCGGGAAATATGCGCTATATCACATAATCATATCCGCCGTCCTCGCGGAGAAGGTCGGCAAGCGTGTACTGATCCAGATATTTGTTAATCACATCATTCAGACCGGACCAGAGCGCAAGCGTGCGGCACTCCGACGCGCGGGAGCACGGCAGACTGTCTGCTCCCAGACAGGCAACCGGCGCAAGCGAGCCCTCCATCAGCCGCAGGATATAGCCGGTGGTGAACTGGTCGGGACTCTTGCACAGACGGTAACCGCCGCCTTTGCCGCGCATCCCCTCCACCACGCCGCCCTTGACAAGCGTTTTCACGATGCTTTCCAGATATTTTTCAGAGATCTCCTGCCGTCGTGCAATCTCCTTGAGCGGGATATAGTCATCCGTCTGGTGCTCCGCCATGTCGATCAGCACGCGCAGCGCATAGCGGCCTTTCGTTGAAATCATCATAGTCTACTTCACGCCTCCATAATCCTATTATATTACATGGTTTATGGGAATTCAATAGAATTTTTTGCAAATTGGGTATTGACTTTTTTGCTTGCCCGCCTTATAATCCCTACATACCTACTTGAAAGGTTGGTAATGAAATGGAACGGTTTTGCGCTCTTTTCCGATGTTGCCTCGCCAGATGCTGAACGTTGGCAGACGCCGGGTACAACCACTCACAAAATAAATTTTAATTGCTATAGAACGATATCGTTCAGGAGGAAACATTATGAGCAAGATTTACACTTCTGCGGACCAGCTGATCGGCAAGACCCCGCTTCTCGAACTGTCCCACATCGAAAAGGCTGAAAAGCTTGAGGCCAAGCTCCTCGCCAAGCTCGAATACTTCAATCCCGCGGGCTCCGTCAAGGACCGCATTGCCAAGGCCATTCTGGACGACGCCGAGGCAAGCGGCAAGCTGAAGTCTGATTCCGTCATTATCGAGCCGACCTCCGGCAATACAGGTATCGGCCTTGCTTCCGTTGCCGCCGCACGCGGCTACCGCATCATCATCGTCATGCCCGAGACCATGAGCGTCGAGCGCCGCCAGTTGATGAAGGCCTACGGTGCAGAGTTGGTCCTTTCTGAAGGCGCAAAGGGCATGAAGGGCGCGATCGCCAAGGCCGAGGAGCTGGCCGCACAGATCCCAAACAGCTTCATCGCCGGTCAGTTCGTCAACCCCGCCAACCCCAAAGCCCACTATGAGACCACCGGCCCCGAGATCTGGGCCGATACCGACGGCACCGTCGATTTCTTTGTTGCGGGCGTCGGTACCGGCGGCACGCTGACTGGAACGGGTAAGTTCCTAAAGGAGCAGAACCCCAACGTCAAGGTCGTCGCCGTCGAGCCCGCCTCCTCCCCTGTGCTGAGCAAGGGCGTTGCGGGCGCGCACAAGATCCAGGGCATCGGCGCGGGCTTTGTACCGGAGGTGCTGGATACCTCCGTTTATGATGAGGTCATCCCCGTCGAGAACGATGACGCTTTCGCCACCGGTAAGCTGGTCGGCCGCAAGGAAGGCGTGCTGGTCGGTATTTCCGCCGGCGCAGCTGTGTGGGCGGGCATCCAGCTCGCCAAGCGTCCCGAGAACAAGGGAAAGACCATCGTCGTCCTGCTGCCAGACACCGGCGACCGCTATCTCTCCACCCCGCTGTTCCAGGATTGATCCCTCTCCCCATATAAAAGCAAGGGCCTGCGCCATTTGGCGCGGGTCCTTGCTTTTTTCATTCTCATTTAACCGCGCCTGCCGCGCCCCTCCGTGTTCACGTTCCACGCGCGCAGATCCTTAAGCTCATCGTAAAGCCGGCAGTAGCTCTCATGCCGCCCGCGAACGAGCTTCCCGTCCGCCACGGCCTGCCGCACGGCGCAGCCCTTCTCTCTCGTGTGGCTGCATCCGACAAAGCGGCAGCCGTCCAGATACGGAGCAAAGTCCTGAAAGCACTCGGGAAGATTTTCCTTCAGCTCCAGATCAAGGCCCTCGGTCTCAAAAGAGGAAAAGCCGGGCGTGTCGATGATCTCTGCGCCGCAGGCAAGCTCGTAGAGCTCCACATGGCGGGTGGTGTGTCGTCCGCGGCCGAGCGCCTGACTCACTTCGCCCGTTTTGAGCAGCATATTGGGGTCGAGCGCGTTCAGGATGCTCGACTTGCCAACACCGGAATTTCCTGTAACGGCGGAGACCCGCCCGACGAGTTGGGCGCGCAGCGCATCGATGCCATCGCCCGTTTCCGCGCTGACACAGACAGTGCGGAAGCCGGCGGCCTCGTAATACGTCCGCAGCGCGTCTGCCGGATCCAAATCGCACTTATTGATGCAGATGAGCACACCGCACCCCTTGAGCGCGGCGATAGCCGTCATCCGGTCGACAAGGTACGGATCCGTCTTCGGGATAGCCTGCGAACAGACAATGACCATCTGGTCGATGTTGGCGACGCTGGGCCGGTCAAAGCTGTTCCGACGCGGCAGAAGCTCGTCGATACGCCCCTCGCCGCCGCTGACGGCACAGCAGACGACCTGATCCCCCACGAGCGGCGACACGCCCTCGCGGCGGAATTTGCCGCGCGCCTTGCACGTCAGGAGCGTACCATCCTCACACTTGACATAGTAGAAGCCGCTCAGCGCGCGCTGAATCCGCCCCCTCACGGCTGCGCCTCTCCGCCCGTGGTGGAGGCATCGTTTTCGCCGCCGTCCCAGATAGGGCCGAAGCTGACGGTGAAGGTGATCTGTGTGCCCTTGTCCACCATGGTCTCAGGCGCAATGCTCTGATCGATCACCGTACCGTAAGGCTCAGTCGAGGGCGCGTATTGATCCTCGCCGACTGTCAGGCCCGACTGCTCAGCCTGCTGGCGGACGTTTTCTATGTCATTTCCCATAAAGGTAAGGACCTTTACCTGTTCGATCTTACGGCCCTTGCTGATGACCAGTGTAACGGTGTCGCCCTCGTGCAGCAGCTCGTTCGCCTCCGGAATGGTGCGGATAACGTAACCTGCGGTGATGGAATCGCTGTATTCCTCCACAGTGTCGTCGATGACAAGATCCAAATCCAGATTTTTGAGCTGGAGCACCGCGTTTCGCCTTTCCGTATTGATGAGGTTCGGCATCTGCTCGCTCTTGACGCCGGTGCTGACAAATACAGAGATCACGCGGTTGCCCTTGACAGTCTTGCCATCCTCGGGCGACTGCTCGATGATCGTGCCGGCCTCATACTCGCTGGCACGCTGACCGATCTGCTCGATCTCAAAGATACCCTTGACCTGCGGGTCCTCCTGCGCCTGTTCGATGGTCATGCCGATGATCTTTGGCACCACAAATTCCGTCGGCACGGGCTCGGCACCGAAAAGATCGCTGAAAATGGCATGCCAGAGCAGCACGGCCAACGCGATCGCCGCAGCCGCTGCCCCCGCGATCGTCAGTGCACGGCGCAGGCCGCCCTTCTCTTCGACCTCTTCTTCCTCCGGCTCCTTCGCCGCGCGCGGTGAAACCGCGTGCACCGCGGGGATATACTGCGTCGGCTCGTCCGCGGTCTCGCGGTGCAGATCCTCGATGGTAAAGTCAAGATCGACCTCAGGGTTCTTGCGGAATTCCTCAAGGTCTGCGAGCATCGCATCGGCGGAGGGATAACGCTTATCAATGTCAGACGCCATCGCCTTCATGCAGATCAGCTCCAGCGCCTCGGGCACCTCGGGGTTGATCTCGCGCGGCGAGAGCGGGACAGAGGACAGGTGCTGGATGGCAACGGAAACAGCGCTGTCCCCTTCAAAGGGCAGGCGGCCGGTCAGCATCTCATAGAGCACCACGCCCGCAGAGTAGATATCCGAACGCGCATCCGTGCGGTCGCCCTTGGCCTGCTCGGGCGAAATGTAATGCACCGAGCCGAGCGCCTCCTGCGTGAGCGTGTTGGCGGAGTTGGCAAGGCATGCGATGCCGAAGTCAGCGACCTTGACGCTGCCGTCGCGCAGGACCATGATGTTCTGCGGCTTGATATCACGGTGGATGATACCGCGCGAATGGGCGTGCGAGAGCGCCTTCATGATCTGGGTGATAAAGTGCAGCGCCTCGCGCCAGTTGAGCTGGCCGCGCCGCTCCATATACTGCTTGAGCGTGATTCCGTCGATCAGCTCCATGACGATGTACTCCGTCTCACCGCGGCTGACGTCGTAGACCGAAACGATGTTCGGGTGCGAGAGCATCGCGACGGCCTGCGACTCATCGCGGAAGCGGCGGCGGAAATCGGCGTCCTCCGCCAGGTCGCTCTTGAGTACCTTGACCGCGACCAGACGGTTGAGTCGGTGGCACTTGGCCTTATAGACGATCGCCATACCGCCGCTGCCGATCACTTCGAGCAGTTCATAGCGGTTGTCGAGCATCTTCCCTATCATTTTGTCCATACCGGTTTCCACCTCCTTTACTCGTGGTCGATCAGCACGGCCGTTACATTGTCCGGCGCGCCCTGTGCCTTGGCCAGCGCGATCAGCGCGTCCAGACTTTCCTCCGCGCTGCGGCCAGTACAGGCGGCGCGGCAGATTTCCGCATCCGTTGCCGTGACGACCAGTCCATCAGTGCAGAGCAGCAGTCTGTCCCCGTGGGTAAATTCCACCTCAAATGCATCGCAGCGCGTCTGCTCCTCGGGGCCGAGTGCGCGGGTGATCAGATTGCGGTTGGGGTGCGTGCGCGCCTCCTCCGCCGTGATGTTTCCATTCTCCACCAACGTCTGCACGACGCTGTGATCATGCGTAATGCGTGCGATACCGCCGCCGCGGATCAGATAGGCACGGCTGTCGCCGATGTTGCAGACCACCGCCGCGCGCTCCGTCACCACCGCAGAGACGAGCGTCGTCCCCATGCCGCGGCAGGAGGGGTCTTCTACTGAGCGCTGGTGCACCGCCGTATTGGCCTGCGCCACGCAGAACGATGACAACTCGCGCAGCTGCTCCGCGGTCATATCCTCACGCAGCAGCGCGTGCATCTGCGCCATAAAGGTCTCCACCGCGATAGCGCTGGCGATCTGGCCGCCCTCCGCGCCGCCCATGCCGTCGCACACGACGGCGGTGAGCTGCCGCCCATTCTGGCGCAGCGCGAAAGTATCCTGATTTTCGTGCCGGCGCAGTCCCACGTCGGTCTTTCCGCAGGCCCTCATTGCGCGGCCCCCTCTCTTGCTTTCATTTCTTTGCGACGGAGCTGTCCGCAGCTGGCGTCAATGTCGCCGCCCAGACTGCGGCGGACCGTCGCCGTCAGGCCGTGGGACTCAAGGCGCTTCTGGAATGCTGCCACGCGGCGGCTCGGCTTGAACTCGCTCTCGACCACGTCGTTGAGCGGGATCAGGTTCACATGTCCCGGCATGCCATGGATTTTTTCGGCCAGCAGGTCTGCCTGCCAGTCGTGGTCGTTCACGCCGTCGATCATCGCGTATTCAAACGAGATGCGGCGGCCGGTTTTCTTAAAATAGCGGTGGCAAGCGGCGAACAGCTCCTCCACGTCGTAGGCATTGTTTACGGGCATGATGCGGCTGCGCGTCGCGCTGTCGGGCGCGTGGAGTGAAACGGACAGCGTGAGCTGCAAATTGTCCTCCGCGAGCGCGTCGATGCCCGGCACCACGCCGCAGGTGGAAAGTGAAATGTGCCTCATGCCGACGTTCATTCCGTCGGGATGGTTGATGAGCTCCAAAAAACGCAGCACGTTTTTCCGGTTGTCCATCGGCTCGCCGATGCCCATCAGGACGATATTCGAAATTTCGTGTCCGGAGTCGAGCTGCGTGAAAAGCACCTGGTCGAGCATCTCCGACGGTGTCAGGTCCCTCACCTTGCCTGCAAGCGTGGATGCGCAGAATTTGCAGCCCATACGGCAGCCGACCTGAGAGGAAATGCAGACCGTGTTGCCGTGGTGATAGGACATCAGCACCGTTTCGATGCAGTTGCCATCTTGAAGCTCCCAGAGGTATTTGATCGTCCCGTCGAGCTTCGACACCTGCTTGCGCGCGACCGTCGGCACAGTGATGTAGTATTCCGCTCTGAGCTTTTCGCGCAGGGATTTGGGAATATTCATCATCTCGTCAAAATCGGTGATGCCGCGGTGCAGCCAGGTGAAGACCTGCTTGCCGCGAAACGACGGCTCGCCCATCGCGCGCAGCGCCGCGGTGATCTCCTCCAATGTCATTGACTTGATATCAGTCATGCGTCTTTCTCCTCATGCGACTGAGATAAAACCCATCCGTATTGTCGCGCTGCGGCCAGAGCGTCAAATGCCCCAGTGCGCTCACGCCATTCGGCAGCGAAAAGGCTTCGTAAGTAAACTCGTCGTGCGCGGACAAAAAGCCGTCCGTCACCTGCTCGTTCTCCTCGGGCAGGATCGTGCAGGTCGAGTAGACGAGAAGGCCGCCGTCTTTCACATAGCGCGCACTGTTTTCCAAGATCGCACGCTGAATTTCCGGCAGCGCGGAAAATTCCTGCGCGTCCTTATAGCGGATGTCCGGCTTTTTGCGGATGATGCCAAGGCCCGAGCACGGCACGTCGCACACAACGACGTCAAACCGCCCTGCCCATTCCTCGCGGAACGCGCGGCCGTCGACGGCGGCGGCCTCGATGCATGTGATGCCGAGGCGCTGTGCGCCCTCGCGGATACGCTTCAATTTGTTTTCATGTAAGTCGCACGAGAGGATGCTCCCCTCGTTTTCCATCGCGAACGCCGCGGCGAACGACTTGCCGCCCGGGGCGGCGCAGACGTCCAGCACCTTTTGTCCGCGCGCAAAGTCCGCGGCGCAGACGATCAGGTGTGCCGCTGCATCCTGCACAGTGAAACGGCCATTGTAGAAGGCGCTCAGCGTCGTCAAGTCGCCTGTGCCGGAAAGCTCCAGACAGCCGGGCACCCATGGGTGCGGCGTGACGCTGACGCCTTCGCCGCGCAGCTCGTCGACGAGCGCTTTTTCGCTCGTCTTGAGCGGGTTGACCTGCACACTGATGGGAGACGCCTCATTGTCGATGCGAAGAAATTGCTCCGCCTCCTCAACGCCGAGTAGCGACACGAGCTTTTTCACGAGCCACTGCGGGTGGCTGTAGGCGATACTGAGCCGTGCGATATCCCCCTCCGGCAGCGGCGGGAGATTTTCTTTATGCTGCGCGACCTTGCGCAGCACGGCGTTGACGAGTCCGCTCGCGGCGCTCCGGCCGTTCGTGCGGCAGAGCTCCACAGACTCGCTGACGGCGGCATGGTCGGGAACCTTGTCCAAAAACAAAATCTGATACGCGCCGATGCGCAGAATGTCGGCAAGCGGCGGCTGCAAATGGTCGAGCTTCTGCGTGCAGTAGGCGCTCAAATACCAGTTCAGCAGAAGCTCGTTCTGCATCACGCCGTAGACGATGCGGCTGCAAAGCGCCGCGTCCTGAGCACTCAGTGCGCACTTGCCGAGCTGCGCCTTGAGCGCGGCGTCGGCCCACGCGCCGTTGCGGCGGCAGGCGACCAGAACAGAGAGCGCACATTCGCGCGCGTTCGCGGTATTTCCCTTATGCATCGAGGACCGTCCCCGCCGCGATGCGCTTGCCGTTCAGAAAAGCGTTCGCTGCCATGCGCTTGCCGCCGTCGGGCTGAAGCTCCGTGATGAGGATACTCCTGCCGTCGCCGCAGGCGGCTTCAATGCCCTTTTTGCGCGCGTACAACGTGCCGGGCGCATCTTTTGTTTCACCGAGCGGCACGGCGCGGAAAATTTTCGTGTTTGCGCCGAGAATACTTGCCGCGGCGCAGGGCCATGGAATCAGACCACGGATCTGGTCGATGATCTGCGTGCTGCCTTTCGTCCAGTCGATGGGCGAAAGCTCACGCGAGAGCATGGGTGCGTACGTCGCCCGAGACTCGTCCTGCGGCACGCGCCGCGCCGTACCGTTTTGAATCTGCCCGATGGCTTCGGCGATCGCGTCTGCGCCGAGCACGGCGAGCTCTTTGAACAGGTCCTCCGCCGTCTCGTCGGGTCGGATGGCCTGCTTTTTGACTAAGATCATATCGCCTGCGTCGCACTCTTTCGCCATGTGCATCACGGTCACGCCGGTCTCCTTTTCACCATCAAGGATGGCGCGGTTGATCGGCGCAGCGCCGCGGTACTTCGGCAGGATGGACGCATGCGCGTTGATGCAGCCGTATAGCGGCACGGCGAGCATCTCCTCCGGCAGGATGCGGCCATAGGCCGCGACGACCGCGAGCTCAGGCGCAAGCGCCTTGAAATCCTCAAGCGCCGTGCCGTCGCGCATCGTCACCGGCTGAAAAACGGGAATATTTTTTGTCAAAGCATATTCCTTTACAGGACTTGGCGTGACTTTGTTTCGGCTGCGCGGCTTGTCCGGCTGCGTGAAAACGCCGCAGACCTCGTGCCCATCTGCGACCAGCCGCTCCAAAATGGTACGCGCAAAGTCGGGCGTACCCATGAAGACGATCCTCATTCTCCGTCCAACTCCTTTTCGTGCTCGCGGATATACTGCTCCAGTTCCTCATCGGTGAGGACCTTGCAGTGCTCGGTGTAAAGGTGACCGTCAAGATGCTCGATCTCGTGGCAGAAGCAGCGCGCGGTCAGTTCTTCGTCCTCAACTTCAAACTCCGTGCCGTAGCGGTCCTGCGCGCGCACGCGCACCACCATCGGACGCGTGACGATGCCGTACTTACCCGGCACACTCAAGCAGCCCTCAAGCCCCGTCTGCTCACCCTCTGCCTTAATGATCTCAGGGTTAATCAGCTCAATGATCTCGCCCTGCTCATCCTCCACGATACAGACCCTGCGCAGGATACCGACCTGCGGGGCTGCAAGGCCCACGCCGCCGGCCTCGGCCAGCGTGTCGGCCATGTCGTCAAGCAGCTGGTGAAGTCGCGCATTGAACTCCGTCACCGGACGGCACACTTTGGTCAGGCAGGGATCGCCTTTTTCCCGAATGGTACGAATTGCCATGATTATCTTCCTCTTTTCTCTATTGTAAAGCATTGCAGTCGGCAAAAATGTCGAGACCGCGGTTTTCTTTTCTTGCATAAAAGGCCAGCAGATATTCGCTGACCGTACGCCGCAGCGCATTATCGCTTTTGCCGCAGAGATATACGCAGTAGCGGTAGCGATTGTTGACCTTCACGACCGGCGCACCCGCAGGGCCGAGCACCTCCGTCTCCAGTGAGCGGAGCGGCTCCTGCTCTGCCGCAAGGTGCAGTGCATCGCACAGCGCGCGCGCTGCGGCGATGACGCGCAGTTCCTCGCTGCCGGTAACGGTCAGCGTGAAAAGGTCCGTAAATGGCGGGTAGCGCCGCAGGCGGCGCATACGCAGTTCGCTGCGGTAAAACGCCTCGTAATCCTGCCTGGCTGCGGCCTGAATGACCTCATTTTCGGGGTGATAGGTCTGAACGACCGCACGGCCCGCGCGATCGCCGCGGCCCGCGCGCCCCACCACCTGCGCCAACAAGCTGTAGGTCCGTTCGGCGGCGTGGTAGTTCTGCACATAGAGTGAAAGGTCGGCGTCCAGCACGCCGACGAGCGTCACTCGTTCAAAATCCAGTCCCTTGGCGACCATCTGCGTGCCAAGAAGAATAGGGATCTTCTTTTCTTCAAATTCCCGCAGCAGCGCCTCGTGTCCGCGCGATGCGCCGACCGTGTCGGCATCCATGCGCAGCACCTGCGCGTCAGGAAACAAAGCCCTGAGCTCCTGCTCCACCTTCTGTGTGCCGGAGCCGACACGCTTCATCAGGCCCCCACATTCATTGCACCGCTCCAGCACCGGCTCTGAATGACCGCAGTAGTGGCACATCAACCGCTCATTGGCGGAGTGATAGGTCATTGGCACGCTGCAGCGCGGACATTGGGGCACATAGCCGCACTCGCCGCACAGCAGCATCCGCGCGCTGCCGCGCCGGTTGAGAAACAGAATACTCTGCTCACCGCGCGCGAGATTTTGCTCAAGCTCTGCGCGCAGCGTCTGCCCGATGGAGGTCTCATTTCCCTGCCGCAGCTCCTCGCGCATGTCGGCGATGAACACCCGCGGCAGCGGCAGATCGTTAAACCGTTTGTGAAGAGAAAATACCTGATAGCGCCCGCGTTTGGCGTAATATGCGGTCTCTACCGTCGGCGTGGCCGAACCGAGCAGCATCAGTGCGTCGTTCTGCGCACAGCGAAATTGCGCGATATCACGCGCATGGTAATGCGGTGGATTTTCCGAGCGGTAGCTGCCCTCCTGCTCTTCATCCAAAATGATGAGCCCCAGCTCCGGCAGCGGCGCAAACACCGCACTGCGTGTGCCAAGCACGACACGCACCTCGCCGCGGCGGATGCGCTTCCACTGGTCATAGCGTTCGGTGAACGGCAGAGCGCTGTGCAGCATCACGACATCAGAGCCGAAGCGTGCGGTAAATTTCCGCATCATCTGCGGCGTGAGCGCGATCTCAGGCACCAGCAGCATCGCGGACTTTCCGCGCCGAAGCGCCTCCTCCATGAGAGAAAGATAGACCTGCGTTTTGCCGCTGGCGGTCACGCCGTACAAAAGTGCAGCGCTGCCGCCGGTACAGCCAAGCAGAGCGGACAACCCCTCCAGGGCCGCTTGCTGCTCGCCGTTCAGCGCAGCAGGCGCGGCCGGTGCCGCGCCTTCATAGCTGCTGACACGCAGCACCTCCTGCTCGGAAAGCTCGATCAGGCCGGACCTTTGCAGCCCGCGCAGCGTCTGCATCGTCGCGCCCGTGTAATAGCCGATCTCAGGTGCGGACAACTGCCCCTCGCGGCTCAAAAGCTCAATGACCGCATAGCGCACGGGAGCGCTGCGGCGCTTGGGCCCTACCACGGAAAGTGCCTCCTCCGCGCTGACGCAGAGCTTCGCCATACGCACTCTTTTGTCACCGAGGCGCTGCTTCATCGTCGTCTCACACACGAGCAGTCCGCACTGCTCGAGCGCGCGCAGGGCCTTCGCTGTCCTCTCGCCCCCGATCTCGTCGAGCGCGGCGCGCTCGATCTCCTTCGCGCTGAGCATCGCGCGCAGCAGCGTTTCCTCGAGCGAATCCGGTGCAACGGAGGAAAGTGCATCCTCCGCGCTGACCGCATCGTTCAGACGCCAGAGCTCACGGCTGCGGAGCCATACGCCGAGCGGCAGCAGCACCTTGAGTGCGTCGTAATAGGTGCAGAAGTAGCGCGCCTTCATCCATCGCACAAGGCGGATGTCCTTGCTGTCCAGCAGCGGCGCATCATCAAGCACCGCATCGACGGGCTTGAGCGGTAAAGTGTTCGTCTCACGCCGCAGCTCCATCAAAAAGCCCTCGGCGCGTCTGTTGCCCCGTCCGAACGGGACCGTTACGCGGCAGCCCTCCTGCGCGGCGGCACTCAGCGCCTCGGGCACAAGGTAGGTATAAAGCTTATCTGCCGCATAGGGAACGGAAGAGACTGCGACACGAGCAAGCAATTTCTCTGTCATACAGTCTCCCCTTTCCTGTCATGTTCTTTTTTGTTACTTCGCGATGTGCGTATCGATGCCCTCAGCGCTGATCTTGCCGTCGGCAACCTCGTTGATGGCCGTGGTGACAGGCTTTTCGCAGAGGGGATAGCCCTCTTCATCCGCCTGCTCGGCGATCTGACGGGCGCGGCGCGCCACGACGTTAACAAGCAGGTAGCGGTTTTCAATGTACTTATTGAGCGTGCTCATTGCGGGATAAAGCATCATGATATATTACTTCCTTCTGCCTCTTCGGCTGTTTTTTGAACTTATTCAGAGAGGATCGCCATGCGCTCGGCGGGCTTGCAGTGCTCGGCAAGCATGATGGCATTGATCTCGCGCACGGCCTGCTCGACCGTGTCGTTGATAACAAAATAATCGTAGGTATTGGCCGTCTGCAGCTCGACCTTGGCGCGCACAAGGCGCTTCTGCACCTTTTCGGCACTATCGGTTCCGCGGCCGGTCAGGCGCTCCTCCAGCGCCTGCCAGGACGGAGGCGCGATAAAGATGCGCACCACGTCGGGCCGCTTGCTCGTGACCTGAAGCGCACCCTGGACCTCGATATCAAGGATGACGTCCTTCCCCTGTTCCATGGCCTCGTCGACGAACTTCTTCGGCGTACCGTAGAAGTTGCCGACATACTCGGCGTACTCCAGAAATGCATCCTCCGTGATGAGCCTGCGGAAATGGTCCACATCGGTAAAATGGTAGTGGACGCCGTCGATCTCGCCCGGACGCGGAGAGCGCGTCGTGGCGGAAACGGAAAAGTAGAGATCGTCGCGGTCCTTGAATAGCTCCTTGAGCACTGTGCTCTTTCCCACCCCGGATGGCCCTGAGATGATAAAAGTCTTACCCTTATACATATTCCTTATGCTTCCTCCTCCATGCCGAGCGTTTCTACGCCCAGGCGTGCGATCAGTTTGTCCGCCGCAATGGCGGAAAGCACCACATGGTCGCTGTCCATGATGAACACCGATGCCGTTTTGCGGCCGTAGGTCGCGTCGATCAGCATGCCTCGCTCACGCGACTCCTGAATGAGGCGCTTGATCGGCGCGCTGTCAGGGCTGACGACGGCGATCAGACGCTCGGCAGACACCATGTTGCCAAATCCGATGTTCAGCAGCTTCATTTGCTTCGCCCCTTACTCGATGTTCTGCACCTGCTCGCGGATCTTTTCGACCTCCGCCTTGAGCGCGACCACATCGCGCGCGATGGCGACGTCGTTGCACTTCGAGCCGATGGTGTTGCTCTCGCGGTTGACCTCCTGAATGAGGAAGTCCATCTTGCGGCCCATAGGCTCGTCGGAGAGCAGCATATCGCGCAGCTGCGACACGTGCGAGCGCAGGCGCACGGTCTCTTCGTCCACGGCGATCTTGTCGGCATAGATGGCGGCCTCGGTCAGGATGCGCGCTTCGTCGATCGTGGTGCTCTGCAGGACTTCCTGCATGCGCGCGGTCAGCTTTTCGCGGTACTCGCGTACCGTTTCGGGCGAGCGCTCCTCGACCTTGCCGGTGAGCGTCTCGATGGTCGTGAGGCGGCCGCCGATGTCCTCGGCAAGCTTTCGTCCTTCGGTCGCGCGCATCTGATTGTAAGAGGCAAGCGCCTCGTCCGCAACGGCGCAGATGTCCGCGCCGATGGATTCAAGATCCTCTTCTGCCTTCGTAACAGTCAGCACATCCGGGATGCGGGCAAAGTCAGCCACATAGGACTGCTTTTTGAGATAATTCCCGCCGTCAAGCTCATAGAGCTTGCGGAACGCTTCCAAATAGCTGCGCGCGAGGCCCTCGTTGACCACGACGACCTCTTCATCCGCACCGGTCGAGTCGATGGTGACGAACACGTCGACCTTTCCCCGGGAAATAGCCTTCTGTACGCGGCCTTTGATGGCATCTTCGGCAAAAATGTAGGCGCGCGGCAGCTTCACCGTGCAGTCGAGATAGCGGTTGTTGACAGAGCGCACCTCAACGGTGATGTCCCTGCCGGATAATGTCTTTTTGGCTCTTCCGTAGCCGGTCATGCTCTTGACCACGATTTTTCTCCTCCGTCAATTGAAAATAAAACACAGATCAGTAAATGCAGGGCAGGAAGTAGCAGCCGCCGCCGCTGAAAAGCGTGCAGCACGACCACGCCGCACAGCAGCGCAGGCAGGCGTTGTCGTCAAAGCTTCCGGTGCGGAACGTGCGGAAGCCTGCGGGACGATAGCCATCCCCTGTCAGCGCAGAGAGCGCATTGCGATATTCGCCGTTGTTCGGGTCCATCTGCACGGCAGTCTCAAGGTAGCGCCTGGCCTCGTCCATCCAGCCGCGGCGCGAGCAGACCACGCCCATGAGGAAGTTCCACTCCGCGTCATGGTCGCTCACCATGCCCAGCAGCCGTTCCGCCAGTGAGATATCACCGCGGTTGATGGCCACGCGCACCTGCTGCAGCCTGCCGCCGCTGTAAGCGCTGCCGGCGTAGCCGCCGTAAGCACCGCCGCTGTAGCCGCTGCTGTAGCTCTGCGAGGCGGTGGAGGAAGCCTTGCGCTGCTTCTGGATCTGGTCGTAGGCTTCGTTGATCTCCTTCATCTTTTCCTGTGCAAGATCGGCCAGCGGATTATCGTGGTAGTTGTCCGGATGGTATTTGCGGGCAAGGTCGCGGTAAGCGCGCTTGACCTCCTCGTCAGTCGCCGTAGGCGGGATATTCAAGATCTGATAGGGGTCGTTCATAGAGTTTCCTCGTTTTCCTCTGGTTTCGTGCGAAAATGTATCCTGCGCGGGGGCTTATGATAGGTGCCGTTCAGCACGGCAGAGCCGATGCCGTAAAGGCTCTCATAAAAAATACTGTCAAGTATGCCGGACCACGCGCCGCGGTCAAGCAGCGCATAGGCGCTCGCCATGCGGCGCACGGACAGATCGAGCGAAAGCGCGACCTCCTGCTTCTGCGCTTCGGAAAGCGTGCCGCTCTCAAGCCCGTAGCGCCAGCGCAGCGGATTGTAGCAGTTAGTCCGGAAGTCCTTTTCCAGATCGTCCGCCGCATCGACCAGATAGATCCACCGGCCCAGATGGTAAAATATCTCCGCCATCACGCGGCGCTGCGTCGGATCCTGCACGCTTCCGGCGATGTCCGCCATCAGCGCGGCGAAAGGCTCTGCCGCCGCATCAAGCGACGCGCAGTGCTCCGCTTCCCGCTCAGAAAGCGCTTGAAGGTGCCGCTGCACCGCCGTGTCGAACTCCGGCACGCAGCGCTTTGCCTTTTGATAGGCACGGCGCAGCAGGAACGCCGCCAGCCGGTAAGGAAGGCCTGTCCAAAAGCCGTGATCCTCGATATGGTCGCGCAGCTGCCACCAGGCCAACACGACGCTGTGGTCCGCCGCCGTTTCCAGCGCGGGGGTCCGTGCCATCACGCACTGCTTTCTGATCGGATGCACTGCGCAGCGGCAGGTCCTGCACTGCGGTGTCTGCGTACCTGAAAGCAGGATCGCCAGAAAAGTAAAATCAAAGTTAAGGATGAAGCGCGCCGCGAAACCGTACTTTCTGCCGAGCACATGGCACAGCCCGCAGTAGGCCTGCTGAAAGCGTGCTTCTTCCCCATCCTTCAGCCGTTCGGCCGAAGGTCTGACATAGCCGAACATACGCTCAGAACACGCGCACGATGGTAAACGTCAGCGCGCCGGTGCGCCTGACGCGGCGGTCATAGACGATCGCCGGAATGATACCGGCAAGGAACGCCGCAATGGCGATGACGTAGCGCAGCGTCTCGCTGGCGAGCGAGTCGGTCAGGAAATAGCCGAGCAGAAACAGCACGAACGGCAGGATATAGACCACCAGCATCACGCCGAGCAGCTTTTTCGTGCTGCTCTCCACAACCACTTTCTGTCCGACCTCGGCGCCGATGGGGTTGCGTGCCGCAGCGCGGACGCTCGCACCTGAAACACCGCAGCCCGCGCACTCCTCACAATCGTGCCCGCAGGCTGATTTGCGTGGGACGGAGATCTCCGCCATACCGCCGCCAAGAATTTTTTCAACCGTTGCGATCTGAGTCATTGCTTCTCCTTTTGCTTATCCGATGCGGACCGTGACCTCATAGCTGCCGACCGCACCAATGTCATAGCCGTCCACCTCGATACGGGCGGGAACGGTGTAGCTTCCGCTGTCGGCACTGATATCCGAAAGATCGGCGATCACGCGCACCTGCTCTTCAGTCACGGCCTCGATATCATCTGCCGCGCCGCGCAGCACGACGGGAAGCGATGAGGTCACGACGCTCACCGCCTGTTCGCCGCCGAAATTTTCATAGCCGAAATGTATGGCTTCGAGCTCCTTCGTTGCGATGCTGCTGCCGGAAATCGTCAGCGTTACGCTCGTGATGCCGCTCAGATTATTCACACCCTCGGGAATGGGAATGTCGTAAACGATGGTCTCGTCCGCATACAGATCCTCAAGCGCCAGCGTACCGAGCTCGATCTCGTCGATCGCGGCAATGGTCGAAGCGTCGCCCGAAAGGGTGATGCTCTCATGGCTGAGCGACCAGGTAAAGCTCGATTCGCGCGAGCCCGCGGTCTCGACAAAGTTCACCTTGAGCGGAACATCCTTAACGGTCATCACCGGCATGGTGACCTGGATCTTATCGCTCGTGGGATGGATGTTTTTGCTGCTGATGACCTGATCATCAAAGCCGTAAAGCTCGTAATCCAGCAGTTCCACGACCGTGGAGGTCGCGTTCTCAATGTTCAGCGTGACCTGCGCGTAGCTGACAAGACTGATATCCTCCTGCTGGCCGCGCAGCACCAGCTCGCTGGGATTGAGCTGCACGGTGCCCGCGATGAACCCATCGGCCACATTGCCGACGACCTTGCAGCGAATCTCGACGGTCTTTTTGGAAAGCTCGCCGATATCGACCTGCACTGTGCGGATCGCGGGCGACACCACCGTGATATTGAGTGAAGAAACGCCGCTGGGATACAGAATGTCATATCGCACGGACTGCTTGCCCGCGTAAGTCACAGAGGAAAGATCGCTCACCAGGCGGAGCTTGCTGGTATCAAAGCTGTAGGCAAGTTTACGGGGATATTTGAGGACCAGATCGACCGTCACATTCTCCCCTTCGTTTACACGCATCAGGCCCTTATCGGCAAGCGTTGTATCCTCGTTGAGAAATTCAACGGGTACATCGTGGACATTGACCTCGATCTCGACATTGTTGCTGACGTAAAACCAGATCATTGAGGCGATGAGCACGGAGAGGCCGATATAAAACGCCTTGCGCCGCTTAGACTTCATCGTGCTTGTCCCCCTTTCCGGCAGTGATCAGGTGCCACAGCCGCATATGGAGCTTTTCCTCCTGCTCGTCCGGCGTCTGCGGGATCAGCTCGTTCATCAAAAGCTTTTCGAGCGTCTCCGGCATCAGGTGGCGCTTGAGCAGTCCCCCGATGGCCACCGAAATCGTGCCCGTTTCCTCAGACACGATGACGACCACCGCGTCGGAATTCTCGCTCATGCCGATGCCGGCGCGGTGACGCATGCCAAGGTCGCGGCTGAGGTTGACGTTTTTGGAAAGCGGGAGCATGCAGCCGCCCGCAAGCAGCCGCCCGTCGCGCATAATGACCGCGCCGTCGTGCATCGCGGCCTTGACAAAGAAAATGTTTTTCAAAAGCTCGCTGCTCACGCGCGCGTCAACGATCGTGCCCGTGCGGGCAATATCGTCAAGCGCCATCTCGCGCTCGAATACGATCAGCACGCCCGTGCGGGACTTTGACATCTCCGTGCAGGCCAGCACCGTCTGCGCGATGGCGTTTTCAATGGCGGAAACCTGCTGCGTACGGGCGAACGGGTTGAACATCCTGAATCGACTGGAGCCGAGCTGGTCGAGCAGGCGCCGGATTTCCGGCTGGAACAGCACGATCAGCGCCAGCGCGCCGAGCGAAAGCACATGGCTCAGGATAAAGTAGATGCCGTGCATCTGCAGCACGTCCGAGAGCATCAGTGCCAGCAGGAACAGCAGCACGACCTTGCCGAAGCTTTCGACCTTGGACGTTCCGACCAGCTTCAGCAGCCAATAGATCCCGTAGGCCATCAGCGCGATATCAAGATAATCCGAGATCCTGAGCGTCAGCAGATAGCGCAGCGTACCTTCCAACGCGGTCATGACAAATTCCATAGGCACGCATCCTCCCAAGCAATAGTTAGTACTTATTCTAATATAAACACTCGTAAATTGCAACGGGAGAGCCATGAATTTTCTGTGAAATACAAGATTTTTTTACTTTCCCGCCGTGATCTCACGCAGTGCGGCGGCGGCGTCGTCGATCTCGCTCACACGGTTGAAGGCGGAAACGCTCAGGCGTACGGTCCCATCGGGCAGCGTGCCTGCCGTGCGGTGGGCAAAGGGCGCGCAGTGCAACCCCGCACGCAGTGCGATGCCTCGCTGTGCCATTGCCTCGGCGACCTCCTCACTCGCCATGCCCTCCACTGTGAAGGACAGGACGCCCGCCTGCAGCCGCACATCCCGCGCACGGAAAACGCGCACACGAGGCAGCTCTTCCAGGCGGTCCGCCGCCGCACGGATCAGCTCCTGTTCGTGCAGCAGGATGCGCTCAGGCCGCTGGGCGCGCACAAAGCCAAGCCCCGCCTCCAGACCTGCAATACCGGGCACATTGTGCGTACCCGCCTCCAGCCGGTCCGGCAGGAAGTCCGGCATATCCTGCCGCAGGGATTCGCTGCCCGTTCCGCCCATGATAAGCGGCAGCGCGTCCCGCGCGCACAGCAGCAGGCCAGTGCCCTGCGGACCGCAAAGCCCCTTGTGTCCGGGCATGGCGGCAAACGCCGCGCCGAGCGCTGAAAAGTCGAGCGGCAGCGCGCCAGCGCCCTGCGAAGCATCCACGATCAGCGGCACGCCCGCCGTACGGCAGAGCCGCGCGATCTCGCCGATGGGCAGAATATCGCCAAACACGTTGGAAACCTGCGTGCAGATCACCGTTTCCGCTCCCGCCTCCAGCGCGCGGGCAAAAGCCGCGGCTGTCTCCTGCGGGGAAAAAAGCGGCGCCGCGGCGACGATCACCTCCGCGCCCAGAGCGTGCAGCGGCCGCGTGACGGCATTGTGCTCATAGCCGGACACCGCGACGCGCGCGCCCGCACGCACCAGACTGCGGATCGCGATGTTCAGCGCGTGCGTCGCATTCATCGTAAAAACGACCTGCTCGCCCGACGGCACCGAGAACAACTCCGCCGCCGCACTGCGGCAGCGGAAAAGCGTCTCGTCGGCAGCGCGCGCAGATGCATAGCCTCCCCGCCCGGGTGAGCTCATCGTACGCATCGCCTGCGCGACGGCCCGATGCACAGCAGCAGGCTTCTGGAAGCTGGTAGCGGCGCTGTCCAGATAGATCATAGCGCTACCTCTTGCTTTGTCCCGCCGGAAACGCGCAGCACGCGCGTGGGCAGCACACCGCCCGCGCGGCAGGCCTCTTTTGCGCGCGCGAAGCCGCGCACGGCGATCTCCAGCGTATAACCGCAGCCGCGCTCGCTGATCCCTGCCCCAGCGCGGCGGATCCTGGAAGAAACGCCCGCGTCGCTCAACACCTGCGCCATGCGCTGTGCGTGCGTAACCGAGCGTGCAACAAACAGATAATAGTCCATACCGGTCCCCCCTCACCGCATACTATGCGAAAAAGAGGCCGATGTGTCAGGCGCAAAAAGGGAGGGCGCTCTGTCCGGAGCGCCCTCCCCCTTGGCCGATGTGTCAATTTTCCGCTGTCTCCAGCAGCGCCACGGCATGCGCCGCCATGCCCTCTCCGCTGCCCGTAAAGCCGAGCCGCTCCTCCGTCGTGGCCTTCACGCTCACGCGCGGAACATCGATCCCGAGCGCACACGCGAGATTCTCCCGCATCTGCGCGCGGTATGGCGCGAGCTTCGGCGCCTGCGCCAGCACAGTCGCGTCGATATTGACGACGGCAAAGCCGCTCTCATCGAGCCGCGTGCGCACACGGCGCAGCAATTCAATGCTCGAAATGCCCGCGAACTCCGCTGCGGAATCAGGGAACAGCTGCCCGATATCCCCCAGCGCGGCCGCGCCGAGCAGTGCGTCCATTACCGCGTGAGTCAGCACATCCGCATCCGAGTGGCCAAGCAGGCCCTTTTCATACGGGATATTGACGCCGCCTAAAATAAGCGCGCGCCCCTCCGTCAGCCGGTGCACATCATAACCGTGCCCGATACGCAAATCCGTCATTGGTCTGTCCTTTCCCATAAAAAGGCAGAGGGAAATGCCTTATTCCCCTCTGCGCTGCAATAATGCCTCTGCCACAATAAGATCGAGCGGCGTGGTAATCTTGATATTTTCGGGATCGCCCGCCGTCAGACGGACCTCCTTGCCAAAGCGCTCCACGGCCGAGCAGTCATCCGTCAGCGCGGCATCCGCCGTCAGTGCCGACTGGAGCGCCGCTTTCAGCAGGCCGGCGTCAAAGACCTGCGGCGTCTGTACGGCGAACAGTGTGCTGCGCTCCGGCGTGCTCTCGACAACACCGTCCCGCGCAATCTTGATCGTGTCGGTCACAGGAACGGCGGGTGCGGCGGCGAAGCTCGTGCGCGCGGCCTCGACCACGCTGTCGATCAACTCGCTCGTCACAAGCGGACGCGCACCGTCCTGCACGGCCAGCAGCGCTGCCTCCGGCGATGCCTCGAGTGCGGCGCGAAGCACGGATTCCGTGCGCGTCGCTCCGCCGGGAATGACCTTGACCGGTTTGGTGATACCGTAGGTCTTACAGAGCTCGGCATAGCGCAAAAGCTCATCGTCCCGCGCGGCAATGACGATCTCGTCGATACTCTCCGCATGGTCGACCGCCAGAAGCGTACGCGCCAGCACCGGAAGATCGCCAAGCGGCGCAAGCAGCTTATTCTCCCCGCCGTAGCGCTCTGAGCTTCCGGCCGCGGCGATCAGCGCCGTACAGAAGGGGCGCTGCCGCTCCCCGCGGCGGCGGAATATCTTTTGAAGCAGGCTCATCTTCTCAGCTCTCCTTTGAAAGCATCGCGGCGTTGACGCGGCTCTCCGCCGCGGGATACTCTACATCCTCCGCCAGCACGATCTCCGATACAAGGATCTGCTTGGCGATGTGCAGCATCTTGCGCTCGCCATTGGAAAGTCCGCGCTCGCTGTCACGGTGCATCAGCGCCTTGATCACGGCGCTGACCTCGTTCAGATCCCCGCTTTTGAGCCGGTCCATATTCTCGCGGTAGCGGTGATTCCAATTCGCTGTCATATCCACGCCGAGCTTCGGGATGCGCGCGATAACGGCCTCGATCTCGTCGCAGGACTTGATGGCGCGGACTCCGATCATCGCGCTGTTTTCCGTCGGGATCTTGAGCGTCAGGCCGGAAATGGGCATTTTGAAGACGTAAAACTCCGTCATCCTCCCGCCGATCTTTTCACGCACGATGCTGTCGATCACACCCGCGCCGTGCATCGGGTGCACAACCTTATCGCCGATCTGGAACATTCTATGCCCACCTCCCTTCTGACAGAATGAAAAATGCCATCCGTCCGTACTGTTTTCCTCTGTGGAAATGAAAAAACACACACAACAAAATGAGAGAATATCCCCCCATAAATAGTATAACGTACTTCCCCGCGTTTTTCAAGCGTTTTTTCATGAAAAATCTCCAAACCCGCAAAATCATGCGTGCTCGCAAAAAAGCGGAGGCTCTCTGCTGAGAGCCTCCGCGGCGGAAGAAATGAATTTACTTGTTGCTGCGGCGCCAGATGTGCATTTTCTCGGCCTCAGTGATCAGCTGTTCACGGAAGTCGGGGTGTGCAACGGAAATGAGCGCTTCGGCGCGCTGCCAGGTCGAAAGGCCCTTGAGGTTGACCATGCCGTACTCCGTAACGATGTAGTGCGTGCAGGAGCGCGGGTCGGTGCAGATAGAGCCCGGCGTCAGCGTGGGAACGATGCGGCTCTTGACCGTACCGTCCTTCCCTGTGACGGTCGAGGACATGCAGATAAAGCTCTTGCCGCCCTTGGACAGGTAAGCGCCCATGGCAAAGTCGAGCTGGCCGCCCGTGCCGGAGATGTGCTTGATGCCCGCGGACTCAGCATTCACCTGGCCAAAGAGGTCGCAGTCGATGGCGTTGTTGATGGAGATGAAGTTATCGATCTGGGAGATGACATGCACATCGTTCGTGTAATCCACCGGCGCGCCCATAACATCAGGATTGCGGTCCATGTAGTCATAGAGCTTCTGCGTACCGGCGGCAAAGGCGAAGACCTGACGGCCCTTGTCGAGCTGCTTGTGCTTGCCGGTGATCTTGCCGACAAGCGCCATATCAACGAAGCCGTCAACGTACATCTCCGTGTGGACAGAAAGATCCTTGAGGTCGGACTGCGCGATCATCGAGCCGATGGTGTTGGGCATGCCGCCGATGCCGAGCTGAAGGCACGCGCCGTTCGGGATCTCGGGCACGACGAGGTTGGCGACCGCGGTGTCGACCGCGGTAGGCGCGCCGCCCGCGCCGAGCTGCGCGACAGGGGGATTCTCCCCTTCCACGACCATGTCAACGTCCTGAATGTTGATTTCGCAGCCATTGAGACCGTAAACCCAAGGCAGATTCTCATTGACTTCGACGATGACGGTCTTGGCGGAATCGAGCATATCGGCCAGATGGGAGGATGCGAGCGCGTAACTGAAGTTGCCGTGCTTATCCATCGGCGTGACCTGGATCATTGCAACGTCGACCGTTGCGTTGCCGTCGCGGTAGAAACGCGGCAGCTCGCTGTAGCGCATGGGGCTGAAGTAACCCATGCCCTTGGCGATGATCTTGCGGTCGATGCCGCTGCAATGCCAGGAATTCCAGGTGAAGTGCTCACCGGCGTCATCGGCCTTGCAGATTTCGGGCATCCACATCGTCACGCCGCCGCGGACCTTGACGTCCTTGAGCTCACTCTGGCGCGCGGCGAGCGCCTTGTCGAGCGTATAGGGATGGTTGGTGCACCAGCCGTAATCGACCCAGTCGCCGCTCTTGACGGCCCTGACGGCCTCCGCGGCAGAGGTCAGCTTCTTCTGGTAGAGCGCTGCGTAATCCATGGATCAGTTCCTCCTGTATGTCAATGGTTTTCTTTGTTGTCGAAACTTTAACAATTATAACATATCGCGCGGCATTTGCAAAGGCTTTGTTTGAAAAAGGCGGTAAAAAAAGAGACAGGCCGGAGCCTGTCTCTTTTTCAAATCAGGGAAATTACTCCTCGACAGGAGCCTCTTCCTCGGCCTCGCCATTCAGCAGAGCGCGGATGCTGAGGGAGATCTTCTTCTTTTCCTCGTCGATCGCGGTGATCTTGGCGTCGACCATCTGGCCTTCGGACAGAACGTCGGAGGGCTTGTCGATGCGGCGGTCAGC
>CAKTLD010000015.1 GCA_934572445.1 uncultured Oscillospiraceae bacterium
TAGGTGATCGACAGGATCGGCTCAAGCTGCGGGATGAGGTATGTGACCTTTTTCGGGTCGTGTTTGCAGGCAATGAACTTCGGAATGGATTCCATCGGCCCCGGACGGTAGAGCGCGATCAGAGCCGTGATATCTTCAATGTTCTGCGGCTTTAAGCTGACGCACACGCCCGTCATGCCGCTCGATTCGAGCTGGAAGACGCCCGACGTCCGCCCCGCGGCCAGCATTTCATAAGTCGCGGCGTCATCCTCAGGAATATTGTGCAGTGTAAAGTCTTTATCCTTTTCGCGGATCGTCTTGACCGCGTCGTCCAGGATCGTCAGGTTGCGCAGTCCCAGGAAGTCCATTTTGAGAAGGCCGAGCTCTTCGAGCGTCGTCATCACATACTGGCAGACGATGGTGTCGTCGTTGCGCGCGAGCGGGACATAGTCGACGACGGGACGCTTCGTGATGACCACGCCGGCTGCATGCGTCGAGGCATGGCGCGGCATGCCCTCAAGCGAGCGCGCCGTGTCGATAAGCTTTTTCACCTGCTCGTCGCTCTCGTACTTTTCGCGCAGCTCGCGCGAGATGCGCAGCGCATCGTCGAGCGTGACGTGCGGCCCCGCGGGGATGAGCTTGGCGATCACGTCGCAGTCGGCATAGCTCATGTTGAGCGCGCGGCCGACGTCGCGGATAACGCCGCGCGCGGCCATCGTGCCGAACGTGACGATCTGTGCCACATGGTCGTCGCCGTACTTGCGGCGGACGTAGTCCACGACCTCGCCGCGACGGGTATCGCCGAAGTCCATATCGATATCGGGCATCGACACACGCTCGGGGTTCAAAAAGCGCTCGAAAAACAGGCCGTATTTCATCGGCTCGATGTCTGTGATCGACAGGCAGTACGAAACGATGCTGCCCGCCGCGCTGCCGCGCCCCGGGCCGACGGGGATGCCGACGCTCTTGGCGTAGCGCACGAAGTCGGAGACGATCAAAAAGTAGTCGACAAAGCCCATGCGCTCGATCATGTTCTGCTCGTATTCGAGCTGCGCGCACTGCTTGTCCGTCCCCTCGCCATAGCGCTGGGCGAAGCCGTCGGCGCAGAGCCTTTTGAAGTATGTGAGCGAGGTGTAGCCCTCCGGCACCTTGAATTCCGGCAGGTGGTACTTGCCGAACGTGAACTCCAGATTGCAGCGCTCGGCGATCCTGCCGGTGTTCTCGACCGCCTCGGGATAGTCGGGAAACAGCGCCGCCATCTCCTCGGTCGAACGAAGGTAGAAGCGCTGCGGCTCATAGCGCATGCGGTTTTCGTCGTCCACGGTCTTGCCCGTCTGGATACAGAGCAGCACGTCGTGCGCGTAGGCGTCTTCTTTTCTGAGATAGTGCGCGTCGTTCGTCACGACGAGCGGGAGCCCCGTCTCCTCGTGCAGGCGCAGGATGCCCTTGTTCACGATGGCCTGGTCACGGATGCCATGGTCCTGCAATTCCAAGTAAAAGTGCTCAGGGCCAAAGACCTCAGACAGTGTCAAGGCATATTCCTTGGCACCATTGTAGTCCCCGTTGCGTAATCTTCTCGGAATTTCACCGGCCAAACACGCCGAGAGCGCGATGAGGCCCTTCGCATGCTCGCGCAGAAGATTCAGGTCAATGCGCGGCTTGATATAAAAGCCCTCCACATGCGCCATGGAGACAAGGTACGAAAGATTGCGGTAGCCCTCCTCGTTCTCGCACAGCAGCACGAGATGGCGGGCCTCGCTGTCGAATTCGTGCTGCTTGTCAAAGCGCGTGCGCGGGGCGACGTAGACCTCGCAGCCGATAATGGGTTTGATGCCCTCGGCCTTGCAGGCGCGGTAAAAGTCGATCGCGCCGTACATCACGCCATGGTCGGTGATGGCGCAGGCGGTCTGTCCCATCGATTTGACGAGCTTGGGCAGATCGCGGATACGGCACGCGCCGTCGAGCAGGCTGTATTCGGTATGGACATGTAAATGGGCAAAGGCCATGGCGCGCTCCCTCCTATTTGTTTTCGGCTTTGGCGATCTCCATGAGTTTTCGGATGCGATGGTTGAGACACGACTTTGTCAGCGGCGGGTCGAATGTCGCCGCGAGCTCGGAAAGCGTCAGCTCGGGCTGAAGCAGCCGTGCGACGGCGACCTCCTGCAATTTGACCGGCAGGTCGTTGATCGCGCCGGACTCGGTCAGGCGTGTAAAGGCTTCCACCTGTTCACGCGAAGCGAGCACCGCCTTATCAAGGTTTGCCGCGTCGCAGTTTACCCGCCGGTTCACGGTGTTGCGCATCTCCTTTTCGATCTTGGCGGCCATGATCTCCAGCGCGCGCCCCGGCGCACCGATCAACGTAAGCAGATCCTCGATATGCTCACTGCTCTTAAAGTAGGTGATAAGACTGCCCTGCCGCATGACGTTCTTGGGCTCAAAGCCCATGTCGCGCAGCAGCGCCTCGACCTCGCGCCCCGCCTGAATGTGCGAGGTCGCCAACTCCAGATGATAACGCTTGTGCGGATCGGTCACACTGCCGCCGGAGAGAAAGGCCCCGCGCAGGAACGAGGCCCTGCAGCACTCGTCCTCCAGCAGGGCAAAGTTGAGGTGCAGGGCAAAGTGCGCGCGCCGGTCGTAACCGAGCGTGCCGAAGATAGCATCGAGCTTTTCGTCGTCTGTGATGCGGAAAATGAGCTTGCCGCCATCCCTGATGCTGCCCGGCAGCTCATCAAATTTTACGGAAAACGCTTTCTGGAAAAGGCGCGGCAGCCGCGCGGCAAACTCGTCGTTCTCCGTGATGATACGCACCTCGCCCGCAGAAAAGGAACTTGCATAGAGCAGCACACCACAGCCCTCCGCGACGGCGCAGCAGCTCCGGTTCAGTGCCGCCCTGCACAGCTCTGCCTTGACGTCATAAGCAAACGACATGTCCTCTTCCTCCCTTCCAGGGCGCGCTCAGCCGCGTGTGATATCGCGGTGGTTTTCAAAGGCCGGATAGCCCAGCGCGCTCAGATACGCCGTGATACGGCGCGCGACCGATACGCTCCGGTGGCGGCCGCCGGTACAACCGACAGCGATCACGAGTGTGCTCTTCCCCTCCTCGGCATAGAGCGGCAGGAGAAAAGACAGCATCCCCTCGAGCTTGTCCACAAACGTCCTGGTCTGCGGAAAGGAAAAAACATAATCGCAGACCTCATTATCCATGCCGGTCTTCGGCTTGAGCTCCGGCACATAGTAGGGATTGGGCAGGAAGCGCACGTCAAAGACAAGGTCCGCCTCGAGCGGGATCCCGTACTTGAAGCCAAAGGACATGACGCTGACGCTCAGCCGTCCGCGCATGTTCCGGTCGCCGAACATGGTGTAAAGCTCGCTGCGGAGCCTGGCGGCGGGCATACGGGTCGTGTCGATGACGAGGTCCGCATGTTCGCGCAGCGGACGCAGCAGCTCCTGTTCGCGGTGCATCGCCTGCTCGATAGTCATACCGTCAGACATCAGCGGATGGCGGCGGCGCGTTTCCTTATAACGCTTAATGATCGTCTCCAGATCCGCCGTGACGAAGAGCAGACGGCAGACATCGCCGCCCTGACGCAGCCGCTCCATCGCGTCAAGCAGGCTCTTGAAATTACCGTCCCCCGAACGGATATCGCTCACAAGGGCGACGCGGTCATAGCGGCCATCGCTCTGCGCGCAGAACTCCGCAAATTTCAGAACGATATCGGCGGGCACATTGTCCACCGTGTAGTAGCCCATATCCTCAAGACAGGTCGCCGCGCTGGACTTGCCCGCACCGGACAGGCCGGATATGATCAGGATCTCCATGCTTTCTCTCTCCCTTTTCCCGCTTAGTGCACGATCTTCACTTCCGGCTCGAGCCGCACGCCGTGCGTGTCGTACACCGTTTTCTGTACCTTTGCAATGAGCGCGAGCACATCGGCGCAGGTCGCGCCGCCCACGTTCACAACAAAGCCCGCGTGCTTGGGCGAAACCTCCGCCCCGCCGATACGGCAGCCCTTGAGGCCGCAGTCCTCGATCAGCGGCCCCGCGTAATAGCCCGTCGGGCGCTTGAAGGTACTGCCCGCGCTCGGAAGCTCGAGCGGCTGGCTCGCCCTGCGCCGCGCCATCAGGTCGTCCATCTTTGCCTTGATGGCGTCCGGATCGCCTGATTCGAGCTTGACCTTCGCGCCGAGGACGATGCCCTCACCCGAAGAAAACACGCTGCAGCGGTAAGAAAAATCCAGCTCTGCGGGTGTTAAAACCTTTACCCCGTCGGGATACAGCGCCGTCACCTCGGTGATGACATCCTTGAGCTCGCCGCCGTAGGCGCCCGCGTTCATCACGATACCGCCGCCGAGCGTACCCGGGATGCCGTGGGCAAATTCCAGCCCTGTGAGACCGTTTTTCCATGCGAGCAGCGCGAGACGGCTGAGGAAAATGCCCGCATCCGCGGTGATCTCATCCTCCCCCGTAAGCTCCGCGTGCAGGAGCCGGCCGGAGGTATTGATGACCACAGTGTCAAGTCCCTCATCCGAAACGAGCAGATTCGTGCCGTTGCCGATCAGCAGCGGCCTGATCCCCGCCTCCTGCAAAAAGCCCATCAGCACGACGAGCTGCTCGCGCGTGTCCGGAAAGGCCATGCGTCTGGCCGGTCCGCCGATGCGGAACGACGTGTGCTTTGCCATCGGCTCATCGCAGACCCAGGTAAGGTCGGGCAGATAATCGCCCACCGTTTTATCCAGCGCCGTATACCACGCCATAAATTCAGATCCTCCGTCAGATGGATTTTTACTGCTTTGCCTCGTTTTCCCGATTGATACGGTCAATGTGACCGTCGATCTGCGCAGCGAATTCGCGCGCGGAGTTGAAGCCGTGCTTCTTCTGGCGGTTGTTCATCGCCGCAAGCTCCACAATACCCGCGAGGTTGCGTCCCGCACTGACGGGGACCGTGACCTGCGGCACGGGAACATCCATGATGGTAGTATAGTTATCTTCAAGACCCAGACGATCAAAATAGGTGCTGTCGGTCCACTTTTCAAACTGGATGACCAGATCGATCTGCGTAGAATCCTGCACCGCACCTACGCCGAAGAGCTTTTCCACATCGATGACACCGATGCCGCGCACCTCGAGATAATTGCGGATCAGCTCCGGCGCGGTACCGGAAAGAACGGAACCGATGCGCGTGATCTCGACCGCGTCATCCGCCACCAGCCGGTGACCGCGCTTGATAAGTTCGATGGCCGTCTCGCTCTTGCCGATGCCGCTGTCGCCGAAGATCAGCACGCCCTCGCCGTACACATCCATCAGCACACCGTGGCGCGTGATGACGGGTGCGAGCGCGTGGTTGAGGTAATCGATGGTCATGGAGGTGAACTCGACGGAGGTATACTTCGTGCGCAGCAGCGTGCGCCCATACTTCTGCGCCATTTCCAGACACTCCGGAAACACGTCCAGATCGCGCGAGATGACCAGCGCGGGGATCTCATAGCAGAACAGATCCTCGAAGCTCTTGCGCCGCTCCTCGGCCGAGTAGCCGCGCAGGAACGTGACCTCGCTCTTGCCGATGATCTGGAGCCTGCGGGGATCGAAGTAATCAAAAAAGCCGATAAACTGCAGGCCCGGGCGGTTGACATCCGTGATCGTCAGGATCTCGGTGTCGTATTCCGTGCCCTTGTTGATGACCTCCATCTGGAATTTTTCCACAATGTCCTTTACGCGGACGGAGCGGTTGGTATTCATAGCTGCCTCCACATTGCTGATAGTAATACAGTTTTATTATACTCGGTCTTCCTTATTTTTACAAGTGCGACGTAGTTCCGCGCGGCGCGCCCGCCTCCGATTTTTCCCAATGGCGGCACATCTGCACTATCCATCGGATTTTCAGCAAATTTTTTCTTTTTTTCGAAAATAATGCTTGCAATTTGCATTTCTATCTGGTATAGTAATCGTTGCTTGTGAATGAACAAGTCTTGATCTGACTACAGCAAGGAGGTGCAACGGATGGCAAAGTGCGAGTTTTGTGACAAGGGTGTGACGTTCGGTATCAAGGTTTCCCATTCTCACCGTCGTTCCAACCGCCCCTGGAAGCCCAACGTCAAGCGCGTGAAGGCTATCGTCAATGGTACGCCCCGCCATGTCTATGTTTGTACCCGCTGTCTGCGTTCCGGTAAGGTTACCCGCGCGATCTAAGCGACAAACAAAAATGGAAGCACTGCAAAAGCAGTGCTTCTTTTTTTGTTTTCTACTTGCGCTGCCCTTCCGTTCTGCTATACTGGAGCAAAGCCCTACATAAAGTCACGATTAGGAGGATACCCATGGAGCAAATCAGAACTGTTCGGCCCGGCGATGAAGAGCGCCTTGCCTATGTGCAGACAGAGAGCTGGAAGGCCGCCTTCCAGGAGATCGTCCCCGCAGAAATTCTTGCTGAATGCTCCGCTCTCGAATCGGCTATCGCGATGTACCGCCGGCTTCTTAATGAGAGGTTCGGCAACGGCTACCTTCTTGAGCTGGACGGCAAAGCGCACTGCATCGCATGGTGGAGCGAGGCGCGGGACGAAGACTCGGCAGGCTGCGCGGAGTTGATCTGCATCCACTCGCTTCCGGAAAACTGGCGCAAGGGCTACGGCAGCGCAATGATGGAGCGGGTGCTTACGGACATCAAAAAAGCAGGATATGAAACGCTCGTGCTCTGGGTGTTCGAAAAGAACACGAGGGCAGTCAGATTTTATGAGTCCTTCGGCTTTGTGCCGAGTGAAAAAAAGCGACCATCCCTCGGCGCGGTCGAAGAAATGTACTGCAAGGCGCTGTGATGTGCGCGAAAAAAGCCGCCCGATGGGCGGCTTTTTCTGATTTCAGGGACTATTGCGCCTGCAAATCCATCGTCATGTACTTTTTGGTTTCTTTGAAGGAAAGTTTCTCATAAAGGCGCAGAGCGGCTTCGTTGCGTGATAGCACCTTCAGCTCGATGCGGCAGGCGCCGTTTTCCTCCGCAAAGGGCTTAAAGGCAGAAATAAGCCGCGCCGCATATCCCTTCCGACGGTATGCTCCCTCAACGTACAGTGCATCGAGGATCGCAATCGGTTTTGCAAACATACCGGGAATTTCGTAAAGGAAACCGTATAAGAAGGCGACAATTTCGCCCTCGTCCTCGATCAGCAGGAGCTTGTGGCCCTCCAAGTCGATCCGGTCGAGATAATTGTCGGTGACGACATACGAATCAATTAAGTTGGAATCGTACTGCGCCTCATAATGAATGAGCTTTGTCAGAAGAGCATCCAAACGCGCTGCGTCTGCGGGCACGGCCTCTCTGAGGTTCATGTGCTTTTCTCCCCTCTCTCGATCTCTTCCGCGCGAAACTGCTTCATCTTCTCATTGAGCTTTTTGTAGATATGCTCGCGGTACCATGGCTCGCTGCTCGCTTCCACCGCGCTCTCCGGCGTGAACCACTTCACGCCGCTGTTTTCATCGGGCTTGACGGCGAGCGTGTCCGAATCATCCGCGATGAGAAGGTATGTAACGTTCAGGTGCAGGTGCGAGGAGACGTATTTTCCCCGCTTCACATGTCCGTCCACGGTCAATACCTCGAGCGAGAAGACGTCGCCGCTTGCCGGTCGGACATTCTTGACGCCGCTTTCCTCGTGGACTTCCTTGAGCGCAACGGCGAGCAGGTCCTCTTCCCCGTCGGCGTGCCCGCCGAGCCACGCCCAGGAATCGTAGATATTATGGTAAGCCATCAACACGCGGTCAAACGTTTTGTTCACGACCCACGCAGACGCGGTCATGTGCGCCAGACGGTTTTCGCGCGTGAAGATATCCTCAAAGGCGTACAGGCAGTCCAGGATCAGGCCTTTATCCCGTTCCTCCTGCTCGTTATATGGGACATAGCGTTCGATCTGCCCGATCAAATTCATAAAAACCTCGCAGATTCTGCGCCGTACACAGCGCAAATCATCTTGGCCGTAATTGCCACAACGGAAAGTGAATTGCCGCACAGAGGCAAGAGAGGGCGCCCTAGGGTATGCGCGTGACAAATTTCTCCTCCGCTCCGTGCGTACCGCATCCGCCCTGCAGGCGGCTGCGGTACGCGCGGAGCGCATTTTGCTCACAAAAGTGGTCTTTCGGCCGCTTTTGTGAAGATATCAGACCCAGCTGCTGTCGCTCTCGCGCTTGGGCGTTCGGCTCATCAGCACACCGATCATCGGCGCGGCGCTCTTGCCCTCGTACAGGACCTCGTACACGGCGGTGGAAATGGGCATCTCCACCGCATAGCGCACGGACAGCTCATGCGCGCTGCGCGCTGCGTAGTAGCCCTCGACCACCGCGCCGACCTCGTCCATGGCCTGCTGCACGCTCTTCCCCTGCCCGATCAGGATGCCTGCGCGGTGGTTGCGCGAGTGCATCGAAGTACAGGTAACGATCAGGTCGCCCATGCCGGCCAGTCCCGCAAGCGTCTCCTTGCGCCCGCCCATACGCTCGGCCAGACGCGATATCTCGCTCAGCGAGCGCGTGATAAGCAGCGCGCGCGTATTGTCGCCCATGCCGCAGCCGTCACTGACACCGCAGCAGAGCGCCGCAACATTTTTGAGCGCGCCTGCAAGCTCCACACCGACGATATCGTCGTGCGTGTAAACGCGGAAGACTTCATTCATAAAAACACGCTGCACGGTCTCCGCCGCCGCAAGGTCGGCACAGGCGGCGACACAGCCCGTCGGGAGCCGCCGCGCGACCTCCTCGGCATGCGAGGGGCCGGAAAGCGCAACGATCGAAAAGTCCGCACCACATTCCTGCGCGATGATCTCGCTCATGCGCAGGTAGGTTCCGCGCTCGATGCCCTTGGTGAGGGAGACGAGCAGCGTGCCCTTCTTCAAATGCGGTGCAGCCTCACGCGCCACCGCACGCAGCGCGAACGACGGCGCGGCAAAAACAGCCATCTCCGCCTCTGCGAGCGCGGAGAGCGAATGAGTGACGGTGATCTTCTCGGAAACGCGGACGCCGGGCAGCAAAGGATTTTCCCTTGACCGCTGAAGCTCCGCCGCCTTTTTTTCGTCATGCGACCAGAGCGTGACTCGATGTCCGTTGTCGGCGAGCAGCATCGCCGCCGCCGTACCCCACGCACCGGTGCCAAGTACTACGATGTTCATGCTTCCTCCCCCGGCTTCGGCGCGTTGACATGGAAACGGAACTTATTCTCCGTTCCGCTGAGAAGCCGCTTGATGTTGCCGCGGTGCGCCCAGATCACGAGCGCCGCGATAACGACGGAAAGCGCCGTGGTCGCGCCGTCGGCAAAGATAATGTGCGTCATCACGGGAAAGCTCAGCGCCGCGCAGACGGAACCGAGCGAGACATAGCGCGTGGTGAGCCACAGCAGTGCAAAAAGGCCCCAGCCGACAAGCGCGATGCGCCAGTCGAGCAGGAGCAGCAGCGTGCCGCTGCACAGGATCCCCTTGCCGCCCTTAAAGGAGTAGAACGCCGGAAACATGTGCCCGATCACGCAGAACAGTGCCGCATAGTATTCCCCTGCCACGCCCCAGCCGAGCAGCGCGTCCAGCACCGCATCCCCCAGCCACACAGCTGCCGCCGCCTTGAGCATATCGAAAGCAATGACCGCGAGGGCGCACTTCGCACCGTAGGTGCGGTAAAAGTTTGTCAGGCCCGCGTTGCCGCTGCCGTGGCGGCGTACATCGTCACGGTAAAAAAGATGCGACGTGGCAATGGCGCCGTTGACGCAGCCGAGCAGATAGGCCGCGGCGGCCACGCTGATGAGCAGCGCGGCGGTCGTGGAAAGAACGTTCACGCCGTTCACTCTTCCTTATCCCCCTTTTCGCGGATGGAGATGATAACGGGCGTGCCCTCAAGGCCGAAAACGTTGCGGATGCAGTTTTCAAGATAGCGCTGGTAAGAGAAGTGGAAGAGCTTGCGCTCGTTGCAGAAGATAACAAAGTGCGGCGGGCGCACACCGACCTGCGTCATATAATAGATCTTCAGGCGCTTGCCCTTGTCCGTCGGCGGCTGCACGCGCGTCTGCGCGTCGGCAAGGACATTGTTGAGCATACCGGTGGAAATGCGCATGCAGGCCTGATTGTGGACATAGTTGATCATCTCGAACAGGCGCGGCACGCGCTGGCCCGTCGCCGCCGAGATAAAGAGGATGGGCGCATAGGCCATATAGCTCAGATCGCGCTGCACATCCTCGCGCATTTTGTCCATTGTCTTGCCGTCCTTCTCCACAAGGTCCCACTTGTTGACGACGATGATGCAGGCCTTGCCTGCCTCGTGCGCGAGACCCGCGACCTTTGTGTCCTGCTCGGTCACGCCCTCCTGCGCGTCGATCATGATGAGGCACACGTCCGCGCGGTCAATGGCCATGGTGGCGCGCAGAACGCTGTAACGCTCAATATTGTCATCGACCTTCGACTTTTTGCGCATACCAGCGGTGTCGATGAAGATATATTTGCCCTGCTCGTTTTCAAAGTAGGAGTCGATGGCGTCGCGTGTTGTACCGGCGACATTGCTGACGATCATGCGCTCGGTGCCGAGGATGCGGTTGGTAAGTGAGGACTTGCCGACATTGGGCTTGCCGATGATAGCGACCTTGATGACATCATCCTCTTCCTCCTCTTCCTCCTCGGGCGGGAAGTACTGGAGACAGGCGTCCAGCAGGTCGCCCGTGCCGTGGCCGTGCACGGCGGAGACGGCGATGGGATCGCCGAGGCCAAGGTTGTAAAACTCGTAAAAATCAGGATCGATCCTGCCGGTGGAGTCCATCTTGTTCACCGCCAGTACAATGGGCTTGCGGCTGCGCAGCAGCATGTTTGCGACCTCCTGATCGGAGGCCGTGAGGCCGGTCTTGATATCGGTGAGGAAAATAATAACGTCGGCATGACTGATAGCGATCTCCGCCTGCTCGCGCATAAAGGTAAGGATCTGATCGTCCGTGCGCGGCTCGATGCCGCCGGTATCGACCAGGCGGAACTTGCGGCCGCACCACTCGCACTCGCCGTAGATCCGGTCGCGCGTCACGCCCGGGGTATCCTCCACGATGGACAGACGCTGACCGATAAGTTTATTGAAAAGCATGGACTTGCCCACATTGGGCCGTCCAACGATTGCAACCAGAGGTTTCATCTCTCTGCCTCCTTATTGAAAAGCGGCTCGCTTTCGCGCCGCCTGTTGATTTCAGTGCAAACCAATACGAATACAGTATAACCGAATTTTCTTAGATGCGCAAGGTAAAGCTGCATGCGTGGGATAAAAATCTTGTCAAATCGCGGCGGATGACGTATCATTGAATCCTACCGCAATCCGCATCAGGAGGGACCGGCTATGGAAACAGAAAAGAAACACAGCGCAGCATTGCTGCCCTGTCTGCTCGTCGTGCTGCAAAGCGTGCTCTACGGTTTCGGCGACCCGATCTCGAAGCTGGCCTATGATGAGGTCCCGCTCTTCACACTGCTGTCCGTACGATACTGGATGGCGTTTCTTTTTCTTCTGCTGCTCTTCGGCCGCAGGACGCTGCGCGAGCTGAAAGGCGCCTCCCTGCACGCGCTGCTGCCGCCGTGTCTGTGCATCGCCACGACCTATCTCGTCAGCAACTATGCCCTCGTGCTCACAAGTGCGACCGCCGTTGCGTTCCTGCGCTCGCTTTCCACGGTCGTCACGCCGCTGCTGGCTATGCTCGTCTTCCGCCAGAAACTGAACCGGAGACTTCTTCCGGTCTATGTATTCGTGGTGGCGGGGCTCTACCTGCTGTGCGGTCGCGGCGGGCTCTCGGGCTTCGGCGCGGGCGAGGTCTGTGCGCTGCTTTCCGCCGGATTGACGGCAGGCGCGCTGCTGTTCGGGGAAGAGAGTCTCAAAAGCGTCAGCGCTGCTACGCTCACCACGGTACAGGCAGGCATGTCCGCGCTGCTGGCGCTTTTATGTGCGCTCATCTTTGAAGGCGGCGTGCAGGTGCATACGATCTCCCCGCTCTCATGGGGCATCATCGCCTATCTTGCCATTCTCTGCACCGCGGCGGGCTATCTGCTGCAAAACCTTGCCATGTGCTCCATTTCGGCGCGCACGGTGGCGCTGCTTCAGTGCCTGTGCCCTGTGATGACAGCGGTGTTCTCCTTCTTCCTGCTGCGCGAAAGGCTCAGTGCAGCAGGCCTGCTGGGTTCGGCGCTGATCCTGCTCGCCGTGACCTCGGCCACGCTGCTCGACACGCCAACAGGGAAAGCAAAAAGAAAAAGCTGAGCGGAAATATCCGCTCAGCTTTTCTGGTTGTTCCTGTTCCGAATCGATCATTCGGCTGCGACCTTGGACTCGATGACCTTGACCTGACGGCCGTTGTAGGTACCGCATTCCGGGCACATTCTGTGAGGCTGGTGCAGAGCACCGCACTTCGGGCACGCGACGAGCGCGGGAGCGGTGAGCTTCCAGTGAGAAGAACGTCTCTTATCACGTCTCTGACGGGATACTTTCCCCTTGGGGACTGCCATGTTGACACCTCCTTAAAGTTAAGCTGAATGAACAGCGAATTTATTGTTCCAAAAGTTTTGCGAGGGCTGCAAGCCGGGGGTCGATCTCCTTTTTGCAGCGGCACTTCTCGTAGTTGAGATTCACGCCGCAGCCGGAACACAAGCCCCTGCAATCCTCGCGGCAAAGGGTCTTGCCGGGCATATTGAGGATGAACGTTTCCCGTGCAAGCTCGCTGAGATCAACGGTATCGTTGTCCAGCAGCAGGATATCGTCGCGCTCGTCTTCCTCCAGTTCCTCGGCAAGCATATACTCGCAGGAAGGATGATAAGGCAGGTCGAACGACTCCCCGCAGCGATCGCACACAGCAGAAAGCGTTGCCGCAAGCTCCATCTGCAAACGCAGCATCCCTGCAATGTTCTGCACCTGCCCTACCACTGAGACCGGCCGAACCGCAGGACACACGCCGCCGAAGTCCACATCAGAAAAGTCCTCTGTAAAGTCAAAGGGAATTCTGCCTCCGGGGGTGTTAATGATACGTTTTACATCTAAAACCATGCTACACCTCGCAATGACACGAGTGATATTATAGAGGACGTTTTCTCGATTGTCAAATACTTTTTTCACGGTTGCGGCAAAAATTTTGACAGGATTTCTTTACTTTTTTTGCCCGCTATCGTACAATAGCAGAAAATCGCGCGCTGCGCAAGCGGAGGTGCCGCCCATGCGGGAGTTTCACATCGGAAAAAATGACGAAAATCAGCGGCTCGACCGCTTTCTCGGCAAGGCCGTTCCCCTGCTCCCCGCGTCGCTCGCGCAGAAGTACATCCGCCTAAAGCGCATCAAGGTCAACGGTGCGCGCGCCCAGCGGGATCAGAAGCTCTGCGTGGGTGACGTGTTGCAGTGCTACATCAACGACGAGTTTTTTGAAACGCCGAGCGAAGAGAATGTCTATCTCACGATCACGACACCGCGGCTGCACATCGTTTATGAGGACGAAAACATCATGCTGCTCGATAAGCCCGCAGGTCTGGTCGTCCACGCCGACGAGCACGAAAAGGTCAATACGCTCGTCAACCACATGCTCGCCTACCTCTATCAAAAGCGCGAGTGGAAGCCGCGCGAGGAGAACGCCTTCACCCCCGCCCTCTGCAACCGCATCGACCGCAACACCGGCGGCATCGTCATCGCGGCGAAAAACGCCGAGGCGCTGCGCATTCTGAACGACAAGATCCGCGACCGCGAGATTGCCAAATATTATTTATGTATCGCCCTCGGCCGCGTTGATCCGCCGAAGGGAAAAATCGAGTGCTTTTTGCGCAAGGACGAGAAGAGCAACACCGTCCGCGTCTACCACCGCCCCGTTCCGGACGGGCGCAGTGCGATTACCTTATACCAAACGCTCCAGACACGCGGTGAGCTGTCGCTTCTGGAGGTCGAGCTCCTTACGGGCCGCACGCATCAGATCCGCGCGAGCATGGCCGACCTCGGCCATCCCCTGCTCGGCGACGGCAAGTACGGCGTCGGCAGCGTGAACCGCAAATACGGCGAAACGCATCAGGCGCTCTACTCCTATCGCCTGCGCTTCGACTTCCCCACCGACGCGGGTATCCTCGAATATCTGCGCGGACGCGAGTTTCAGGTGGACGAGGTCCCGTTTCAAAAGAAGTATTTTGGTTAAATCCCACAAGCGGAGAGCCTGCAGCGGCTCTCCGCTGTTTTATTTTCCAAAAGTTCAAAATATTGAACTTTTTGTTAAATATACTCTTGCAATTTCACACGCGCTGTGTATAATAGTCTCGGTTTAGCAAAAACTGACCAAAAGTTTAGTATATAAAACGGAGGTGCTGTATGGATATCGGCAACAAGATCAAGCAGCTGCGAACGCGAAAGGGACTGACTCTGGAGGAGCTTGCCAGCCGAAGCGAGCTTACGAAGGGGTTTTTGTCCCAGTTAGAGCGCGACCTCACCTCCCCCTCCATCGACTCGCTCAGCGATATTCTGGAGGCCCTCGGCACCAACCTCTCGGAGTTTTTCCAGGAGGATCAGAACGATCAGTTCGTTTTCCGCGCGGAGGATTTCTTTGTTGATGAGCGCGAGAACTGCACGGTGAACTGGATCGTTCCCAACACGCAGAAAAACCAGATGGAGCCCATCCTGATCGAGCTGCCCGCGGGCGGCGAGTCGTTCGAGGTCGAGCCGCACAGCGGCGAAGAGTTCGGCTATGTGATCGACGGCAGCGTGGTGCTCGAATGTGACGGCGAGCGCAGCGTGCTGCGCCGCGGCGAGACGTTCTATCTCCACGGCCGCACATTCCACCGCCTGAAAAACGAGCGCAAGACCACCGCGCGCATCCTCTGGGTCTCCACCCCCCCGCTGTTCTGACAAACTATATATTAAACATGAGGAGAAACGGAAATGGCTGAAGAAAAGAAAAAGCTGATCCAGTTCAAGAATATCGTCAAGAGCTTTGAGGATGGACAGGTCGTCCTCAAGGGCGTTTCCCTGGATATCTACGAAAACGAATTTGTCACGCTGCTCGGCCCCTCGGGCTGCGGCAAGACGACGCTGCTGCGCATCCTTGGCGGCTTTTTGCAGCCGAGCGAGGGCAAGGTGCTCTTCGACGGCGAAGACATTGTGAGTGTACCGCCCTACAAGCGCGAGATCAACACCGTCTTTCAGAAGTACGCCCTCTTCCCCCATATGGACGTCTATGACAACATCGCCTTCGGCCTGACGCTCAAAAAGGAGCCGAAGGACGTTATCGAGCAGAAGGTCATGCGTATGCTGCGCCTGGTGAGCCTTGAGGATTACGCGCACCGCAACGTGACCGAGCTCTCCGGCGGCCAGCAGCAGCGTATCGCCATTGCCCGCGCTCTTGTCAACGAGCCGAGCGTTCTGCTGCTCGACGAGCCCCTCGGCGCGCTCGACTTAAAGCTCCGCAAGGAGATGCAGCAGGAGCTCAAATACATCCAGCAGGAGGTCGGCATCACGTTCATCTTCGTCACGCACGATCAGGAAGAGGCGCTGACGATGTCCGACAAGATCGTCGTGATGAACGCGGGCGAGATCCAGCAGATCGGCACGCCGACCGAGATCTACCGCAACCCCGTCAACGAATTCGTCGCCAAGTTCATCGGCGAGACCAATATCGTTGACGGCGTCATGCTTGAGGATGACCTCGTCGTGTTCGAAGACAAGAAATTCGCCTGCCGCGCCCGCGGTTATAACAAGAATGAAAAGGTAGACGTCGTCATCCGCCCCGAGCACCTTGATATCGTGCCGCGCGCGGAGGGTATGCTCAAGGGCACCGTCAAATCCCAGCTGTTCAAGGGGATGCATTACGAGACGGTCGTCGAGACGCGCGTCGGCACGTCCATCACGGTGAAGATGCAGGTCTCGCAGGACCGCCCCGTCTACAACGAGGAAAAGGGCGAGAAGATCAGCGCGAACGCGTTCCTGCTCGACGTGGAAGACGTGGAGGAACTCGACGACGCGAAGGTCGTGGCGCTGGCCTCTGCCGAGGCTTGGGACGCCGAGACCGAGGAGCCCATCTCCATCAAGACCGTCGAATACGACATCAAGCCCGAGACCGGCAACTACACCGTAACGTTTTCCACCGCGAACGGCACGGCCATCACCGTCAAGGTGCTGGTCGTGGCGGAAAACCGCGTGGAGAGCAAGGTCTATCAGGAAGAGATCTATGCGATGAACTTCTTTAAAAAGGTCGAGGATATTCAGGAGAGCATCGCGCTCGACACCGACCTTGAGACCTGGGCAAGCGCGTCGGCGTGGTCCCTGGAAGACGGCGAGCAGGTCGAGATCACCGACGTCAAATACGACTTTGATCCCGAGACCATTACCCCGGGTGTGTACGATGTGACCTTCTCCACCGAAGGCTACGAGTATCGCGTTTCCACCACGCACGCCTTTGAAGAAGGCGAGCAGGTCGGCCTTGTCTTCCGTCCGGAGGACATCCATGTGATGAAGAAGGAGGGACAGTGGTGAAGCACTTTCGTTCCATGACGTATCCGTACATTGCGTGGATCTGCGTGATCATCGTCGTGCCGATGCTGCTGATCGTGCTTTACGCCTTCACCACCGCCGGCAACGACGTGCTGACCTTCCAGTTCACATTCCAGAACTTTGTCCGCTTCGTCACGGACAAGGTATTTATGGACGTGCTGCTGCGCTCGCTCTACATCGCGCTCATCACCACACTCATCTGCGTGGCGCTGGGTTACCCCATCGCATACGTCATCGCGCAGCGCGGCGGCCGTAGCAACACCATTCTGATCCTGCTTATCACCATGCCCACCTGGGTCAACATGCTGGTGCGCACCTATGCGTGGATGGGTATTCTGCAGGACGAGGGCATCCTGAACACCATCCTCTCGTGGTTCGGCATCGGCCCCGTTTCGATGATCCACACGAGCTTTGCCGTCATCCTCGGCATGGTCTATAACTTCATTCCCTTCATGATCCTGCAGATCCACACCTCCCTTGCCAAGATGGACAAGAGCCTGCTCGAGGCCGCCAACGACCTCGGCGCAACGCCGGTGCAGGCGTTTCTGCGCGTGACGCTGCCGCTCTCGCTCCCCGGCGTGATCTCCGGCATCACGCTCGTATTCCTGCCCGCGGTGTCGAGCTTCTTTATCCCCAAGCTCCTCGGCGGCGGACAGTATGTCCTCGTCGGCAATATCATCGAGACGCAGTTCCTCACCACCGGCGACTGGAACTTCGGCTCAGCCATCTCGCTCATCATGGCGGTCATCATCATGATCTCGATGTGGCTGACGCGCAAGGCGGACGTTCAGGTCGCCTCGCAGGGAAAGGAGTGAGCGCATGAAAAAGAAAAACTCCGCTCTTTCCAACGTGATCCTCGCGCTCACACTGCTGTTCTTCTACCTCCCTATTCTCTATATCATCATCTTTTCGTTCAACGACTCCCGTTCGCTGACAAAGTTCAGCGGCTTCTCGCTGCGCTGGTACGAAAAGATGTTCGCGGACTCGACGATGATGGAGGCCGCGTTTTACACAGTCGTCATCGCCGTCATCGCGACGGTCGTGGCCACAGTCGTCGGCACGATCACAGCCATCGGCTTATCCAAGTCCCGCAGAGTTGTGCAGAAGATGGTCGAGCGCATCAACGACCTGCCCGTGATGAACCCCGATATCGTCACGGCTATCTCGCTGCTGATGTTCTTCAGCGTGCTGACGGTCAAAAAGGGCTTCGGAACGCTGCTCATCGCGCATATCATGTTCTGTATCCCCTATGTGATGCTCTCCGTCACGCCCAAGCTCCGCTCGCTCGACCCCAACCTCATCGACGCGGCGATGGACCTCGGCGCAACGCCGTTCCAGGCCCTCACAAAGGTCATCGTCCCGCAGATCAAGCCGGGCATCGTCTCCGGCGCACTCATTGCGTTCACGATGAGCTTTGACGACTTCGTCATCTCGTATTTCACCACGGGCAACGGCGTCAGCAACATCTCCATCCTCGTCTACACGATGTCCAAACGCGTCAACCCGTCGATCAACGCGCTCTCCACCATCGTGATCCTGCTCATCACGCTGGCGCTCGGCGTCGTCAACATCGTCCCCATCGTGCGTGAAAAGCGCGGCAAGGACGGCAATTCCTCCCGCGGCATGAGCCGCAGGGCCGTCGCCGCCGTCGCGGGCATCCTCGTGCTCGCCATCGCCGGCGGAACCGTCGGCGCGGGCATCGCGCAGAACCGCAGGAGTGCCGCCGCCATCGAAAAGTACGGCAGCAACGTCCTCAAGCTCTACCTCCCCGGTGAATACCTGGGCGAGAACGTCATTTCCGACTTTGAAAAGCAGTTCGGCGTGCGCGTCATCGTCGAAAACTTCGACTCCAACGAGATGATGTACACCAAGCTCATGGCCGGTGACCGTTACGACGTCATCATCCCATCCGACTACATGATCGAGCGGCTGATGTCGTCCGACTATCTCCAGCCTCTTGACAAGAGCCTTATTCCCAACATGGAAAACATGTCCGATTCCGTACGCGGCATGAGCTACGACCCCGACAATGACTGGTCTGTCCCCTACTTCTGGGGCAGTGTCGGTCTCGTCTACAACCACGAGAACGTCGACCCCGAGGTCATCGAGCGCGAGGGCTGGGATATCCTGCGCAACACCGACTACGCCGGCCACGTCTACATCTACGACTCTGAGCGCGATTCCTTTATGATGGCGTTCAAGGCGCTGGGCTACTCGATGAACACCGAAGATCCCGATGAGATCAATGCCGCCTACGAGTGGCTGCTGCAGATGAACAACACCATGTCCCCCGTCTATGTGACCGATGAGGTCATTGATGGCATGATGAACGGCTACAAGGACATCGCCGTCGTCTATTCCGGCGACGCGACCGTCGTTCTGGACGAGAACGAGGATATGAGCTACTACATGCCGGACCAGGGCACGAACATCTGGTGCGACGCCATGGTCATTCCCGCAAATGCCGAGAATCCCAAGCTCGCCCACGAGTTCATCAACTACATGCTCACCTACGAGGCTGCATTTGACAACACCGAAACCGTGGGGTATACTTCTCCCAACGCGGAAGTGTTTGAAGAGATGACCTCGTCTGAGGATCTCTACGCGGACAATGCCGCCTACCTTCCCCGCAGCGGCTACGACAAGGACGAGATGTTCCACGACAACCAGACCCTCATGCGCGAGCTGAGCAAGCTCTGGATCAAGGTCAAAGCTGCCAAGTAAGCAAAAGCAAAGGAGTATTCGTTATGAAAATCGGAGATACTTTTACCGTCAAGAAAGTTGTTACGGAAGACATGACCGCTGCCGCCCTCGGCAGCGGCGGTCTGCCGGTGTTCGGCACGCCGTACCTGATCGCCATGGTCGAAAACGCCGCCTTCACCTATCTCCAGCAGGAGCTGCCCGAGGGCAAGAGCACCGTCGGCACGAAGGTGGACGTTTCCCACGTCTCCCCCTCCCCCGTCGGCATGGAGATCACCGCGACCGTTGAGGTCACAAACATCTCTGCGGGCGGCAAAATGGTTGACTTCAGGGCCACGGTCAGCGACACCGCCGGTCTTATCGGCGAGGGAACGCACCAGCGCGCCGTCATCACCGTGGATCGCTTCATGGACAAATGTCAGGCCAAACTCAGCTGATCTGGTAAAAGGAGGAACGCAGATGCATTATTCCGGAGCCGTTTACCGTCCCCCCAGCGAGGCGCGCAGCCTGATCGTGCAGTGTACGCTCGGGTGCAGCCATAACAAGTGTGCCTTCTGCACAATGTACAAGGACAAAAAGTTCTCCATCAACCCCATCGAGCAGGTGCTCGCTGACCTTGCCGAGGCGCGCTCCTATAGCCGCTATATCGAAAAGATCTTTCTGGCGGACGGCGATGCGCTGATCCTGCCGATGGATTACCTGCTCACGGTGCTGGACTATATCCGCCAATATTTTCCCGAGTGCAGACGCGTCGCGGCCTATGCCACGACCAAGGCCATCATGCGCAAGACCGACGAGGAACTGCGCACGCTGCGCGAGCGCGGACTCGGCATCGTCTATATTGGTCTGGAGAGCGGCAACGAGGAGCTTCTGAAGAAGTTCTGCAAGGGCGTGACCGCCGAGGAGACCATTGTCGGCGCCCTCCGCTGCAAGCAGGCGGGCATCGCCACCTCCGTCACGGCCATCAACGGCATGGCGGGCGCCAACGGCGACTGGCAGTCCCACGCCATCGACACGGCCAAGGCCGTTTCCCGCATGAAGCCGGACTATATCGCATTCCTGACGCTTCGCGTCTACTCCGGCACTCCCCTGCACGATTGGATCGAGCGCGGCGAGTTTCAGATGATGAATCCCACCGAGCTGATGACGGAAACACGTCTGTTTCTTGAACACATCGACTCTGAGGGCAGCGTCTTCCGCTCGAACCACGCCTCGAACTACCTCCCCCTCGGCGGCACGCTCAACCGCGACCGCGAGGCGCTGATCCACACCATCGACGAAGCGCTGGACGGCAAGGTCCGTCTGCGCCGCGCGGTGGAGTTGGGCCTGTAATTGCAGATCAAACGCAGGACGCGGGATATCCCGCGTCCTGCGTTCTTCATTTTGTGCCGCTGCGGGCGGCCAACCCTGTTGCCAAACGGGCAAAAGCGTGGGAAGATATCTCTAACCGTTAAAAAGAACAGGAGGAAACGATCATGCTGTTCAAAACGTATGGTGACAGGAATCGTCCCGCCGTTCTGTTCTTCCACGCCATGGGCGTGACAGGAGAGAGCAGCGAGCCGGTCGCAAAGCATCTGCAGGAGCACTGCTTCTGCATCCTGCCGACCGCAACGGTCTACTGCGCCGGACAGCGATATATCAGCAAAGCGGACGAGGTGCGGCAGGTCGAGGACTTTCTGCGCGCGCAGGGCGTGAAACGCCTGGCACTGGTGGTCGCCTCCTCGATCGGGGCGGACCTTGCCATGGCGTTTCTGACGCAGACCGCGCTTCCGGTCGGGCATGTCTTCTTCGACGGTGGGCAGTTCGCGCAGATTGGAAAGGCGGCGCGGCGCATCATGACGCCGTTTCTGTATCGTTCCCCTAAGTTCACAGCGGCCTATTGTAATGAGCAGCAGCCCGCCAAATGATCTTTACCTTTTGATGATCTCGGAAAGCTCTATGACTTCGCAGCCCTTGGTTTCATAATACGCGAGCATCTCCGGCAGCTTCTTTTTGTCATAGCTCGTAATGCAGTCAGACAACACATGAACGATATAGCCGCTTTTCGTCATATTGAAGCAGGTGGACTTGATACAGGCGGTTGCATCCGCACCGACAATATAAAACTCGGAAATTCCATGCTCCTGAATGAAGGCGGCAAACGCATCGCTGGTCAGGGCGCTGCTCTTTGACTTCGTAAAGATATGGTCGGACACGACGTTCAGCTCCGGCACCAGCTCTGCCCCATGCGTGTCGGGCTTGAATGTCCTTGTCCCTGCGGATAAGTTGTTATGCTGTATGTAAATGACCCACAGCTTCTTTTGGGTTGCCCAGTCAATCACTTCGTTGACTTTTTCAATGATTTCCTTGTAGTTTTTCGTGATGTCATTTTGCAGGTCAATGACGACCAGTGCGCTGCTTCTCATACGCTATCCCTCCATGATCTTCTCTTTTCGCTTTGGGATTTTCTCCTCTCTCAGTCCTGTTTCCATCATAAGAGATCTCCCAATCCGATATCCTATTGAATCGGAGCACCGATGCGCTCCTCCTGCCGCTGTTCCGACGAAACTCCGCCACCGACACAGTATCATTCACTACCGTGATTTTCCCGTCCTTTCTCCGAAGGAACGAGGCCGCAGGACCCCCCCACATTTCTGCCCTTCGGATAAACGCATGTGACCGTGATGATCAGACCATCTATCGTTTCGATCTTTTCTGTGATCCTGCCCCATCCACTGGCAGATCCGCGATTACATTCAAATATCCATCCGCAGTAAAACACTCGTTGGTACAGCGCCAATTCGCAAAAGAAATACGGCATAAATGACGATCCCCGCCACAATGGCGGGTCTCAAATCCCAAAGTCCACGCATCACAGTTCTTTGGCCGCATATACTCCCGGCCTGTATTGCCCACAAAGCCAACACCCGTGGAGGTCCGCCGCATCGGCGTACCAAGCCCATCCGCTGGCACTTTTGCCATCAGGCTGTCGATCTTTCCATTCCGCACGACCCGCAGCGCAGCTTCTGCCCTTTCTTCTGTGCCACAGTCATTATCCGTTCGCTCCAAGTTGCATCATTCGTTGCAAATCGCGCGGTGCGTATCAGCCATTATACTCAGGGGTTCCCCATTTGTCAATAGAAAGATTCCGGGGCCGCAGACCTGTTAAAATCACTTTCATCGGTCCCTCGGCAGACACGGGGCCGCAGCGGTCTTCCCGCTTCCCCTATAAAAAAGAAAGCGGCGTATCCATCATATCTGTCCGGTGAAGGAAGTCTGGCAGAGCTCAGCAAAAAGTATGGATCACAGGACAGAAAGCAGCTCCGAAACTGGCTGAAGGTGTATAATGCTCATGGAGATCTCAACTCCAGAAAGAATTCAGGAGGCGGAAGTTACATGAAGCAGGGACGGAACACCACACCGGAAGAGCGTGTTCAGATTGTCAAGGACTGTCTGGCCAGTGGGAAAAACTATGGAGAGATGGCCTTGAAGTACAAGGTGAGCTACCAGCAGGTGCGCACCTGGACGCTGCGGTTCGAGGGGGATGGGCGAGGCCGTCCTAGAGGACCGGCGCGGAAAACGGAAGAAGGACCAGGTGCCCAGAACCGAGCTGGAGCAAGCACAGATCGAGATCGAGCAGCTCAAGCTCAAGCTGTATCTGACGGAAGCGGAGCTTGATCTGTTAAAAAATCGGACGGGAGCGAGAGGAGCGATGCCTTTTGGAAGTGAGACAGCGCCGCATCTATGCTGCGATCCGGGAAGCACACGAGGAAAATGGTTATCCCATCGAACCGATCTGTGCGCTGCTCTATCCTATTAAAGAACAATGGTATCTGGAAAAGCGGAACGCCATCTGCATGACCGGCGGGCGCGTCAGCCCTTGTCTACGCAGTCCACCTTTGAGGACTTGGCGGTGGATTTTGAGGGCACAACCGCCAGCGGTGCGGAGCGGTTCTACCGGCGAACGCTTGACCAACTTCGCCTGAAGCTGCTGGAAAGCGGTCTTGTCCATACCGTGACACTGAAACAAACCGAGTGCCGCAAAAAGAATAAAAATAGCCGCCGCTGTCTACCTGTATCAGGCCGACAACGACGGCGAGTGGGGCGAGCTTCGGTTTGACTTTGAGAACGGCACGACGGAGATTGTCCGATCGGCAGATCGGGACATGGCAAAATCCAACGTCTCTTCAAAAAAGGCGAGACTACCGAAAGAAACCGTCGTGCCGTTTGAAATCCCGGAAAAGCAGGTCTGAGATACATGGGAAACGGTGTATTTGAGCCATGGCTGCGCGGATGCAACGTAATGAATAAGCCATTGCCTTACTCATTACTGGAATTCCTGTATGTATTTGCGAATTTTTTTGACGAACATGATTTGAATCTACATATCCTTCAATTTACGTTCACATAAGCAACAGAAAAAATCAGCCGTCTGTTTCCAACGGGGACAGGCGGCTGTCATAGCATCGCAATCTCTGCACACCCAAATGCACCGAATTACGGTACTAAGCTTATCCGTTCCTTAAGGTCCGTCAAATATCAGATGGTACGGGCAAATCTGTCTTCGCCGGAAATTTCGGCGAATCTCCACAACAATGATGAGGTCGGGCAGGAAGCCGGTGTGAGCGGCGACACCATTCGCAACTACATATTTCCCATCTTGAAAAAACTTGTTCAGGTGCAGCCGCATGCTGCGCCTTTTCGCTCTTGACATCTGCGGTCCCGTGTGCTAAAATCGCGAAAAGTAAGAAAAGTTATACTAATCCAACCGGAGGAACAACCGCATGAGCAAAGACGAACGGTATTTTATGAGCAGCGTGAAGATCGGCCCCAAGGGGCAGATCGTCATTCCCAAGGAGGCGCGGGATATGTTCGGCCTCCAGCCGGGGGATACGCTGGTGCTGATGGCAGACAAGGAGAAAGGGATTGCGCTGCAGACCGTGGACAAGCTGAACCCGCTGATGAAGACAGTATTCAACAGTCTGCCCAGCGAGGATGGGGAGGCAAATGACAAATGAACGTATTGGAGGTACAGGGGCTGACGAAGCATTACCCGGCGTTTACCCTGAACGGCGTGTCCTTCTCCGTGTCGGAAGGCGCGGTGATGGGTTTCATCGGGCGCAACGGTGCAGGTAAGTCCACCACGCTGAAATCCATTCTGGGTATGGTGCATCCGGACGCAGGCGCAGTCAAAGTGTTCGGCATGGACTATGCCGCCAACGAGCGCGCCATTCGGCGCGAGCTGGGCGTGGTATTGGGCGGCATCGACTTCTACCCTAAAAAGAAGATTCGTGTCATTACCGACGTTACCCGCCGCTTCTACGACAACTGGGACGAGGACAAATACCGCCATTATCTGCGCCTGTTTGCCATTGACGAGGAAAAGCGTGTGGATCAGCTATCCAGCGGCATGAAGGTCAAATACATGATTGCCATCGCCCTGAGCCACAACGCCCGCCTTCTGATTCTGGACGAGCCTACCAGCGGCCTTGACCCGGTGAGCCGCGATGAGCTGACGGAGCTGCTGCGCCGTCTGGTGGCGGATGGTACGCGCAGCGTGCTGTTCTCCACCCACATTACCTCCGATCTGGAGAAGTGCGCCACCCACATTGCCTTTATCAAGGATGGCGAGCTGCAATACACCGGTTCTCTGAACGATTTCCGCACCCATTATAAGGACGTGGGCGATACGCTGGAGGACATCATCGTACATGTAGAAAGGAGGCCGCTGGATGAAGGCGCTATTATATAAACAGCTGCGGCTGGTGTGCCATCCCATGACGCTGGTTTTCTGCCTGTTCGGTATCATGGTCATTATCCCCAATTACCCCTATACCGTCATTTTCTTCTATGTCACGCTGGGGCTTTTCTTCAGCTTCCTGGACATGCGGGAAAAGAAGGATCTCTACTACACGGCGCTGCTGCCGGTTCCCAAGCGGGACGCGGTAAAGGCCGGATGCCTGTTCACGGCTCTGATCGAGCTGCTGTCGCTGGTACTGCTGGCCCCCTGCTGCCTGCTGGTGGCACGTTTGCAGCCGGGCAAGGACAATCTGGTGGGGCTTGACCCCAATCTGGCGCTGCTGGCGGCAGGCTTCTTGATTTATGCGCTGTTCAATGCCGTATTCCTGCCCTCCTTCTACAAAAGCGGCTATAAGGTGGGCGTGGCGTTTATCAAGGCCACCATTCCCATGGCGCTGCTCATGCTGGTGCTGGAAGCCCTGCCCCACATCCCGGCGCTGAGCTGGCTGGATGATATGGACGCAGCCACACAGTTGCGTCTCATTCCGATGCTGGCGGTGAGTATCGTAGTCTATATCGTGGGTATGCTGCTGACCTTCCGGATGTCGGCTGCCGCCTACGAAAAAGTGGATATGTGACCTTATGCTAAAGCTATCTTTCTTCTTCCGGTAAAATTGGGGGGGTATCCGCCGCATAAAGGGATCAGCAAAAAAGTTCAACGTGTAAAACATCTGTTGGGCATAAACTCTCCATGCTTGCATTATCGGAAAGGCTGAATTGTTGTTGACAGCGTCGAAATCAAAAAGTATACTATAGATATACTTTTTAGAACAGAGGTTTACAATGGAGCATGTGAGAAAAAAAGAGGCCGTCGCCGCACTGCACAAGACGCGGATCATGGCGGCTGCCGAAAGGCTCTTCTCGGAAAAGGGCTACGAGCAGACAACGATAGAGGACATTTCAAAAGCGTCTGAATACAGTCGGCGCACGATCTACGCCTACTATGACAGTAAGGGAGATATTCTCCATCACATCATCGAAAAAGGCTTGCAGTCCTTAAAGGCGGATATTGAAAACGCTGTGAACGATAATGCCGGTTTCGTTGAAGCCTGCCGTGCGGTATGTAGTGCGATGTGCCGTTACAGAACAGAGTATCCCCACTCGCTTGAGAGTTTGAAGCGTTCTGGCGCAGCGAAGATCGATCAGTCGGCGATTTCAGACACGGTGAAAAGCATACTCCGTCTTGGAACGGAGATAAACGACATCCTTGAAGCACTCATTGTACGCGGACAGGAAAGCGGCGAGGTAAGGAAGGACATTGTTCCTGTGCTGACGGTCTATGTACTCTCCACAAGCCTTGACTCGCTGCTTGCGCTTGCCGAAACAAAGGGAAAGTTTATTTGCGTACAGAATGGTATGACCGAAGATGAGTTCCTCGATTATGGATTTCGGCAAATAATCAACTCTATCCTTGAAGTGCGAATATGATGAGGGATCGGCATGGACAAATCAGAATTAGATTGGATTCTCTGCCCCAGATGCGGCGGCAAAACGAGAACACAGATACGACCGCGCACGGTATTAGAGGAATTTCCTCTATTCTGCCCGAAGTGCAAGTATACCTGCGTGATCCGTTTCAAGGACGGTAAAATTGAAGAAATCAAAATGCCAGACGCATAGACGCAGTGCAATCCGAGAAAATCGGTTTGTACTGCGTCTATTGTTTTAGGGGAATGGGAATCGACCGACCGAAC
>CAKTLD010000016.1 GCA_934572445.1 uncultured Oscillospiraceae bacterium
TTACAAATTATCTTTTGCCGTCAGATCACCAGCTTTTGGCTGATGTACTGTTCAAACTCCCGGCGCTTTACCAGCTTCTTTGCCCCGACGAACAAGACGAACGGGCAGTTGGGCGAGCGTAGCATACTGTCGATCTTGTTGATGCCGATGTTGCTGTACTCTGCTGCTTCTCTGGCGGTCAGCGTCATTTTGAGGTGGATCGGCACTTGCAATTCCTCAGCCATACCATCGCCACCTGTGTATTACATTCCGAGTTGCCGGCTTAGAGACGCAGCATTGGGGGAAAGCGAAAGCTCGTCCGAGCTGTCATCTCTTTCCATATCGAAAGTTCAGCAGCCATTTGTCGGGTATCGTGATCAGATCAGGCCCTGTGCTGCGGATCCGTTTTACAATATCTGACTGGTATGCGAATAATGCACCTCTATCCAGTTCGGTCCTCATTTTCTTTCCTTTTTAAGGCGTACGCCTCCGAAAGCAGCTCCAGACTGAACAGATACGGCGGAAGCATCCGGGACAGATTTACTACATATAACCATGGGAATACGCAAGCAAAGGGGCGACGGCGGCAGCTTCCACCCCTGACAAAACTCATATCGGTTTGGCTCGCGTGTCGGCTTCCCGGAATAGGCCCTGATAAAACGGGCGGTTTCCAGCTCCTTGCTGTGCTTCCGCAGACCGGAAGGGGCGATCCCGTACTTTTTGCGGCCTTTTGCGGGAAAATAGAATTGTCCGCTTTGCCGCTCTCCGCAGCCATGCAGAAATAGAGAAACCGGCTGCCAGCGCTGAGCGCGTGGAATTGCCTGGAAAGGAGCAGAGAGTTTCCTGCCTGAATGGATCGTTTTTCTCTGTTATCCGCCTTGGCAGATAGGTGTTGGAGAAGAGCGGGGCCGCATTTTCGTTTGCTCAAATGAAATTTCTTCTTTCGCGTAAGGATAGGGACGTGGGTGATCCGTGTCCCTTCGTAATAAATGTAGAAAACCGCCCCTGTTTGACCACCCATACAAAGCAAAACAAATTACACTCAACGCAGACCTTCGTAAACACAGAATGATCTGAATTTACATTAGGTCTGCACTGAGTGTAATGCTTGTGGGTATGTTTACTTAACTCGACAGCATGTGTAATAACAGGAAATACAATTCTCAAAACATGATGCAGCAGCGGAAGAACGATATCCGCTTACATAAATGTGTTTAGCGGCAAGCAAGAGTGAAGCCGCACTGTCGATTTGAGACACTTTAGCCTATCGATAAACCTATGGCGTCGTCGAATTCAAATCGGGCTTCAAACATGCGAGGAAAAAGCAGCAATGATATTAGATTTCCTCCCAATCGACCTGCTTTTTCTGATTTAGGGCCAAGCACAATTTATTCTTTGATAATCAAAAGCAGAAAAGGAGTGCATCTTAAAGAATGACGCCTGTCTTTTGCTGTTCAAACTGTCGAATTGCCTCGCGTGCTCTTTCGCGTAACTGCAAAATGCTCTTTGCATGAGAACACAGGATCATGCCTGCGTCCGACGGTTGGACACTTCTTGTGCCGCGAACAACCAACTGCATGCCTGCTTTGCGCTCTAACGCCGATATATGAGTAGATACTGTAGGCTGTGATAAGTGCAGACATTTTGCCGTCTGGGAAAAACTGTTGGTCTCCACTACATACATGAGGCATTCCAACTCCTTCATATCAATACCAGTATCAATGTATACCAAACTTCGCCCTTTCTTTATATCGAACTATCCTCAGATCCTCGCCACGCCGCTCCTGCGCGCAGCCTCGGCCACGGCCTTCGCCACCGCGGGACCGACGCGCGGATCGAACGCCGCGGGGATGATGTAGTCCTCGCTAAGCTCATCGCCCACAAGACCCGCCAGCGCTTCCGCCGCCGCGACCTTCATCTCTTCGTTGATGTCGCTCGCGCGCACATCGAACGCGCCGCGGAAGATGCCCGGGAACGCGAGCACGTTGTTGATCTGGTTGGGATAGTCGCTGCGTCCGGTGGAGATGACCCTTGCGCCGCCCGCTTTCGCCGCGTCGGGGAAGATCTCCGGCGTCGGGTTCGCGCAGGCAAAGATGATGGCATCCTTGTTCATCGTCTTGACCATTTCGGTCGTGACGGTGTTCGGTGCAGAAACGCCGATGAACACATCCGCGCCCACGAGCATATCGGCGAGCGAGCCCGCCTTATGGCTCAGGTTCGTGACCTCGGCCATCTCGGTCTTGATCCAGTTGAGGCCCTCGCGGCCCTGGTAGATCGCGCCCTTGCGGTCGCACATTGTAATGTCCTTGAAACCCGCCGAGAGCAGCAGCTTTGTGATGGCGATGGCTGCCGCGCCCGCGCCGGAGGTCACGATCTTCACGTCCTCCTTCTTCTTGCCCACGACCTTGAGCGCGTTCGTGAGGCCCGCGAGCGTGATGACGGCGGTGCCGTGCTGGTCATCGTGGAAGATGGGAATGTCGCACTTTTCCTTCAGCTTGCGCTCGATCTCGAAGCAGCGCGGCGCGGCGATGTCCTCAAGATTGATGCCGCCGAAGCTGCCGGAGATGTTGTAGACCGTCTCCACGAACTCATCCACGTCCTTGGTCTTGACACAGAGCGGGAAAGCGTCCACATCGCCGAATGCCTTGAACAGCACGCACTTGCCCTCCATGACGGGCATACCGGCCTCGGGGCCGATGTCGCCGAGGCCCAAGACGGCGCTGCCGTCGGTGATGACCGCCGCCATGTTCCAGCGGCGGGTAAGCTCATAGCTTTTGTTGATATCCTTCTGGATCTCCAGGCAGGGCTGCGCGACGCCGGGGGTGTAGGCCAGGGACAGATCGTCCTTCGTCTTGACCGGCACGCGGGTCACCATTTCGATCTTGCCCTTCCACTCGCCGTGGAGGCGGAGCGATTCTTTTGCATAATCCATCATGTTTTCTCCTTTCAAACCATCCGCTCGGGGCGGACGATGCGGTCGAATTCCTCCGGCGGCAGAAGCTCCAGCGCGGCGCAGGCCTCGCGCAGCGTCAGGTTCTCCGCGTATGCCTTTTTTGCGATCCTCGCGGCGTTTTCGTAGCCGATGTGCGGGTTGAGCGCCGTGACGAGCATCAGCGAGCGGCGCACATTTTCGTCCATCCTCTCCCGATTTGCGCGGATGCCGGACGCACAGTTTTTGTCAAACGAAGCGATAGCCTCGCTCAGCAGCCGCGCGGACTGCAAAAAGTTATAGGCGCACACGGGCATAAAAACGTTCAGCTCAAAGTTCCCCTGCGCCGCGGCCATGCCAACGGCGGCGTCGTTGCCCATGACCTGCACCGCCACCATCGTCACCGCCTCGCACTGCGTCGGGTTGACCTTGCCGGGCATGATGGACGAGCCGGGCTCGTTGGCGGGGATGCTGATCTCCCCCAGCCCCGTGCGCGGGCCGGAGGCGAGCCAGCGCACATCGTTTGCGATCTTCATCATGTCGCACGCGAGCGCCTTGATCGCGCCGTGCGCGAACACCAGCTCGTCCTTCGACGTGAGCGCGTGAAATTTGTTGGCGGCGGTGACAAAGGGCCTGCCCGTCAGACGCGCGATCGCCGCGGCGGCCTCCGTGTCAAAGCCCTTCGGCGCATTCAGCCCCGTGCCGACAGCCGTGCCGCCGAGCGCCAGCTCATGCAGCGGCGGCAGCGCGGCTGCGAGCAGCTCCCTGTCCCGCGCAAGGCTCGTCCGCCAGCCGGAGATCTCCTGCCCGAAGGTGATCGGCGTCGCGTCCTGCAAATGCGTCCGGCCGGACTTGAGCACTGCCGCGTTTTCCGCTTCCAGCCGGAAAAGCGTCTCCTCCAGCGCGCGGACCGCGGGCAGCAGCCGCTCCCCGACGGCGAGGCAGGCCGCGATGTGCATGGCCGTCGGAAAGGTGTCGTTTGAGGACTGCGACATATTGACGTCGTCGTTCGGGTGCAGGAGCCGCTTGCCGGCCAGCTCGTTGCCGCGGTTGGCGACGACCTCGTTGACGTTCATGTTCGACTGTGTGCCCGAGCCCGTCTGCCACACGACGAGCGGAAAATGCCCGTCCAGCTTGCCGGCAAGGATCTCATCGCAGACCGCTCCGATCACGGTGCATTTTTCCTCCGTCATCCGCTCGGGCAGCAGCGCGCGGTTGGCGATGGCCGCCGCCTTTTTCAGCACGGCAAATGCCCGGATGATCTCCGCGGGCATCGTCTCGATCCCGACGCCGATGGGAAAATTCTCATGCGAGCGCTGCGTCTGCGCGCCCCAGTAACGGTCCGCGGGGACGCGGACCTCCCCCAGTGAATCATGCTCTGTTCTGTACTCCATGGCTTAACCTCGCTTTTTTTGATCTCTTATCTAAATAATACACGCTGTGGCACTGCCGTCAACATGATTCTCAATTCTTCCTGCGACAGTCCATGGCAGAGCAGCGTACAGATAAAATGCTTCATGGCTTGAACCGGTGTTTCTCTGGTGCTTTGTCCTCTGTCGGTCGAGATATAGCAGCGCTCTGCACCTGCTGCACGGATGTTTGCGGCCATCTGCTCACTGCTGCATTCCCCTTCCGCAAGGTTATACCAACAATGTTCAATAAGCACACCGGTTTCTGCCAACTCTTTTTGCAGCGCAGCAGGACACTGTGTTCGCGAAAATTCCGGATGCGTCAGAACCATTTTTACACCGTTTGCTATGCCTTCCCTGCAAAGGACAAGGCTTTCTTTCGGGCTGATATGTCCGGTTGCCAGGGCAGCATGACTACCCTTAACCGCATCAAAAATTTCATATACTTCGCGCTTGAGCCGACCGTCCTTATCGCAGACAGCAAACCCGCTGCGATCGAAAAAGTCTCCGGGCATATTCCCGCTGACGAGTGAATTTGCAGCATCCCGTGTCGGCATATAGATGATACGGGCACCGCGCTTTAGTGCATCCTGCACAGCGTATGGATTCAGCCCGCCTACAGGACAATTAAGTGCCAGCGCACCATACGCGAGCGTAGTTGCCTTTGCATATCGATTTGCAATAAATGCTCTATCCGCGGTCGATTCATATTCTTCTGATTTTCCGGCGCTGCGGCGCGCATAGCGTCAATATGTTCACCGAAAATGGACTTCTGCGCGGCAATGCCATCGGGCAGTCTGCTTTCCTCTGTGACGGTCTGGCCGCTCTCCAGCGGCAGGGCGACACCCTTTTCGGCAAACACTTCATTCATTGCGATCACGGCGTTTTCCGCCTTGCCGAGGCCGATGTACGGCGCACAGTGGTAGACGGCCTCCCGGATCTCCTCCGGCGCTGCGCCGGAGGCAAGGGCGGCGGCGGTATGACGCCTGACCTCATTCATGGTTTGGTTCGTCGCCGTAGCGGCAAGGATCACCAGCTCGCGCATTTTGGCGCTCAGCTTTTCTTCGGCATAAACCTCACCGTAGATGAGCCGCTCCTTGACCGCGCAGAACTCCGAATCGGAGACGGTCAGGCCGGCGTGCTCCCGGCCGTATAAGGTATTCATGGCCTTCTCTGCTTTCTCTGTCCTGTTCATTGTGATCCCTCCGTTATTTTGTCAAGTCCAGTTCATTGACCCAGCTTTGCACCGCGGACAAGTCGGCGCCGCCGGAAAAGCGCCGGCCGTCCAGCACGTCTGCTCCCGCCGCGCTCGCCTTGACGCCGCTCAGGCTGCCGCCGATGCCGCTGCTTCCCGAGGTGCAGAACGGAACAATGGTCTTTCCGGAAAAGTCATAGCTCTCCAGAAAGGTGTCGATGATCTTTGGTTCCTTGCCCCACCAGATGGGATAGCCGAGGAAAATGATATCGTAACCGTCCATACCGTCGACGCTGCCGCTGATGGCGGGGCGGGCGCTGTCGTCGTTCTGCTCCCGGTTTGCGCGGCAATCGCTGTTGTAATCCAGATCTGCCGTTGTGTACGGATCTTCCGGTGTGATCTCGTAAAGGTCGGCGCCCAGCGCCGTCTGCAGCGTTTCCGCCACGCTTTTCGTATGACCGGTGGCAGAAAAATAGGCAACAAGGATTTTCCCGCCCGTATCTGCGGATGGCTCCGGCTCCGCGGACGGCTGCTCCGTTTTGGCCCCGGTCGGGGGCTCCGCCGTATCTGCCGGTGCCTCGCCCGTGGTCTCCTGCGGCGGTTCCTCCGCCGTATTGTCGGGCGCTTCCGGTCCCGTCCGGTCGGCCGCCTCGCCGGGCGCGGCCTGCGCGGCCTGCGCGGCGCTGTCCGGCGCCGTGTTCTCCGGCTTGTCCGCCGGACTGTCGTCGGCGCTCCTTGCGCCGCAGGCTGCCAGCGCCGTCAGCATCGTCAGCGCCAGCAGCAGGGAAACCAGCTTTTTCATTTGATATCGCTCCTTCCTGTTTTTTGGATCTCATGGCGCAGATAGTCCAGCCGTTCAAGCTGCCGCTCGCGGAAGTGGATCTCGTCCAGGGTCATTTTCCTCCTGTCCTCCAGCATCCGCAGCTGTTTCCGACGGTTGTCCGGCTGTTCCGGAAGAAGCCGCATATAGGTCTCCGCCTCTTCGGCGGTAAAACCAATGTCATGCAGCGTCATGATGGTGCTGAGCCGTTCCAGGTCCTCGTCATCATACTGCCGCACGTCCATCGCCTGCCTTGCCGAACCGTGCAGTCCCCAGCTTTCATACTCCTGCAAAATGAAGGCCGGAATATGGTAGCGCTCGCTTGCCTCCTGCCGTGTCATCCGCATCAACTCCTAACGCCAAAATGCAGACATCCGCTTCGGATATCTGCATTTTATACCGCTTTTTCGATTATGTCGAATACCCGTTTTGAGAAATCATAAATGCCTAAACCGCATTTTTGACAAAACTGAGGAACTGCTCTGCTGCCGATGAATACGCCTGATCCTTCTTCCACGCCAGCACCGTGCCGGTCTCCAGCCTTGGCGAGAGCGGCACAAAGGCCAGCGCATCGGAAATGTTGCCCAGGTCAAAGCACAGCGCCGCGCCCACGCCGCTTTTTACCATGTTGGCAGCGTTGAGGATAAGGTTGTAGCTGGCGGCGATCTCCAGCCCTTCATACGCATCGCCGAACCAGCCTGCCAGCTCGTTGCGGACGGTCTCGCGTCCGCTGATGAGCAGCGGGATGCCCAGCAGCTCCTTCGGGGCAATGCCGTCCTTCCGTGCCAGCGGATGCTCCTTTGGCAGCAGCACGCCCCAGCGATCCTTTTGCGGCGTCCGCAGGAAGGCATACCGGCCGATGTCCACCGGCTCGGTCAGAAGTCCCATGTCCAGCAGGCCCTTTTCAATGCGCTCCTTCACGTCGTCGGCGTTGGCGCTGTAAATGCGAAACTGCACCTGCGGATGGAGCCGCCGAAATTCCCGGATGTGCCGGGAGAGAAAGGTCATTGCCGCTGTTTCACCGCAGCCGATGGCGACCTCGCCGGTCACCTCCTCCTCGTGGTGCTGCAATTCCCGCTCGGCCTTGTCGGCCAGCTCTACGATCTCCTGCGCCCGGCGGCGCAGCAGCATCCCATCATCCGTCAGGACAACACGGTACTGGCTGCGGCGAAAGAGCCTGACGCCGAGCTCCTCTTCGAGCTGCATGAGCTGACGGGAAAGCGTCGGCTGCGTTACATGGAGCAGCGCCGCTGCCTTTGTAATATTTTCCTCCCGTGCCACAGCGAGAAAATAGCGCAGAACGCGCAGCTCCATAATGATCACCTCAAAACGATCATAGCGCAGATCAGGCATTTTTGCAAGTCGGTCATGCCTCGGCGCGGGACAAAAAAGGAACGGCACACGGCCGTTCCCTTTCTATCTTTTAAAACGCCACCTGCATGAACAGCGCCACGCAGCACAGGATCACCGCCAGCGGCACATAGACGTAGCGGCCGATGCTGTACCACAGCGCACCGCGCTTTTTCTCGCTGCCGGTGTTGATCGCGTCGAGCAGCTCGTCCTTCTTCATCACATAGAACCACGAGATCGCGCCCAGTGTCGCGCCGATGGGGATGATGTAGATGGAGACCAGATCCATCCAGGGGCCCCACTTGGAGATCGGCTCCATCCCCAGTCCAAAGCCCAGGCACAGCGCGCACAGGATAGCCAGCACCGCCGTGCGGTTGAGCTTGGGGAACCTGTGCAGCAGCGACTCCGCCACCGCCTCAAACATGTTCTGCAGCGAACTGACGCCGGCGAAGATCATCGCGACATAAAGGATAATAGCGAACAGCCGCCCCATCGGGATATCCTGCAAAATGGTCGGCAGCGTGACGAACAGCAGGCTCGGGCCCGCGCCGACGTCCAGCCCGTAGGAGAAGCATGCGGGAATGATGACCAGCGCCGCGACCACCGCCGCGATCGTATCAAAGATGGCCGTGTGCCGCGCAACGCCCACCACGTCCTCATCCTTGGAGAGATATGCGCCGTAAACGATCATACCGCTGCCGGTGACGGACAGGGAGAAGAACGCCTGCCCCATTGCCCAGATCCAGATCATCGGGTCGGCAAGTGCCTCCCAGCGCGGGGCAAACATGAAGAGATAGCCCTCCGCCACGCCGGGCAGGAACGCCACGCGCACGGCCAGCACGAGGAAAATGATGAAAAACACGGGCATCATGACCTTGTTGGTCCTTTCGATGCTGCGTGCGCCCAGATACAGCGTCAGCAGCGTGCCCACGACCACAACGATGTGGAACGGCACCACGGAGAAGTCCGTCGAGGAGAACGCGCCGAACCACTCGCCCGCGTCCGCGCTCATCAGCGTGCCCAGCAGCGAATCGGTCAGCGCCTTGAGCACATACGTCACGATCACCGCGTAGCCGATGGCGATGCACAGCGAGCCCGCCAGCGGCAGCCAGCCGAGCAGGCCGCCCGCCCGGCCCATGGCCTTGCCGCGCGTCGCCCACGCGTTCTCGTAGGCGCCCAGCGTGCCCGTGGCCGCGCGGCGGCCCATGGCGAATTCCGCCGGCAGACCGACATAGCTGAAAATGAAGACGAACAGCAGATAGATCAGCAGGAACGCCCCGCCGCCGTTGCTTCCCATCTTGTTGGGAAAGCCCCAAACGTTGGCCATGCCAACGGCCGAGCCCACGGATGCCAGAATAAAGCCCCAGCGGCTCGCAAAGCTCTTTGTGCTTTTCTCGTGTTTCATTGTTTTCTCCCATCCGATTACAAAAATGCCTGCGATGCGGAAACTACATCGCAGGCTTCTGGCGCAGCGGGAGGGATTCGAACCCTCGTGAGGTTTCCCTCAAACTGATTTCGAGGGAAATAATCAGAGAAAAGAGCTTTTGTAGCTTCTCAAATGGTGATGTAAAATGTCCGATACAGCTATATTTTTATCGGTCTTTATGTGACTTTGCTTTTCACAGGAGCAAAGTATTATAGCGCCGCTAAATTCTCTGTCACCATTTTGGCACCATAGGTATCACTCGTTTTCTAGTTCGGTTTAGTCCCCCTCAACAGTTTGATTGAGGGGGCTTTTTAATGATATCACTTTTGATGTTTTTTACGCCATGCCTCGCGTTCGGCTAACGTTTTGAATCCTTTCCAGCCATCGGATGCCTTGGGCTTAGACGTGCTGGATGCTGAAGTCTGGGTTGTGCTAAACGTAGTACCAACCTGTCGAATAAAATATTTCAGTCCATCTGCCATTAGAGTTTCTTCTCCTTTTATAGATATTTATAGTAGCTTCCATAACAAACTATCTTGATACGAGTCTGGATGCTTTGTAAAGTACTCTTTGGGTAAGCCCCAGTTTCTCAACTTTTGTTGACACCATGTTGATTTTGCAGCATTGCTTTCATATCCAAAAGTCCCCCTTTTCAGAGAGATACTCAGATAGTTAATTGCATCAGGATATTCCATGCGGACCGCCTTATCGAGAAATGCTCGTCCTTTTGAGATATCTTTGTATGTATTCCAATAGCCATTAAGCAAAACGGTTGCCATTCGAAAAATGCACCCAGGGCTATTCAGTTTAACGCCTTGATTCAAAAATTCTTTTGCTTTCGAGTAGCAACTACATCTCTCTTTAATCTCCCATTCGGCAGCAATCGCATAGGCTACAGGGACACTTTTGGATAACATTAAAGACACAAGTTCTTCAGCTTTCGAAAATCGTTCCTCTGTGAAGAAGTAAATTGTTAGATACTCGGCTATTGGATCAGGATTCATCCAAAAGTTACGAGCCCTTTTGGAAAATGGGTCTTGCTTTGCATCACAGTACAACTCCCAAATGTAACGAGAATGATACCTGTCATTCAAATCTGACAGAATATCATCCGCTTGAAACGGAGTTCCCTCTAGTACCGTCTTTATATCTTGAATGCTATTCGCGATGTCTTGCGCTGTTTTGATTGGTCGCCTCTGCACGTTATGTACTTGGTCAGACACAAAATCTAACCACCGGTCATGGAAAAATTGTTCTCGCCCTGTTACTTTTAAGATTTCATAGACATCTGCCGCTGGGAAATCGGGAATATTCAAAATTAGTACGTCATCCATCATACGAACTGAAAAAGGCACTATCATCAGCATGACTGACAGTGTACCACAATAATTTTGGTATAGCGCAGATTCGGACTCGATTTCCTTCGCAAGGTCTTGCGAATCGTATAATGCACGGACAGCATCGTCGTATGCCTCAGTTGCAATTTGAAGGTCGTCTACTGAAAAAGTAATTATATGTCGGAGATTGAGGTATTCTAATATGCCAATAGCGGTTGCACATACTGACTCATATAATGAATCCCGAAGAGAGCGTTGAACCTCATCGCTCGAAAGTAATTTTTGTACCTCCTTCTTCATAACGGCGTGATTGCCCTTTGCGAATAAACTATTTACGCTGTCTCGCAAGATACTTGCTCCCGCATTTAATAACTCAGCTTGAACCATGCCTGCGACTGCTCCCGCCATTCCGATGCCGCCACCGACCCAACGTTTTCCCGTATCATAAAGTAGTTTATTGTCCTCGGAATCCCCATACTCTTCAACAAGTTGTACGTACGGTTCAAGAAATGAACTCATAAATGTATTTCCGAACGAAAAGAAAGGATGATCATATAGCGTTGAAAAACCGATGTATTCTTTTTCGCTCATTCTGGTATCATAATTCTTATTTAAAAAAGACGCTCCAAGTTGAACCCCTTTTCGCATCCAACTAATATAGAATTCCAGCATGGCATCGACTATACTATCAACATTATCAATTTTATTTGGATTAAATTTCTGATCAAACGCTTGGACACAGCTATATGCCAAGTGTCCAAAATTTTGCGTAAGTTTCCCGAGCTCATGGGACTTCGCAAGAAACTCGTCCTCATTTTCAAAATCAAACATTTCTAACATGTTAATACCACCTTTTATTGGCTACACAATCTTGATTTCAGCTGTTCTGCGATAGCGGGAGGAATTTCACTGAGTTCACCTAATATTTGCTCTATGTCCTTCTTATCTGCAAGTGAACAAAAGTACAGCTCCTCTGAAAGACTGTCAGCAACATCCTCTGAAATATTAACTATATTTTTTATGAGGTATTCTTTAATCATCTTCTTCGCCTGATCTGCCGAAACGGTATCGGGCATTTTTAGCTCCGGCAATACACCGTCAAAATAGAGAGCGACTTCATTTCTTTTGGGCGGTGCGACAACAGGCTTTGTGCGCATTTCCAAATCTGCACATTTGCTCCATGCTTTGATATACGCAAAAGCTACGAGAATCAAGAGCAAATATATATCAGCATTTGATTTATGATACAACTCTAATACATATAATATTCCGCTTGTATTTTCAGAATCAGACAATACGGAAGGGATAAGCCACGCCCCAATGTAAAGAATCATAAGCGCAGAGAAGACGTATCCAAATATACTTACTAACACACTTTGAAATGTATCTTTTGAATACGCATAATCATCCTGACTATGCGACCCCAATTCTATAATGTGTTTAGTTCCTACTCGGAGAAGCAGGCCGACTGCAAGTATCAAAAATAATGTCTTTGCCGTACCATGGAACATTCTCATTTCAAAAAACACGACCGCAACTACAACGATATATGGCAAATGTAAAGGAACACATACTTTCGCTAGCACATAGCAAATGCCTTTAACCACAAAATAAAGCACTCCAAGTAGCAGAACTGAAACGATTAGTCCTATAACCATACAGACATCTCCTTTTAAATATCGTTTTTAGTTATCTTATAACATATTTTATCACAACTCATCATCCTTTACAATAACGAAAAAAAGGTGGTGAAACGTAATGGAAAAGCAACAGCTTATTGAGATCGGCCAGCGTCTGCGGCAACGGCGGCAGGAACTGGGACTGACCCGCGAAAAAATGTCTGAACTTGCCGATATCGGCACGGGCTATTACGGACAGTTGGAAGTTGGGACATCGCAGATGTCCATCGATACCCTCATTAAGCTGTCACAGTCCATGCACCTGCCGATGGAATATATTATTTACGGTTCCGGTTATGATCCGGGAGATGCTTCCGGTGTGCAGGAATTGCTGTCACGCTGCACGGAGAGAGAATTGAAGCTCGCAGAGGATGTGCTGAAACTGTTTTTAATGAAGCAATAGAGAGAAGAAAAGTTGTTCGTATTATATCGGGGCTTTTGCGCGAAGAATGTCGAAGACGGTCGATTTTTCAAAAAGAACTGCGACGAGAGAGTTCGTCGCAGTCTTGCTATATCCCAGTAGACGCAAAGAGGAGGGCCCATACGACGACATAAGCGGCGAGTTTTTTCTTCCCGCTGAAGAACATTACGTCTGCGCCAATCAGCTTTGCGTATAACCAATAGAGAATGTTGGCGATAACGATAGAGAGTATTGCCGAGATCATGTTAGGTGCTCCTTTCTTGATTTGGTTCTACCTGCATAGTAACAAAATTGAAGCACAAAAAGGTTAGCTGGCAGCTAACCTTTTTGTGCTATAATAAGAGTAATATGTGGGCAGAGGTGAGATCGATGAAAACAACAGATGAGCTAACGCATGAGATTTGCCAGTCCGATAATATTCTGGACTACTTTGCAGAGAACCGCGGTGAGATGCAGATCGATAGTCTGCCGGAGTATTTGGAGCAGTGGCTAAAAAGAAAGGACTGCACCAAGGCAGACGTTGTGCGCCGTTCAAACCTAAATAAGGCCTATGTATATCAGATATTTTTGGGGAAAAAGTATCCCTCGCGGGACAAGGTGATCGCATTGGCCTTTGGCCTTAAGCTGGATGAAAAAGAAGTACAAGTGCTGCTGAAACAGGCGGGATACCGGGAGTTATATCCGAGAGATCCGCGCGACGCACTGTTGCTTTATGCTATTGGTCATCACAAGGGGATCATTGATGCAAATGAACTCTTGTATGATCATAATATTGAAGTGCTGGAATAGGAAAGGCCGCTGGACGATGATCCAGCGGCCTTTTCAGTTATTAAGAGTTAAGAGCAGCGTTCCACTCTTCTAAACTTAAGTTTCCTTCTACAGCAAAAAGATACTTTTCATAGTCCACTTCGTCATACGGCGTGACACCAGTGGCGGAATTGTACCCATAGGTGTTAAAGCCGTGGTACGGATTGCGCAGGAGCTCCGATTCCAGGTATCCATCTGAAGTCAATTTGGTGTTGCCGCCGCCCCAAATTCGCCCGCGATAAGCTGCTATATTCTCGGAGTTGGTATAAGAATAAACGGCGGATACAGATTCGGCTGATAAGTCACCTACTGATAATACGATTTCCTTTCCATCGTTCCCTTCGGGATTTAGATCCACACAGGTCAGCTGAACGTAGAGCTCGTCGGGGAGTTCTGTGATACCGGATAAAGGATTTGCGGTGAGAATAGAGGCCGTGCGCCCATCAGGCAGCGCCTCGGATAGCGTTACGGGGAGCACTTCGCCAGAAATGATTTCGTTTTCAAAAAGAGTATCTTGCGTAACGGAAGTGAGATAGTCTGCAAGCGGTACTTCTGCGGCGGCAAAACTTAGAAGCTCTTTTCCGTAGAAGGCTCCGTCTGCATTTTTGCTGCCGGAGATGACCTCGCACTGAATAGTGCCGGAATCAGCAGCGTACAATCGGACAAGTTCTTTTTCACGGTTGCCGTCCAAATCGACACGCATGGTCAGATCCTGCCCGGTTGTTCTTAACTTTCCTGCATTTGCAATCAGATAATCCTCTGTGGCGGCGTAAAACAACAAGGCCTCATCAGGATAACGGGCCTCGGTGATCTCGGCCTGATTGCTGTGATACCACCATGCAAGGATGCTTGTACTCAAAAGCACTACGATAGAGATGATCCAAGGCAGGCAGAGTTGAAGTGTCCGTGTCTTTAATGAAAAAAGTAATGACTTTGCCGTGGCGTAGCGATGCTTGGGCGCAAATTCAGTGCACTTACGGAGAATATGTCGATAGGGGCGCTGATCAGCTCGCTTTCCCAAGAGCTGTTTCATCGTGACTCCTGTGGCATAAATGTCAGCACGGGCATCTGTTTGAGCAAAGCCGTATTGTTCAGGCGGTGCATAGCCCTTGGTCCCCAATAGACGAGTATCACTGCCGCCGGTGTTTTTCTCTTCACGGGCAGCATCAAAGTCGATGAGACGGATATGTCCATTGGGTGCCAATAAAAGATTGGAAGGCTTGATGTCGCGGTGAATGATCCCGTGCTGGTGGAGAAATACCAATACTTCGCAGAGTTCTTCCATGAGAACTATGACCTGTTTTTCCGGCAGGGTGATTTCCGCCAAATTTGCTCCATCAATAAATTCTTCTATCAATACAACGCCAGTCCTGGTTTCCTCAACATGAAAAATCTTGGGGAGGTAAGGATGCGAGAGAGCTTGAAGCTGTGCATAAATAGGGTGCGGGCCTTGCAGCTCCTTGCGGATATAGCGAGTACCGGTATCCGAATCAATGACCAGCGTTACGGTGCTTTTCTCTGTGCGTTGAAGGTTTTTGACTTCTGCAAGCATAGCGATCTCACCTCTTGTGGCCATTGTAACACATTTCGTGATGCTATGGCACATCTTTTTCGTTTAACCTCGTTCTGCCTTGCAGATGTGCAATACTTCTGATGGCAGACAAATTATAGGTTGTATTTCTCCTATTTCTGGCGTATACTATCATCAAAGGAGTGTGATACACATGATGGTCAATACGAATAATCTGGTTTCCATCACTGAGGCCAATCAGAATTTCTCCAAGGTGGCGAGGCTCGTGGACGAGCGGGGCTCTGCCGTTATTTTGAAAAATAACACCCCGCGCTATCTGATCATCGAGTTCAGTCAGGCAGAGCAGCTTCAAGCAGCAGAGGATGAAGATGTGATGAACATCTCTGCGCGTTTGCTCAAGCAGAACCGTGAAGCGTATGAGGTGCTGGCGAAGTGAAGACACTCAGTAAGCGGCAGATCCTTATGCTGCATCGGCAGTTGGTGGAGCAGACCGGCGGCTCAGACGGCATCCGAGACGAAGGCTTGCTGGATTCTGCGCTATCGGCTCCATTTCAGAGCTTCGACAATACGGACGTTTATCCGTCCTTGCAGCAAAAGGCGGCTCGTCTCTGCTTTGGGCTGGTCAAGAACCATCCCTTTGTAGACGGAAATAAGCGAATCGGTGCGCACGCCATGCTGGTGTTTCTGGCGGTCAACGGCGTGGAGTTGACATATACCCAGGCAGAACTGAGCGACATCATTTTGCAGGTGGCGGCCAGCGAGAAGGAATACCCCGACCTGCTGGACTGGCTGATCCGGCATCAGAACTAAAAGCGATTTTACGCGAGACATAGGGAGTCCCATTAGGGCTTCTTTCCGACTTTCGGCATGTGCCGTTTGTCAGAAGGACCCTAATGGGACTCTTTTTTTGCGTCTCGTTGGGGTATGCCCTAATGGGACGCCTTACAGGTACGGCAGGACGAAGATATCGCCGTTGGCCTTGATGAACCGCTCCGGCATCGCAAAGCGCTCCATGCAGGTCTGCGCCTGTTCATCGGTCAGTCCCTCAAAGCGGTCGCTGTTAGCAGGAGCCGCGCAGAGGAAGAAAGTCCCCGCCACGATGTCGTAGATAGCTCCAGTGCTGTCTCTCAGCGCACGGTTCGGCGGCAGGTTCAGCAGCTTTCCCTCATCGTTGCAGATCAGGGCGACCGGTTCCTCAAATGGGTAGACCGCCTGAATGTTTCCGCCGACGATCTGCTGCATGGAGGCAAGGCCGCTGTCGATGTTCTGCACGACCGGTTTCTTCTCAGGTTCCACAATAACAACTTGCATGAGCTACCCCCCTTACGCAATGACAAAACGCCGTATAGTGGTGCTGCGGCTGAACTGATTAAACAGATCTGCGTGCGTCAGCTTGAAGGCAGCGCTGTCGAAGCGGTTTGTGATAATAGTTTCCCATGTGATCAGATAGTCCTTTCCGGACAGCACATCCGTGTTCTTTGCCAGCATTTCTGCCTTCAGGGAATCTTCAATGGCCGCGATGGAGGACTTCACCTCGGCTTCCATATCTCGCAGCTCCTTCAACTCTTTGACTTTCGCATCGATCTCGTAAATACTCATCAGTAGATCATCCTTTCATACAGTAATTCTTCAATTTCATCGGTAGAGAAGCCCACGTCCAGCAGCTCATCAATAGAGCTTGGCTCGTAGCCGTAGTAGGCGGCAACGCCTTTCAGCGTGTCCAGATATTCCTGTTCGGCCCTGTGCTGCTGCGGGACGGCCTTCCTCTGCACGGGATACAGCGAAAAGCTGCTCCATGGGCAAAGCAGGTTCGCCGCGTCGAAAGAGGATCTTTCCATCTGCCCAGTGGGGCGGAGCTTCAGAATATCTCCACAGTTCAGCTCGACACGCTCCGGCTTGCCAACGGGCAGATGCAGCCGTTTCAGCGCGCGGTTCAAAATAGCCTCGGTGGACGCATACAGGTACAGGCCACAGTGCGGGTAGTAATAGAGACACAGCGGATTATCGCCCTTCACAAAGTACAGATTTTCGCGCTGGTCCAGCACGGTGAATGTGAAAGAGCCCTCGACCGCTTCCGCCATGTATTTAAGGCAGGAAAAGTCGAGGGCGTTTTTCTGTTCAATGAGCTGAACGGCCACATAGCTGTCCGTCTCGATTTTCGTTTTCGGCAAGCGCTTGGTGCGGCGAAGAATGCCGTCGTTCCAGAGAACGCCGTTGTGTGCAAGGGCGAACGGTTTATTTTCCGCGTAGCCGAGGAATGGGTGATTGTTCCGATTCTTCCGCGCATCGCCCTGCGTGGTCATACGGGTATGGCCCATAATGACCCTGCTGTCTGCCGGAATACGGAACCTCATACGGTGCGCCTCTACGGGACGCTTGTAGATGCTTAAATGCCGGTGAGAGCAGTACGCGATGCCGGTGGCATCTGTGCCGCGCTCTTCACATTCCGTCGCCAATATGGAGAGGATGCGACTTTTCTCCTTGGCACTAAATTGGTTCCGGCTGTCAATCAGACCGAATAAGCAGCACATATCAGACCTCCGCCTCGCTTTCTACCGGCTCGTTCACATACAAGCGACGCTCCTTCAAGTACTGCACCAACTCTGGCTGTGTGCAGCCGGAGACAAAGGTCGTCCAAGACATCGCTTTCAACTCCTCGTCGGACATGAAAAGCGCCACATCACAGATCCGGTCAAGGAGCTGTAATGTGGCGATGAGCGTGTTGTATTTGAGCGTCCCACGGAAGATGCGAAACTCAATGGTGTTCTTGTTGGTGAGGTTGACGCTGGTATAGCGGCCGGCGTGAGCGCTCTTTTTAGCATGGTCCAAAAGCTCCTTCGGCTGATCCTTGTAGCCATAGCGGGTAGCCCACTGATCGAGCTGATGCTGCGTTCTTCGGCTGAACTTCAAGAGCTCCTCCCAGTTCTTTTCAAAGAAATAAAGAATGCGGGCAATCACGGCGTCCTGCTGTGCTTCCGTTTCACCGAAGGCATTGCGGTTGACGTGAACATGGAGTCCGCAAGTGCCCGCCTGATGGCTTTTGTACCCCATCTGCACGGCCTTCCGCAAGATGGCTGCCCACGGCATCTCCGACTGATGATAGGCGAGCGTCATGGGGTGCGTCACCATTTCGAAGCCGTCATCCAGAGAGCCGTCATGCTTGCAGTAGAGGTTTTCCAAGCCATTGCCGTTGGCAATAGACATGACTTCGGCGGCGTTGTCATCGTCCTCACCGGCACCGTCCACTTCCAGCTCTACGCCGAAGTAGCGATCGCCGTCCCCACGGAACAGCGGCTCAGGCTTGTAGTAATAATCCTGAATCGGCTTGCGGGAAGTGCGGCTCGTGTAGCAGTCATAACAGAACGGATACTCGTTGCCGTCACTCTCACAGGCGTAATAGGTCTGGCTGATGCGGATGATATCACCGCAGCTGTGACAGTTTGTGTAGTGACGGTCGTAGCAGTCCTGACAGAGCGGCGTGGATTCATCTCCGGCGTTGTCATCCCGCCAGATGCGCTCACCGCAGTGAGAGCAGAGCATTGTTGTTTCCTCGGCACAGTTCTCGCATAAAGGGTTCTCGTTCATCCAGGTAGGGGTGGTCAAAATCATTTCTCCGCAGTGGCGGCAGGTGTAAGGTTCAGTCATCGTTTTCTTTCTCCTTTGTAAAATAGTCGATCGCTGCACAGAGCAGCGCGGCGGCAGCGGCCAGCATAATTTCAATGATGTTGTTGGTACTCAAGTTCTGATTATCCTTGGTGATCCTCTCCCTTCCTGTCCCTCGTGCCCATCACGATAACACAGTCTTTCGCAGCAGAACGCCGACGATCTCCGCCAAAACCGTGCGGATGAGACGCAGTAAGTGGTGCAGCATAGTCATAATCTCCTTTCGCATTTTTCTTGTGTTTTTCGCTGATTTGCAGCTTGCAGCGCAGAAAATCCATCATTTTCTCTGCAAAATCGAAAAAGAGCCAGCGCCCGTGATCGTCGAGGATCTTCGGGCACTGGCTCTTTCTCTTACTAATAATATACGGTTGAGAAGTGAGAAATAACGCTAAATGGGACGAAAGGAGACAACAAGGATATAAGGCTTTATGCCAATTACAACACAGGAGGTTTTTACGATGACAAGATATGATGACCGCTACGATGAGTTCGGCTATGAGCGTGAGGATTATGACGGCACGCTGGAACTCAACGAGTATTTGACGCCCCGAGAGGTGATGGAGCTGCTGGCAATCGGAAAGAACACCTTCTACAAGATGGTCCAGTCCGGTGAGCTGCCGGCATTTAGAATTGGCAAGCAGTGGAGGGTGAAAAGGGATGCATTAGATAGCTTTACTTCAATATGATTTCGTCGTGCTTTTTATCTTTTCGGTGTGCTCGACATTTTGTGTGGCTGCTATGCGGAGGCAGAACGAACACATCATCTCCTGCCTGCTTTTTGCCCTCATATTGCTTGCTAGGCTTGGTAACAAGAGGAAAACATAATACTTCTTTGACTTGATCTACACTGGCACATCGAATGTTTTCAAGAGCTACTTCTTTTAGATGATATTGCAAAAGGGAATAGCTGTCTTTGGCGTATGGTTCGCAGGCAAGCATCTTGCTTTTCCTTTTAGAATAGAACGCCTCGCATGCTGTCTGATACCATGCTAAAAAGGCTGTGTGATAAAACTCAATTCGATATTCTCGCGGGCTTTCATTAGCATCAAGGTATTCATATTCGATTTCAGGTAAGCGATCTGCTTCTTCTTTAGTTTTAGTTGCAGAAGAACTATCTATATCTTTATGAATGATATAACTACCGTGCTTAATTTTGTGCTCAAAGCTAGTAAGTGCTTCGATTGGAACAAGATATACGTCTGTAGAGTATCCCGATACTTCTATGAGAGCTGCATCAGGAAAAAAGAACATGTTTCGTATTTTTTCTTGCATTTTCTTTTCACGTGATGGCAGAGAGACAACTCCATTTGTTAGATATTTACCAATTCCATACATATCTGGGCGTCGCCGAGCCTTTTGGCTTTCTTGGCTGTCCTGATGTTGTTGATCACCTATTAGGTCGTTCGGTTTGAGCGAATTATCCGGCTCAATCCCAAAAAAATATTGGTCTTTCCATGTTGGCCTCCAAGTGGAAGGACATGAGTTATTTATAAAGCCTGTAATCAGCTTGTTGCTGTGAAAGTTGTACATATATGCAGTTAGTAAATAAGGAAGAATACAAGCGATTCTTTCATCACGTATATCCAATATTTGCCCAAGTCCACATTCCCAACCATTTAAGCCAATATTGCATAGAGATTTCCTGCTGACATGATATGTATAAAATCGCCTAAAAAGGTCCTGTGTACTTAAACCCACTTCTTTAGGGAGCCAACCATCACAATCTGTTCCCCAAATCTTTAATCGTTCGTCTATAGCCGATTTCGCAGCATCGATTTGCTTTTGCAGACTTTGCGGCATGTCAACATTCCTAATTCGTGCTATCTCCTTCATGCCAGCTTTCCTCCTATTCTTACACTTCGTTTTGAAATGCGGACTTATAATTTTTTTCCATTTATTTTATAAAGGGTGCGATAGTAAATACCCTTTATTTTTTCGTATATGGGGCTGTTTATACTTTCACCATCTGTCCAGGAAACTTTTTTTAGCTTGCTACGGACACGTTCTAAAATCGAAGTGTTCTCAACACCATCATTTTTTTATGCTAATATAGGCCCATCTCCGGAGAACATGTACCTCGAAAAACTATTTCTCGCAAGTGGGCTAGTAGTCCACGCCCTGTATAAGTATCAACCTCAAGTGTGTTTTCTCTATAAGAAGACCACGCCGTCAAAGGAGCCTATATGAGTAAGCATAAGAAAAGCAGCCAGTATTATGGTGAAGTATTTGATGATCCATATTACGACAACATTCCTATGTCTGAGTATTCTCAGTTCGACTCAGACGAAGATGATATCCCGAGCATTGAAATTCCAACGATAGAAGTACCAACCAACAAGAAGGCGCGCGCCGTGCGAGCCTTCGCCAACCGGATCGCGTGTGACTGTCACGTAAAGATTTTGGAGCACAAGGAGCTCTTGTTCTATGATGAAGAGGCCTTCTGCTACACGCCGATTTCCGCGCCGCTCGTCTTTGTGCAACAGGTATTAGGAACGAAGGCATGGAACCTGACACAGAAGGATATGGGCGACATTGTTCAGGCCTTGTTCAGCGACCCTGATATTCAGATTGCTGCTGAGGATGTCAATGCTGATCCGTACCGTATCAACTGTCTGTCCGGAGATCTGGATTGGCAAACCGGACAGCTGCGAGAGCATTCCAATCAGAAGCTGTACACCTATTGTGTGGACGCTTACTATCTCATGCCAGATGATCGGCAGGGATGTCCTGTATTTGATCAGTTCTGCGCCACGTCTCTTCAGAATGATCCAGAAAAGCGGCAGCAGCTGTTAGAGGTGCTGGGCTATATTTTGAGTGATGCTGTGGGAGCTAAGAGTGCTTTTTTCCTGCACGGTGCACCTGACAGTGGAAAGTCCATCCTGCTCAACTTTGCCTCGGCTCTGCTGGACAAGCGCTTAATCGTCAACATCCAGCTCCATCAGCTTAACGAGAAGTTCAAAATTGCAGAGCTTCTCGGAAAGAAGATAAACGTAGCCGGTGAGATCAAGGGGAGTGCTCTGAGAGATATCTCCAGCTTCAAGTCTATCACCGGAGGGGACAGGATGTGTGGGGAATTCAAAGGTGAATCACCGTTTTATTTCACACCAACCTGTAAGCTCCTGTTTGCTGGGAACACCCTGCCGGAAACGAAAGACACGGATATGACCCGCTCATTCGTCAACCGCCTCTGTGTAGTGATTTTCGGTGTCAGCATTCCGAAGGACAAGCAGGATAAGAACCTTCTGAATAAGCTGCTGGAAGAACGTGACGAGATATTTTCCCTTGCCATGGATGCGCTCGCGTCCCTGCATAAGAGAAACTACCAATTCACCGTACCGACCGATACGCAGCATTTCCTGAACGCATACGCTGAGACGCAAAGCTCTGTTCATGCGTTTTTGAAGGACTGGTGCGAGGTTGGAAATGGCGGCTATGTTTTCAGTCAGGATCTGTGCAGCGCCTACCGAGAGTACTGCGATCTGAATGGTTTTGATCCAATCAAGAATCAAGCTATGCAGAATATGATCGTGACTCTCCCGAATGTATCCAGAGAGCGCATTCGGGCCGAAGGGAAAAACCTTCGAGGCTTCCGCGGCCTGATTGTCCATAGAGAAAGCAGAAATGCTGGAACAATGGAACACAGCTCCTGATGCGTTGGCAGACAACACCTTTTGGCGTTCCACTCTTCATGGACCGTTCCGTGGCGTGGAATCGTCTGCTTCACCCGTATATTATTCTAATATAATAAAGTAAGGAAGGTCTTATTTCTATGAATACCAAGAAGAACTCTATCACGATGCCCCTGCTGGTGACCGCTAAAGAGCTTGCCCGAATCAGCGGTATTGGTGAGAACACCATTCGCCGCCTGATGGACGCGGGCGAACTGGAATATCTGCTGGTCGGCAACCACCGTCTTCTGAGACCAGCGGCTATTATCGACTATTATGATCGGCATAAGACGCCCATCCGTTCGTACAGGAGTAATAAGCTCGGCGAGCCTGCGTAAGCAATTTAATTAGATCACATCTGCGACTGGCAGCGTGATTTTTATGGGTGGGGCCGTGCGGCAGCTGACACGTCTTCCAAGAAGCGTGCAGTCCGTACGGCAACGCCCATGAAAATTGCGTTGACTGACGCAGCGCAAAGGAGAAAAGGAGATATATCTATTATGGCAATTACAGAACGTACCGTCAAGAACAAACGCAACTCCACTGGCGTTTTGACCGGCAAGCCGGGAATCGTCTATGATGTCAATGTCAAATATCGCTCCGAAGGGAAAGTAAAGGCCCATTCGAAAAAGGGCTTTGCAACCAAGAGCGAAGCCCAGCAATACGAGGCCATGATGAAAAATAAACTGGCAAACCCGTCCTATGTACCGCCTACGGCATCACAGCGGCGGCTGACTGTGAGAGACTACCTCGCCGAGTGGTTAGAGCGTCATGGCACTGCTAATCTGCGCCCCAGCACCAAGGCAAGCTATCAGAGTCATATCCGCAATCATATCGATCCCTATATTGGGGACGTCTATCTGGGGCAGCTGACTCCTGCCATGCTGGATGATATGTTTGCAAAGCTGACTGAGAAGGGGCTATCGCCTTCCTCGGTAAAATATGCTCACCGTATCATTGGTGTGGCCCTTGAACACGCCAGAAAATATCACTATATTGAGAGCAATCCGGCCCGAGATATCATCACCAGATTCGGCAAGCAGGGGAAAACTCCTGACCCGTACACGGTAGAAGAGATGCGTCAACTGCTGGTTCGAACAGCTGGAACGGACTGGGAGTTGATCGTTGTCCTCGGCGGCCTGTACGGACTGCGACTGAGCGAAATATTTGGACTGCGCTGGAGAAATGTTGACTTGGAAAATCAGACGTTCAACGTCATAGAGCAGCTTCCCTTTGCGCTTCCAGCAGGGACTACATACATTAAGGAGATGGCCCCTGTTAAATCCGGCGACCGAGCTCTGCCTATCACAGACTTAACGCTGCCATATTTTATTCGGCAAAAAGAGCGACAGGACGAGCAGAAACGGCTGTTGGCGATGTCTGGTGAAACCTACTACGAAAATGATCTGGTGCTTGCCAAACCGAACGGCATTCCCGAACGCAGGGAAAGAGTGTCTGCAAACTTCGGACAGTTTCTTCGCCATCAGGAACTTCGGCATATTCGCTTCCATGATCTTCGCCATTCGGCAGCAACCAATATGCATGAACTGACAGGAGATTTCTATACTGTAGGTCAGATCCTCGGTCACAGCTTAAAGGGAATCGGCATTCAGCTCGGAATCTCTAACAATATGGAGGCAGTTACTGCGCAGTATGTGGACGTTCGCCTCGACAGAAAGCGATTTGTCCTCGATACCTACCACAAGGAAACATTAGGCCATGAAGCATAAGTACAAGGACATCCTCTCCGAAATGCTGAGGATGTCCTTTCTATTTTGCTTGCAGCCTTGCACACGTTTATATCGCGTTATATAGGCTGCTGTGGAAGCATCTGTCACCATTTTGGCACCATTGCATTCAAAGCGCAAGCATAATATGCAGTGCCTGACAGCGAGAGGTTCTCCGCCTATGTGCTAATACAAGAAGCGCGCCAGATATGTAGTGCAAAAAAGAAACCTTGGAAACATTGAGTTTCCAAGGCTTTTTGGCGGAGCGGGTGGGATTCGAACCCACGTGCCCTTGCGGACAACTTGATTTCGAGTCAAGCTCGTTACGACCACTTCGATACCGCTCCATACGATAAACTTATTCAGTTCTCTGAATATGATACATGATTTCGAGTCAGCCCCGTTATGACCACTTCGATACCGCTGCATATCAGCTGTCATTCACGACTCAAATATTATGCCATAACTTTTCCTGTCTTGCAAGGTATTTTTTCGCCTTCCGCGCATATTCTTCCGGTATGAAGAGCGTTTATCTGTCTGTACCCCTGAAAAATTACGAAAATGCGCTCGCCCTGACCGGCGTGCGCCCCGCCGGATCGCCCGAAGAGGCCGACGTCCTCCTGCTCGTGGGCGGCGGCGACCTTCACCCGCGCCGGTACGGCCGGTGCCTTGACGGCGCGTCGGATATCGACGAGGCCCGTGACGCGCGCGAGCTCGCCCTGACCGAGGATTTTCTGCGCCGCGGCCTGCCCGTGTTCGGGATCTGCCGCGGCCTGCAGCTCATCAACGTCTTCTTCGGCGGCACACTGCATCAGCATATCGGCGGACACAGCCGGTGCGAGGGCTGTGACCGTCTGCATCCCGTCTGCGCGGAGACAGGGCTGCTGTGCGCGCTCTATGGCCCGCGCTTCATCGTCAACAGCGCGCACCATCAGTCGGTCGACCGGCTGGGCCGCGGCCTGCGCGGCCTTGCCCGCGCGGACGACGGCGTGGTCGAGGCGCTCGCGCACGAAAGCCTGCCCGTTTTTGCCGTCCAGTGGCATCCCGAGCGTCTCTGCGGCGCGTTTTTCCGCCCGGATGCGGCAGACGGCGCACCCCTGTTTGCCGCTTTATTACAGTGACGCAAAAAAGTAAAAGGAAATTCAGGAAAGTTGTTGACAAACGGGGGCAATGATGCTATTATAACGGAGCTGACGATTTTTGCGGAGGGCGAATGCAGGTGTAGCACAATGGCCAGGGCAC
>CAKTLD010000017.1 GCA_934572445.1 uncultured Oscillospiraceae bacterium
GCAACGCCCCCATCGAGCTGCCCCACGTCATGCTGCTCATTGACGACCCCGAGAAGACCGTCATCGAGCCGCTGACCGCCGCGGCCGATAAGATGGAATCCGTCTACGACTTCGACCTGATGGAAAACGGCGGCCACATCAAGGGCTACAAGCTCTCCGCTGCGCAGATCGACGCGGTCGCCGACGCGCTCACCGGCCTCACGACCGACGAGGCGATGAAGAGCAAGTACGGCGTCTCCGGCGTCGCTCCCCTGTTGTTCGCCGTCGGCGACGGCAACCATTCCCTCGCCACCGCCAAGGCCTGCTATGAAGAGCAGAAGAAGGGCAAGACCCCCGAGGAATACCTTGCCCTGCCCGCCCGCTACGCGCTCGTTGAGGTCGTGAACAACCACGACGACGCGCTCCAGTTCGAGCCCATCCACCGCGTGCTCTTCGGCGTGGATCACGAAAAGTTCATGGAAGAGTTCAAGAAGTTCTACCCCAACGCCCACGAGGGCAAGGGCGAGGGTCACGTCATTGAGGTCTGCTGGAACGGCCACGACGATTTCATCACCGTTCCCGATCCCAAGGTCCAGCTGGCCGTCGGCACGCTGCAGGCGTTCATCGACGAGTACCTCAAGCAGTTCGGTGGTGAAGTCGACTATATCCACGGCGACGAAGTCACTCGCGAGCTCGGCTCCAAGGAGGGCAACATGGGCTTCCTGCTTCCCGCGATGGGCAAAGAGCAGCTGTTCAAGACCGTCATGGCCGACGGCGTGCTGCCCCGCAAGACCTTCTCCATGGGTCACGCGCAGGACAAGCGCTACTACGTCGAGGCCCGCAAGATCAGATAACCCGCTCACAACACAACAAAAAAGCGCCGCGAGGCGCTTTTTTGCTCAGGAGGACTCACTATGGATCTCAAATCCGCAAACCGCTGGCAGAACATCCTGCTCTTCGGCGGGCTGATCGTCGGCCTTACCGGCGTTTCTGTGTTCGATAATCTTTACATCTCCATTGCCGGGCTTGTAATGATGATGCTCTCAATCGTCGTTTGGTGGATGTACCACCGCTGCCCCTACTGCCGCGAGCAGCTCGGCCGCGGCAATCCCAAGCGCTGCCCGCACTGCGGCGCGTGGGTCGCCGACGAGCCGGAGCCGGAGGAGAAGAAAAAGGTCCAGCACAAAAAGAAAAAGCGCTGAACGCGGGAGAATGATATGAATGGCAAAAAGCCTCTGATCGATTACCGCAATGCGCACCTCGTGATGTATTCTCTCTCCGCGCTCGGTCTTCTGGTCGGCGTCGTCGGGCAGAGCGAGCTGTGCCTGGCGCTCGGCACGCTGATCGTTTTCAGCGGTCTTGCAGTACTATTCATCTATTACCGCTGCCCGCACTGCGGGCGGCACCTCGGGCGCGAGGGCGGCCTGACCTACTGTCCCTACTGCGGCAAGACGCTGGATGCACCTGTGGATGAGCCGCTTCGTACGCTCACCGTCCCCGCCTATGCTAAGCTCAACCTGACGCTTGACATTCTTGGCAAGCGCGACGACGGCTATCACGAGATGCAGATGGTCATGCAGACCGTTTCGCTCCACGACGATGTGACCGTCACGCTCGCGGACGGCGGCGGCATCCGCTGCCGCGTGGAGGGCGCAGACCTCCCGTGCGACGAGCGCAATCTCGCCGTCAAGGCAGCGAACGCCTTCTGCGAGGCATTGGACTACGGCGTCGGTATCGACATTGCGCTCCAAAAGCGCATCCCGTCTGAAGCCGGCATGGCCAGCGGCAGCGCGGACGCCGCCGCGGTGCTGCGCGCGCTGCGCGAACTCGTCTCCCCCGCCCTCACGGACGAGCGGCTCGAGGAGATCGGCGCGCGCGTTGGCAGCGACGTGCCCTTCTGTATTCGCGGCGGCACGCAGCTGGCCGAGGGCCGCGGCGAAAAGCTGACCGTACTGAAAGCCGCGCCGCCGCTCTATGCCGCCATCTGCAAGCCGGACTTTCCCATCTCCACGCCCTCACTCTTCGCGCGCGTGGATGGCATCACGCTTTCGGACCGCCCCGACACGACAGCGATGCTTGCCGCCATTGAGGACGGAAATGCGGACGCACTGTGTGCGAATGTCCGCAACGTCTTCGAGCAGGCGCTTGAGGGCCCGCAGCAGGACTGCATTGAAAAGCTCAAGCGTGCGCTCGTCCTGCACGGCGCGGCTTGTGCGGCCATGACCGGCTCGGGCAGTGCCGTCTTCGGTCTTTTTCATGACGAGGACGCCTGCCGCACAGCATGCGAGGCACTGCGAAGCGGAAGCATTGAAACCTTCTGCGCCGCCTTTGTTTAAAATACAGAAAAGCCGTCCATACTCAAGGCAAATATCTTGAGATGGGCGGTTTTTTCATGAAATATTCCAAGCTTGAGCTTTCCCTCGCCATCGGCCTTGCGGTCATGCTGCTCATTTGCGCCGTGCAGCCGCAGCCAACGCTCCAATGGTGGAGCGCAGCCTTTTCTCCGCTGTGTGACGGCGTTCTGACGCAGAACGCCGCGACCGGCGGCATCCTTGTCAAATCAAAGCTCCTTGAACTGCTCGTGCAGCTCAAAGGCCTGCTTTAAGCAAAAAGGGAGGGACCGCGGCGCGGTCCCTCCCTTTTTGCTATCAGCTGCCCTGTTTACCTGCGTTATCCTCCCAGATGCACGATCAGTCCCAGCACCAGCAGGTGCACGGGATAAAAAGCGCAGCAGGCGTACTGAAAAGCTCTGCTGTGGTGGCCCTGCCGCCCGCGATAGCACCAGATAGGCACGAGCACGAACAGCGCAAGCCCCTGCCGGCAGACCTCGAGATGCGCGCTGCAGAAGTGATAAAGGAGGTACTATGTGAACGCAGAAAAAGCGAATATTCAAAGCAGCATGTACTTCTGTGAAGTCCTGCTCGCAAACTCATTTTTGCGCATTTAGTCTAAATTAATCCGATTATTTGGTACTTGCGAATCTGTGCCACTCTCTTTGCAGCCCGTCAAATTCTAACACTACTTACATAAGGCACCATAAATGCAAGTACTGCTGCGGTCATAATCAGTTCACGTTTGCTTTCACACTCGAAAGCGGGTACGCCACTCGACTCTCTCAAAATAATTGCTTACAGCAACTCACGCGCAGAAATGCGGGGCACCGTTCTTTTAGACGCGGCAGTTCCCCGACTACACAAGAGAAAATTCGAAAGAAGCGGACACACGCCTGTGGCGTGTGTCCGCTTTCTCCAGTTCCGCAGCCCGCCGGGCTGCGCGTATTCTAAGGCCTCCGCCTATTAGTTTCGCCGGTCGAATTCCTCCGCCAACGTTGCAAGGCAAGCATAAAAAGCAATTCTCTGATGTTCTTCATCCATGTTCCCGGCCACTCCGCACAGCTCCCGCGCCGCATAAGCTGGCACTAAAGCAACTCCGGTCAGTCTGCAACTACCATTGCTCTTTCAAGTACAAAATTGCCGTTAACGTGAGGGTCATAGCTCCCGTCCGAATCGCTCCTTCGCCGAAAACAATCCGCGGATCGTGCAGGCCCAATCGGCTTTCTGGCCGTTCATCATGCGTACCGATGCGGAAGAACGCCCCCGGAATCTTTTGCAGATAATATGCAAAGTCCTCGCTGCCGAGCGATGGCTTTTCCAGGTGGAAAACTCTCTCCGCTCCAACCACCATCTGTGCGGCCTGCTCAACAAGCGACACCAGTTTGTCCGTCCCGCAGAGCGGCGGACAACCAACATGGTACTCTATCGATGCCTCCGCCCGCAGGCTCTCCGCTGTAAGCTTTGCGATACGCTCAATGCTCGTTCGTATCTTCTGCCGGGTATCATGTGTCATTGAACGCACAGTACCGCGCAGAACCGCCTCCGCCGGAATGATATTCGGTGCGCTGCCCGCATGGAGTTCGCCCACCGTCAGCACCGCGCTCTCCAGAGGCGAAAGCTCCCGTGCCACAATGGTATGCAGCTGCGCAGTAATATACGCGGCCGCCAGTACGGGATCTGCCGTATACTGTGGATGCGCCGCATGCCCCCCCTGTGCCAGAACCTTGACGGAAAATGTGTCCGCGGCCGCCATCATAGCCCCAAAGCGGACGCCAACGCTCCCCTCCGGCAATTCCGGCCATGTATGCATTGCAAAGATCGCATCTGCATCATCAAGGAAATTTGTCTCGTTCAGCACAAACGCCGCGCCTGAGAGCGTCTCCTCTGCCGGCTGAAACAATAACTTTACCGTCCCGCAGAGTTCATTCCTACATTCGGACAGCAGCTTTGCCGCAAACAGCAGCGCCGCCGTATGGATATCATGTCCGCAAGCGTGACATACCCCTGCGCATTGCGAAGCAAACGGCAGTTCTGATCGTTCCTGCACAGGCAGGGCATCCATGTCGGCACGCAGGACAACCGTTCTGCCCATCTTTTCGCCCCGCAGCACGCCAAGTACACAGTTTCCTCTCCGTACTGTTTCAATGCCAAAGGAACGCAGCGTCTTTTCTATCAGTGCCGCCGTTTTTTCTTCATGCTGCGCCGTTTCCGGATACGCGTGAATTTCTCGCCGGAGCGCAATGAACGTTGCCTCCAGCACAGCGGCACGGGCCGGCAGCTTCTCCATCGTCATTTGCTTAATCCTTCACTGCGACGACATCAAGCTCGACCGTCGCCTTGCCGGCAAGTCCCGCAACAAACATCAGCGTCCGCGCCGGAACCTGCCCGCCAAAATATTCCATATAGACGCTGTTAAAATCTGCCATATCTTCCTTGTTGGTAAGAATACAGCTCACCTTCACAACGTCCGAAAGCGAAAGCCCCTGTTCATTCAGGATTGCGGCGATCCCCTCGATCGCAAAGCGTGTCTGATCTGCCGCGCTGTCCGCAACGGCACCGGTCTGCGGGTCAATGCCCACCTTGCCGGAGAGATAGAGCGTATCGCCGGCCCACACGCCGGTCGCAAACGCAGCGCCGGCCTTTTTGGGGGGAATAAATGTTTTCATGGTCTGATATCCTTTCTCTTCCGTTTGCCGCTTTGCGCTTACGCCTGCGCAAAGCGCTTGAGGAACTCAACAAAGAACAGCTCACTGTCCACGATACCCGCATATTCGGGCGTGCTCTCCACAGCGAGGAATTCATCAATGCCGCCCGCATTTGCACCGTAACCTAGGCCGACATCAAAGAGCGTTGGAAGACCGTACTCAGGGAACAGAGACCACGGGCCGCCGCCGCCGACAAAGGGCCATGCGAACCACGGAATCTGCTTCTCATCCAGAATACCGGTGATCGTCTTGCACAACGTGCTGTCAAGGCCGGTCTGATACGGCTCATAGGCAGCGATCACCTCGACTTCAATATCGCCGTATCCGTTTGCGATCAGGTGTTCACGGATGCGATCAATGGTTTTCTGTGCATGATACCCGCGGGGAACGCGAACGTCGCAAAGCGCCCACGCCTGATTCGGCAGGCGGAACACCTCGGTGCCCGGTCCGGTAAATCCGCTGGCAAGACCGTTGATGTTAAAGCTGGGAGAGTACCAGAACTTCAGGCACGCCTCTACGTTGCTGAGCTTATCGCTGTCACCGGCGACATCCGTACCGATCATCGGCAGGAACTGCTTCCAGCTCTTGCCGGGGAATTCCTCGCAAACTTTTTCCGCAGCGGCACGCTCCTCCGGCGTAACGGGCTTTTCATCGCTATAGAAATCGCGAATGACCAGTTTTCCCGTCTCATGATCGCGGAAGGTCGAGAGCGCCTCGATCAGCCGCCATGTCGGACTTTCGACCAGCGCGTGCGCTGCCGCGTGCGTGGCCCGCTGCTGCGGGCCCTTGCCCCATTTGAGTCCCGAGCAGGTAAATTTCAGATTGATGAGACCCTTGTAGCCGAGCGTAAGCTTGACCTTTCCTTCCTTGCTCTGCACAGCGCCGGGGCAGAAGGCCGCGTCCGCTCCGGCAATGCGATCCTCATATTTCTTCACAAAGCTCTTATAGTTCGGGCTGCCTGTGTTTTCCTCGCTCTCGGCAAGGAAAAGGATATTAACCGGCAGCCTGCCATCAATCTGCTGCATGGCACGCAGTGCATTGAGCCATGAAATGTACGGTGCTTTTCTTCCCTGAGCGCCGCGGGCCATAATGACCTTGCCTACGCCCTCCTTGTCCACAATATCCGCGGCAAAGGGCTGCGACGACCAGCCCTCGCCGTCAGCGGGCTTCGTATCGAGCATGCAGTAGTTGACCAGTGTTTTTTTCGCGCCGCTGTCCAGATAGGCGAACACCCCGGGACGTCCGGAGTCTGTTTCGATCAGTTCCACCTCCTGGCAGCCGAGCTCACGATAATACTTCATCAGCAGCTCCGCTGACTCCTTGCAGCCCTCATAGTTGGAAGGAATGCAAGGCTGGCGCAGAAACTCCTGAATTCGTGCGATATCCTCCTGCTGATGCGATTCCAGATATTCTTTGTATTTTTCCATAAAGATCTCTCCTCAGAAATAGTTTTTATCGAGAACGATGTCATACATCCGGCCGTATTGTTCGCTGGCTTTCAGCGGATACGCAACCACCTCGCGCAGCATCTCAACGAGCATTTTGTTAAATTCGAGCGCGATCCCGTCGATGGACGGAATCACCCAGCCGGAGCCGTCGATCAGATCGTTTCGGTTCGCGCACTCGCAGACCTTTTCCTCCAGCCCAGCTGTCGGAATCAGATCAAGATTTCCGGTCAGCGCCGCGAGTGCGGCAGTTACCCCGTAGCAGGCCCAATCGGATGTGGTCGCGACGCAAAGGTGATCGGCCTTTGTCTCCACGCAAAGGCTGTCGCCGCAGCCGCAGACGCATTGGTCGCCCATCGGAATATATCTACGGATCGTTTCTTCAATCGCGCCGAGTCCGATCTCATTGCCAAGATCACCGATGGCAAAGGTTGGAATTCCTTCTTTCTGGCAGGCAAAAAACAGCCCGTCAACCTTTGCGCACAGATCGCTCACATCGATCGCTGTTCCCTGATGATAAACACCCTTACAATTTCGTCCCGGCTTCTCGATTGAAAACAGCAGTCGAGGCTTTTTCGCCTCAAAGGCCGCGCGCCACTGTCGCTCCGCCTTCTCCGCATCTGTAGAAATACCGATAACCGCAGCCGCATGGGGGTATCTCTCCAGTTCCTCAAGAGAGGTATACACATTGATCCCCGCCGACTGCAGCACGGCCCGCGCCGCCGGTGCGATCAGCTCTTCGCAGAAGATGACCGGCTTCACATCGCATATCTGCAAAAGCGCGCGGGCCACGAGTGCAGTGCCCGTCAGACCGTCCAGTTCACCTTTCCCGTGCGGCTCAAATACAAAGCCTGTCATCAGGAAAAGATAATCACCCGGCTGAACCAGCCTGTGCAGCTCCTTTGCCGTGTGCATACACACCGGTTCGCCGCAAAGCTTCCGCGCACCCTGATAGAGAATCCGCGGGACCCCGTAACCCCGCATATCCAGCGTGACCAGCCGGTCAATATTCTCGCCGATAGACAGCAGGCACAGTTCCTTTTTGTTCATAGCTCTCCTTTCCGATTTTGCATCTGTTGCTCCGCAGGATCCCCGCGGAGCAACAGACATGTTTTGATAGACCCGGCTCAATCCTCGTTCTTCTCCGGCGGAAGATGAACGGGGTGGGCCTTTGGCCCTGCCAGACTGATAATAATGGTCAATGCAAAGCTGAGCGCAACGCCGAAACCGGCAACAGGGATCGGCGACGTGTTGACCAGCTGATAGATCACTGCAAGAATCACACCGCCGAACATACCGGCCATAGCACCCTCACGGGTCGTCTTCTTCCAGAAGAAGCCAAGCACCAGAGGCGCAAAGAAGCCGGAGGCCGTCACGCCGGTGGTGAAGGTCGTAAGCTTGATGATCATATCAGGCGGGTTGATGGCGAGGATACCGGCGAGAACGCCGAGCAGCACAACGCAGATCTTGGTGGTCTTGAGCGTCTGCTCATCTGTGACATTCTTGCGCACCATACGGTACAGATCTCTGCCCATATAGGTACCGGCCGCAAGCAGAATCGTATCCGTCGTAGACATGATCGCGCAGGCAATACCGATGAGCAGCATAACACGAACGACGATCGGCAGGTGATAGGCCAGCTCGATAATGGCATTATCAGCCGTGGAGATATCGGGGACCACGATTCTTGCGCAGATACCGAGGATGACCAGAACGATGCCAACAACCGTCCAGATCGCGCAGGAGATAGACACCATACGGCGGGCCGTCTTCATATTCTTTGCGGAATAGATACGCAGCAGATAATACTGCGTGGCCGCAATACCGAAGCCAAAGCTGATAAACGTCGAGATCATACCCCACCAGCCGCCAATCGTCCCGATGGGATCGAGCGCGATGGGATTGACAACGGCGATCGTCTCCTGCATGGCGCCGATGCCGCCGACCAGCTTGAGCGCAAAGGGCGCGGCGACCAGCACACCGATGACGAGGATGCCCGTCTGGATCAGGTCGGTGTAAACGACCGAATACATACCACCCATCACGGTATAGAGTACGAACACCGCCGTAATGATGTACAGCGAGGTCTGGTAGTCAAAGCCAAGAATGGTCGAGCAGATCAGAGAACCGCCCTTGATCTGGGAGACCAGCGTGGCAATAAATAGTGCGATCGTCACAACTGAGGTAAAAGTGGACATCGCCTTGCTGCCATACATGGCCTCAAACAGCTCAGGGATCGTGCAGAGATTGTCGAAGCGCTTTTTGATGGGCTTCAGGAAGCAGAAATAAATCAAATAGAACGATGCAACGCAGCCAAGCACGTTGATAAGCGTCATATAGCCCTTTGCATAGCCATTGCCAACATAGCCCAAAACTGCGACCGCGCTAATAAAGCTGCCTGTAAATGTACCAACCGACAGCCATGTGCCGCAGGCGCGGTTGGCAACATAGTAGCCTTCGGAGCCCTTGCTCTTTTTCATGCCCCACCAGCCAATATACAACATTCCTACAAGGTAGACGCAAAATGCGATGATAATTATCGTATTGTCCATAAGTTACTTACTCCTATCACTTTTTCATTTCATTACTTCTTTACCAAGTCGTATGCCAACAGTCCAAACCCAAATACAACCGTCGCGATCATAAGGATTGTCACCGCCATACAGCGCTCCTCCTTTCATACGTTTTCCACTTTCCGCCTCGATAGATCGCCCCCACGCAGGCCATCCATCTCTTTGTTGCAATATTACCCTTTCCCACTCCCCTTGTAAAATACTTTTCAAAACACACTTGTTATATCAAAATTGTTATGATATAATGGGCAAAATTTCTAATGAATCCTATCCTGCTTTGTAGGAGATGCTAAAAAATGCTGACGGAAAAAGAAGTAGAATATGTCACCGCGGTTGCGGAATGTCTGAATATCACAAGGGCAGCTGAAAAGCTGCACATCGCACAGCCCGCGCTCAGCCGCGCGCTGCGCCGCATGGAAGCCGAGATCGGCGTACAGCTATTTGATCGCACGACCACGCCGCTCTCGCTCACGCATGCCGGACACAGGTACCTCATTTATGCAAGAAAGTATCAGTCGCTTCTTTCGCAAATGCAGCATGAGTTTGCAAAAATTTCAAAGCAGGAACAGGGCAAGCTCTTTCTCGGTATTCCATCGCAGATCGCCAATTTTATATTCCCTCAAAATGTTTTGGAGTTTCTCAATAAATATCCAAGCATTGATGTTTCCATGAAGTATGGGTCAACGCAGCAGCTCTCCGAAATGCTCAAAAAAGAGAAAATTGATGCTTCTATCCTATCCGCGCCGCTGAATCGCCGCGACTTCATCAATGACATCATCGCATACGATCTGGTTCTGTTCGCCATTCCTCCTTCCTTCGACTGCGGCAACAGCATCCGCCCCTCCCCCCATGAGGGTATCTACTATGTTGACATCGATCATATCAGCACCGAGCGATTTTACATAACAGAATACTTTTACCAGAGCAGTCTTGCCCCGCTGCTGGAAAGCCTCGGCCTTCACCTGCCGCGCGTCACCTACGTTCCAACGCTGAATGTCGGGCTGGAACTTGCCGCTAACGGAAGCGGCATCGCTGTTATCATGCAGTCACTGCTGCACCACGCTGTATCCCCCTCGCAGCTGCGTTATTGCACCCTCAACGTTCCGGAATCTGTTATGCACTACACGCTGACATTTCGCAAAAGCGTATATGACTCAAAAAAGGATCTCGCGCTATTCGTTGATTATTGCCGCAATTCTTTTTCCAAAACTACAACAGTATAGGCAAAGCCGTATCAAGCACGAGTTATATGCCAAAATCTGCAAATTGCAGGCATCAGCATTTGTTCCCAACGCGATTCGAGATGATGGAAGTCCATCGCGTCCGGTCTTTGCACAATCTTTGAGAAACCAGATCACAGCCCTTCAAATCGATGGGCAATTCTTTGAGACGCTCATGAACCGCTCTGCGGCCCCTTCTGTCTGCCGCTTCCTCACAGCGACTGTAAAGCCAAGGCCGAGGATCGCAATTGCCGCATAACCGGGGAGCGATTGACACAATACGATAAAACGGCGCCCCGCTTCCGATATGTCTCAGCCTGCCGTCAGATCATCGGGTACCTGAAGGAACACTGATAGAATTCTTCCGAACAGAAAGGTCTATTCTCCTTCCATCCATGTGGTTTGGGCACTTTACACGTTTTTCCGTCTCCGGATCATTCTTTCTCAAATGAAAAAGCAGTGGCTATAAACACCCGATCAGCGTTTATAGCCACCGCTTCATTTCTTGTCAGGAATAATTGCCTTGGAAGCAGAGTCTGGCACAAGCTATGTCTGTTTTCTTAAATACACAAAGCGAATCTCCCTATTCTGTCCATTGAAGCCACTGCAGAAGGATATCTCACTAACGATTTTGATGATTTTCACGCCATGAATTTGGCGGAAGTCAATACTCGACCGCTATTATCGAAGAACACGATATTTATTACTCGGAGGTTTTTATGAAATTCCTTCATTTGTCCGATCTGCATATCGGCAAACGCGTCAATGAAGTCTCCATGCTGGACGATCAGGCATATATTTTGGACCAGATCCTGGACATCGCGGATGCCGAACAGCCGGATGCCGTATTGATCGCCGGCGATATCTACGATCGAAGTATTCCATCCAACGAAGCGGTTACGCTGTTTGATGATTTCCTTGTCAAGCTGGCCAAACATCATCTGCCCGTGCTGATGATCAGCGGCAACCACGACAGTCCCGAGCGTCTTTCGTTTGGCGGCCGCCTTCTGGACGCAAGCGGGATCTACATTTCCCCTGTCTACCACGGCAATATCCAGCCGGTCACACTTACAGACGATTACGGACCCATTCACTTTTGGCTGCTGCCATTTATCAGGCCTGCCCATGTAAGGCGCTTCTTCCCGGACGAACCCATTGAAAGCTATACGGATGCCTGCCGCACGGTGATCGCGCACATGCCCATCGATCCAGGTGAGAGGAATGTGCTGATCACGCATCAGTTTGTCACGGGCGCCGTCACCTGCGAATCGGAAGAACTGAGCGTCGGCGGTGCAGATAATGTGGATGCTTCTATCTTTGATGTCTTTGACTATGTGGCTCTGGGCCACATTCACGGTCCGCAAAACATCGGCTCCAACCGCATCCGCTACTGCGGCACACCGCTGAAATACTCATTCTCCGAGTCGGACCATCACAAGAGCGTCACAGTGGTCACGATCAACAAAAAGGGAACATTGAACTTACAGCTGCAGCCCCTTCTGCCCCGGCATGATCTGCGGCAGATCCGCGGCAGCTTCGCAGCCTTAACCGACAAATCGTCCTATGAAGGTACGGCTTTGGACGATTATCTCCATGTTATCCTCACGGACGAGGAGGATATCCCGGAGGCGATCGGCAAGCTCCGGCTGATCTATCCGAACATCATGAAGCTCAGCTACGATAACACCCGCACCCGCACTGACCAGAGCATCGACGCGGCAGCAGACGTTCAAAGGAAGACCCCGCTGGAACTGTTTGAAGAGCTGTATGAGATGCAGAACAATCAGCCCATGGGCGAAGAACAGCGCGCATTTGCGCAGGATCTGATCGAATCCATTTGGGAGGAACGGATATGAGACCGCTGAAATTGACCATTGCGGGCTTCGGCCCCTATGCCGGTGCGCAGGAACTGGACTTTGAACAGCTCGGTCAAAGCGGGCTTTACCTCATCACCGGCGATACCGGAGCGGGTAAGACGACGATTTTCGACGCGATCACCTTTGCTCTTTTCGGGGAGGCCAGCAGCGATAACAGAGCGCCTTCCATGCTCCGCTCCAAATACGCAAGGCCAGAGGACCCGACTTATGTCGAACTCACTTTTACATATAGCAGCAAGACTTACATCGTCCGTCGAAATCCAGCCTATGAACGCGCCAAAACGCGCGGAACGGGCACGACCGCTCAAGACGCCTCCGCACTGTTGACCATGCCAGACGGTTCTCCTATCACAAAGCTCAAGGAAGTAGACAAGGCGATCAGAGAAACTATCGGACTAACGAGGGAACAATTCTCTCAGGTCTGCATGATCGCTCAGGGCGATTTCCGCCGCCTGCTTCAGGCGAACACGGACGAGCGAAAGAAGATCTTTACAGACATATTTGGTACAGGACTCTATGGCAGCCTGCAGCTGCGGCTGAAATCGGAAACCGCTGACCTTCAGCGCCGGACGGATGAGGCCAAGCGCAGCATCTGGCAGTATACCGGCGGTATGGTCTGCGCAGCCGATTCGGATTTTGCCGCAGATGTCCGGAAGGCGAAGGACGATGGGCTCCCCACCGCCGACTTGATGGAGCTTTTTGAAAAGCTTCTGAATGAGGATCACGCGCTTCTATCGCAGATGAGTAAACAAGCCGCAGAGGCAGAACATGATATTCTGGAGCTGGAAAAGCAGAAGGCGCTGGCCACAGCTTACCAGGACGCGAAAAAGGCTCTGGCCGCACGGCTTGCGGATGAAAAAACGCAGGCAGATGCGTGGCGCACTGCCCAAGCCGCACTGAAAGAAGCAGACGCTGCGCAGGAAGATGGTTACCCGCAGTTGATCAAGCAGATAGCGGAGATCCGGCAGACACTCCCCTCTTACGACGAATTGGACAGCAAGACTACCGCTCTTGGTGAAAAAGAAGCTCTGCGGGCAAAGGCGGCTGCGAAAAAGGCTCAGATCGTTCAGAAAAGAGATCAGCTCTCCAGTGAGCTTGCAGCGATCAAAGCAGAGTTAAACTCCATAGAGAGCAGCGGTGAAGAAAAGGCATCCCTTGAAGCGATCCTTCAACAGAAAACGGACAGGCAGTCCGCACTCCGGGAATTGCTCTCCGACTATGAAAGCTGCCATGAGCAGAAAGCGCAGCTGTCGAAAAAGCAGCATGACTATCAGGAGTGTGCGGAAGCCGCTTCCACCCTGCTCGAGAAATATGTCCAAATGCAGCGCGAGTTTTTAGACGCGCAGGCGGGGATCATTGCCGGCACACTTCAGGCCGGAGTACCATGCCCTGTCTGCGGCGCTGTTGAGCATCCACACCCGGCAGTGCTGCCGGCGCATGCCCCCACCGAAGATCATGTCAAGCACGCAAAGGATGATTATGACCGTGCGCAGGCTGCTGCCGAGGACGCAAGCAAGGCCGCCGCCGCGCAAAAGGGTATCGTCGAAGAAAAGGAGCGCTCGCTGCAAGTCAGGCTGACAGCCTTGCTGCCGGATGTAACGCCCGAGCTGGCGGAAACCGCTGCCCAAGCGCGAAAAGAGGAACTTGGGCAGCAGATTACAGCTCTTACTGAGAAAGTACAGTCGCTGGAGGCCAGTATTCGCAGGAAGCGCAGGCTGGAGGAAGAGATTCCGGGCAAAGAAACGGCTCTTCATCAGCTGGCGGAGGATGGAAACACTGCGGACAAGCAGCATGAACGGCTCTGCGTGGAGATAGACGGGCTGACCGCGCAGATCACAGCCCTCCAAGATTCGCTTCCCTTCAGAGACAAAGCAGCCGTTGAAGACGAGACCACCCTCCTGCAAAAAAGAGCCGACGATCTCAAGCAGGCGTTTGTGGATGCACAGGAACAGGAAAAAGACGCTCTCAATGCACTGACCGCGACCAGAGCGGCGATCCGGCAGCTGCAGGAACAGCTGAAAAACGGAGCCGGCGCAGACGTGGACATGCTGGCCGCGCAGATCAATGAAAAAAGCGCTGTGAAAGACGCTGCAAAGGAACATCTGCAAACGATCCGCACCAGAATAAGCGCGAATGAGACCGCGCGGGACAACATCCGGAAAAAGTGCGGCGAGCTGGAAACTTTGGAACGTCGATACATGTGGATGAACAGCCTATCCAAAACCGCAAATGGGGCCCTCAATGATAAGGCGAAGGTCGATTTGGAGACCTATGTCCAGACGACCTATTTCGACCGCATCCTTGAGCGTGCGAATCTGAGATTACAGAAGATGTCCGGCGGGCAGTATGATCTCAAACGCCGGCAGAACGCAGATAACAAGCAGAGTAAGAGCGGATTGGAGCTTGATATCGTCGATCACATCAATGCCACCGAGCGCAGCGTCAATACGCTCTCCGGCGGCGAGGCGTTCCTGGCATCTCTGGCCCTTGCCCTCGGCCTTTCTGACGAGGTACAGATGTCTACCGGCATACACTTGGATACTCTATTTGTGGATGAAGGCTTTGGCTCGTTGGACTCTGAAGCGTTGAGCAAGGCCTATCAAACGCTCGCCGGGCTGACGGAGGGAAACCGCCTTGTCGGGATCATCTCGCATGTGGCAGAACTCAAAGAGCGCATTGATCGGCAGATCGTAGTTGTCAAGGGACCCAGCGGCGCCAGCCACGCAAGCGTTGTCTGCTGAACGTGCTTTGCTGTACGGCGCAATGCTTGCTGCGCCGGCGTCATCACAACAATAAGACGAAGGAGGACGTTATGTCATACAGTCGGAGCGGCAGCGCGCGGTATTCGTGTGATGATTTGGATGTCGCGGCAGAAGAGGATACAAAGGACGGCTTCTCGGAGCAGGAGCGGGCGTACCGGGCAGTCGCTGCATACGCGCGCAGCCAGCTGCGGGAATACTACGGTTCCGCCAGCCGCATCCATCCGGAGGCCTACGGCGAGTTGGCGCATGTGGAACAAATGAGTCCGGATGAGCTTCTTTATGAAGCGGCCAAAAACGGACTTCTCTAAATGTACGCTCCCCAGTCCACTAAGAAAACAAGGGTGACCAAAGTTGCAATATGTGATCCATGACAAGAAGTATCGCTTCAAGTTTGCGTTTGATACACAGACCGGCGCATACATTCGTACCGGAATACTGGATGAAAACGGCAGAGACACCGGCAAAGATCCCTTCATGGCCTCCTATCCGCACCTGATCGACGTCGGCATCATGGGGCGCTGTATTCACGGAAAAAGCGGACTGTGCACAAAGGCGGGCATTGACTGCTACCAAAGCGGCCAGATGATCGCGGAGCCCAATATGTCCGTTGCGGATTTCCGGTGGATCGCCGAACAGTCCAAAGGCCGGTGCAGCCAGTTTGCATTAGGCGGACGCGGTGACCCTGATCAGCACGAGGATTTTGAAGAGGTTTTGAAAATCTGCCGGGAAAACGATCTCGTACCGAATTTCACGACGTCCGGCTACGGCATGACGCCGGAAATCGCAAAGCTATGTAAGCAGTATTGCGGCGCTGTGGCGGTCAGCTGGTATCGGAGCGAGTATACGCTCTCAGCGATCAGGCAGCTGCTGGATGCCGGGGTCAAAACCAATATTCACTATGTGCTGGGCAGAAACAGCATCGCCGAGGCGATCGACCGCCTGAAACGGAATGATTTTCCCCGGGGGATCAACGCCGTGATCTTTCTCCTGTATAAGCCCGTCGGCCAGGGGGTAAGGGAAAATATACTTGTTCCTGATGATCCGAGGGTCGCGGATTTTTTTGCCGAGGTGGATAAGCGTCATCCATTCAAAGTAGGGCTGGATAGCTGCAGCGTACCGGGCGCGGTCAGCTTTTGCAGGGCAATCGTGCCGGAGTCACTGGATACTTGCGAGGGGGGACGGTACAGCTGCTATATCGGCGCGGATCTGACCATGGTGCCGTGCAGCTTTGACCGGAATAAGCGATACGAGGTCTCGCTGCGCGAAATGAGCATTTCAGATGCCTGGAACAGCGAACCATTTGAGCAGTTCAGAAACAGAATGAGAACTGCTTGTCCTGCTTGTGAGAAAAAGGAGCTGTGTATGGGCGGCTGCCCGCTCATGCCCGAAATCGTATGCTGCAGCAGCAGCAAAAAGAGCACAGTTAAGGGGTAAACTATGAAGATCCGAACCGATTTTGTGACCAATTCCAGCAGCAGTAGTTTTTCAGTTTTAGTCACCGTCGAAGACAACAACGGGCATACCTTTTCTTTTGAAGAGAATCCCTATGACTATTACCCCGATTCCGGCGGCGACTGCCAGTTCAACGCTGATTTGAAAATGCTTATGACCGATGATCTGGTAAAGGCGATCAAGGCGGCGCATGAAGTGAAATATGACCTTGAAGGACTCGACAAAGAGGGGTGGAATGAGCGGATCGAAAACGTAAAGGTTGGTGATGCCGCCGAATTGGTAAAGATCCCGGGGGTAACCAGTATCCGCTGGATGGACAAGGTCGATTATGTCGTAGATGTAAGAACAAAAGAGGGCTCGATCGGCCTTCTTCCCGGCAAGGCTCTGGATCTGGTCAAGTACGTTCTGGACAACGATGCCATCGAAGCAAAGGCTGTCGTCAGCAGCGTAAAGCCGCTGTCGAAGCGGGGCAAGAGCGCTAAAAATGCTTCGATCTCCGTCACGATCGACGCAGAAAAGAAAAATCCGGCGCAGGCCCTCATCTTCAAAGATGTTTCAGGCCTTGCCAGATTTCTCATAGATTCGGTATCGGACGACTATGAACCCGATGATGAAGAAAACGACACCCATGAGCAGGATACCCGTGCGCAGAAGGATAAGTTTATTGCCGATGTGAGCAAAAGCATCTCATCGACCGATGATATTGCAAAGATCTCTGTTCATCGGAAGTACAGCGCGTGGGGCGACCACGCCGATCCGGTACCGGACAACGATGAAGCGCTTTGCGCGTATGCACGCAAAGTGCTGAACAGTTCAGGAGAAGAGCGGAAGCAATCCATTGAGGATATGCTTGCTTACATTCATCGGTCGAACCCAAACCGCTGCGGTGAAGTATTCGGTCATGGGTATGATGACATCCGCTATACATGGAACGGGGATGAAGCAACGCTCTTGACGCTTGCGGAGCGGCTTTGCAGCTATCATTGCGCGGAGACATGCAGTGGACGGGAACACGATGAGCTTGACCTGAGAACAAAAGCAGTCAACTCTTATGCGGAGTTCGATCTGAATTGAGATACCGGAGAAGCGGATGCACGCCATAGGCGTGCATCCGCTTCCTTCGATGCTGCAGCCCCACTGGGCTGCGTATTTCATGAACAGGGCCCGCTTTCACAGATCGAGCCATATATCCAGCAGTCTTTTTGCTGCATCCCGGTCGTTTTGGGCGGTTGTTCCGGCGACAGCAAGGCCGTCCAGGACTACTGCGCCGCTGCAGGCACTTTGAATACTGCCAACTGTGCCCGACAAGCCGCTGCCTGCGTGGGTGCAGAAGGGAATGATGGTCTTGCCTGTAAAGTCGCAGCTTTCCAGAAATGTATAGACCGCCATCGGCATATCGCCGTACCAGATGGGATAGCCGAGATAGATCACATCATAATCCGCGAAGTTCGTCACCACGGACGCAAGCTCCGGTCTTGCGCCTGAATCCCGCTCCTGTCTGGCGACCGCTGTACATTCGTCATAGTCCTCCGGATAAGCATTGACCGTCCGGATACGGAAGGTATCTGCACCGACCGCATCTGCGATCATTTCCGCGACGATCTCCGTATTTCCCTTTTCGATCACGCCGACGCCGTAATTCTCACCGGCACGGGAAAAGTACGCAACAAGCGTTTTGGACGCGGCGGGAGTCTTTTCCTGCTCAGATGGCACCGGCCCGTCTTCTTCCCTTACAGAAGCATTTGCAGGAGGGAACTCCGCAGGCGCTTGTGGGGCGGTCACATTATTTGTTGCGGCTTGAGAGCTTTGCTCAGAAGAAATATCGTCTATAGGCGCAGCAGAGGTGTCTTCTGAAGCCTGTTCGTTTTCCGCCTCAGGCGTTGCCGTGGAAACGACATCCGCTGCCTCGTCCTGTGATATCTCCAGTTCAGTGTCTGCCTGATTGCCGCAAGCCGCCAGCATGAACACCAGCAGAACCGACAGCAGAATGATCACAAGTTTCTTTTTCATCATGTCTCCGGTTTCAGCGGGCCGTAATAGTAGCTGGCCGTGGCGCCGCCGTCAATGAGAAAGGTAGAACCACTGATAAAAGCACCCTTGTCGCTCATGAGCAGTACTGCCACATTGGCAACTTCATCTGCTGTGCCTGGGCGGCCCGCGGGACATTTGGCAAACATATTCTTATAGAAATCCCCGCGGGGACCGTTGAACTCATCCAGCGCCAAAGGTGTGACGATGATGCCGGGGGCAATGTCGTTGAGCCGCGCGCCCCGCTTGCCCCATTCGACTGCCTGCGCCATAACGCGCTTCTCGTTGCAGCGTTTGGCCAGCTGGTAGGCGTGGAGCGTATCGCGGATGTTCTCAGGCTGCAAAAAGTCGAGCGACAGCAGCTCCTCCGCCGGCGTGGTGGCAAGCTTTTCATCCTGCTCCACTGTCAGGGCAGGCATCCGCCATCCGGACTGGCTGGAAATGGTGACGCCCACGCCGCCCTCGGCAATGACCTTGCCTACCTCTTCCAACAGCACCGCTGTGCCGTAAAGATCGACTTTCAAAATTGCCTCAATGGGAGCCTGACTGGGAGAAACGCCCGCGGCGTTCACCAGCATTTTGATGGGACCGTACTTCTGTCCCTCGGTGATCAGCGCTTTGATGGAGTCCCGGCTGGACAAGTCCATCTCCACCGGAACCACATCGAAGCCAGCCTCGTTCATCGTTTTGGCGATGGCCTGCGCATTTGCGAGCTTCTTGTCGCCGACGACGATCTTCATACCTGCGCCCATGCGGCGGGCGATGGCCATGCCGATCTGCCCGGCACCGGCCAAAAGCATAACATTCTTCATCATATTCTCCTTACAAAAGGGCCTTGACGCTCTGCGCCCAGGCGTTGATCTTTGCCTCCGGCGTTTCCAGATGGTCGCCGCCATTGGAGTCGAACTTCACCTGCATCTCGCAGGCAAACTCTGCGCCGGAGCAAATGCTTTCCATATCTTTGATGGCATGACCCGGCCAGCCGCCGTTGGTCATAAACGGCACAACGGTCTTGCCGGCAAAGTCGTTCCGGTGCAGGAATGTCTTCACCGCGAGAGCCATGGTGTACCACCAGGTCGGCGTGCCGACGGCGATCACATCATAGTCTGCAATATCCACGCCGACCGGCTTTAGCTCCGGCTCATAGCCCTGATGGACCTCCCGCTGTCCCTGCTCCACCACGTCGTTGTAGCTGCCGGAATAGGGCACAGCCGTGTCAATCTTCAAAAGCTCGCCGCCTGCAACGCCCTGGAGCGTTTTCGCAATGCGCTCTGTGTTGCCGCACGACCAGGAGTAGTAAACGATCAGGAGTTTTTTCATCTTGCGACCTCCTCGCCCCACTGCTCCAGCACCGCTTTTGCATTGTCCACGGCACTGCCGCGAACCGCAAGGCCACGGGTAACGACTGCGCCCGGCGCGGCCTTTTGAATGTCCTCTACCGTATGGGAAAGGCCGCTGCCCTCATGGGTGCAGAAGGGGTGGATCGTCTTACCGGTGAAATCGTAGTTTTCGAGGAAGGTGCAGACCGCCATCGGCATGGTGCCCCAGTAGTTGGGATAGCCTAAATAAATCTCGTCATAAGCGTCCAGATCATCGGGCAAATCCAGCACCTCCGGGCGGGCGTTGGCCTGCAAGTCGGCCTTGGCCTCGGCGGTGCAGGTGTCGTAGTTATCAGAATAGGGCTGCGCCTGTTCGATTTTGTAAAGCTCGCCGCCGGTCATGCTGGCCAGCATCTTGGCTGCCTTTTCCGTGTTGCCGACGGAAATGCGGCGGTGCGCGCCGCCAAAGTAATTCTCTCCCGCGCGGGAGTAAAATGCGATCAAAGCTGCCATATCAAATCTCCTTTCCCATATCAAAAGCCTGTTTCAGCGAAGGATGGCGATACACATCGCCCTTGTCCCAAGTGCCGGTGCCAAAGATCACGCCCGCTTCCTTCGCCCCCGGCAGACAGCGCAGGAAGCCTCGGAAGTCTGCCAGCGTTTCGTCCGCGGCGCTGTGCTGGGGATCGGCCGCCGTGACGATCAGATAGAACGTCTTATCGCGGATGGCCTGATAGTCGGCCAAGCAGCGGTCGATCATGGCTTTCATCTGGGCACAGACGGAGTAGAAGTACACCGGCGAGGCCAGCACGATCACATCCGCCGCCTTGAGTGCGTCCAGTACCTCCGCCATATCGTCCTTCCGGACGCATACATGGCTTTCGGCGCAGCCGGAGCAGGCAGCACACGGAGCGATTTTCTTTTCCGCCAGCCGGATTTTTTCTATCTCGTGACCGTTTTCCGCTGCACCCTTCAAAAATTCGTCGCACAGTACATCGGAATTGCCTCCCTTGCGGGGGCTGGAACTGATGGCAAGTACCTTCATTGGAACACCCTCTCTGTTTTTGATGCCTTTATTGTAGCTAAGCAGGTCTCCGCAATCAATTTCGCTTTCGGAGCTTTTGAATAAGTAAAACTGATATGAACGCAAAAAGAGAGACAGAACCGCAAAACGGTTCTATCTCTTGCATCTTCGCGCAACGCGCGGCATTTTGGGAGTTGTTTTCCTCAGTCTCGCTCACATTTCGTGCATCCACGCATCACGGCAACGATATGTTCAATGCTGTCCCGGCAATCGTCCCGAAGCCACCGGTCGATGATCGCCATCAGTCCGCTGATATAAAACGCCATCATGTATTCCCGATCCGCAGGCGTCACATGAAAGCGGTCTAAAATCGGTGTAAGCACATACTGATTCAGACCGCCGTAGGCATCTTTCATGCGCAGAACCGCCGCCTGTTCCACTGCGACCCGGAAAATGCGGCGGTGCTCTTTGATATAAGCCAGGTACGGCGTCAGATACTCTGGGATTACAAGGTATAGTTCCTCCAGCGGGCGATCCGGCAGCTTTTCCAAAAACTCTGCTGTATTCTGCGGCATAGCCTTCACAAATCGGTCAACGATGTACTGTGCGCTTTCCGCCAACAGGTCTGCCATCGTCTCATAGTGCAGGTAGAAAGTGGAGCGGTTGACGCCTGCCTCCTCGCAAATTTCCTTGACGGTGATATAGGAAAAGTCCTTCTTTTCAAGGATCGCCAGAAATGCTTCGTCCATTCTGGCCGCAGTAGCGAAGTATTTACTCTCCGATCGATTCAACAGATGACACCTTCTTTCTCAGAGTCCTGCTGTGCAGCAGCATATACACCGCGATCGCGATCACGGCGCCATAGACAAACCCGCCGGTGATGGTGTTCATCATCATGCGGAAGCGTTCTCCGTTTTCCGAAAAGCGGAAGATCATAGCCGTCTGCAAGCCGAGGATCGACATCATGGCAGAGATCAGGTTCAGCACCTTGGCGGCGGACAGAATGGGGCTGCCCAGCCTGCGGAACTTCACAAGATTGATAACGGATGCCGTCATGGCATAAAAGGTGTACAGCGCCGACAGATAGATGATGCTGCCCGGATAGAAAAAGCCGGAGTTTGTCCGCACCATCAGCACGATCATACCGCCCATGGGGATGTTCAGCAGAAACAGCAGCCATGCCGTTGTGCGGTAACAGCGGCGTTCCAGCGCCGGACCGCGGCGGCGATAGCAGACGATCAGATAAGACCGCAAGCCGCCGAGCACCAGATAGTAGACCGCCATAGAGGCAAACCACACCGAAGCATAGCGGATACCGGCAATGACGCGGAACACCACATAGAAGAAATTGACCGTCATGCCCTGATAGATGCTGACGCTTCCGCGAAAGGCAAGGCCGGTCAGATACCGGCCGATGATTTGAGATGATGCGGCTTTCTGCATGAGTCCACTGCCCATGACCGCAGATCTTATTTTCCTTGTCAGGCATGGCAATACCGCCAGCCATATCGCAAGAGAATACGCCGACATACCGTAGATCATGTATGCCTGCGCACCTCTTGTGTTTCGGGTCACAAAGATGAAAGCCAGCGCGGCAAAGGAAAGCGGCGGCGCAAAAAGCAGCACCCACCCGGACGGACGCAGCAGCTTTTGAAAAAACGTCCTCGCCCGTTCCATGTGTTACTTCTCGCTGATCTCTTTTGCCAGCTCCATGATCTCAAAGGCATATTTCTGCTTGCCCTTTGCCAGCAGCTTCTTGTAGATGGGGTAGTTGATGCAGATGCCGGCCATGCCCACTACGCCGATCATGATGCCCAGCGCAAAGGAACCGGTGGTCCCGCTGCCGATCTGCCCCATGGCAAGACACATTCCAATGCCGAAAACAAGGGCGGCAATGATGCCGAACGTGTAGGTGAAAACGGATGCCGGACGCTTGGCTTTTGCGTCCAGCTTGCGCAGGGCGACCACCTTGGAGGTGTCCTTGGGCGCGTATTCGTTGGCGAGCTGTTCTGCGTAGATCTTATCGGTATTCATGGCTTGCTGCCTCCTTCATTTGATGGCTTTATGATACCAACAAAGAAGGCACAGCGGAACAACACGAATAGCGGTTTGTGTCGCGTTCAGGAATTTGATTTGCCGCCGTCTCTCTTACCCCGCAAACTGCGCTTTCAGCAGCTCGGCAAACCCCTCCACATAGTAACCGGAGTTGTCCTTTTTCCAGAAGGCACAGTAGTTTCGCATGATCGGTTCTTCTCCCCGCACCAAAGGAAGCCGCACAATGGCGGTTCCCATGGTTGGCAGGGCCGAAGCCCCTTCTACCGGAAGAAAGCCCTTACGGGAAATCACCATCAGGCGGGCCTCCTCCATGTTTTCCGCATACAAAAATTCACCCTGAAGCCCAACGATCGTCTGATAGTATCCCTGCTCCGTCTCTCTCTGCGCCGCAGAAGCGACAAGGATACACGGAACGTTTTTCAGCTCCGTCGGGGTGATTTGGGAAAGCTACGCCAGTGGGCTGCGGGCAGAGACCTCCACATAGCTTTCGCAGGTGGTCAGCAGCAGATTCACATACTCGTCCGAAAATGCCCGCCGCTGGTCGTTCAGGACCAGATCCACCTCCCCCGAACGCAGCATGGCGTACAGCTCCTCATGGTTCCCGTAGGCGACCGACACATCAACATCCGGATGCTTTTCCGAAAACAGCTCCAGGGCACGGTGAAATTCGCCGCCCGTATAGCAGCGCAGATACCCGATCTTCAGGCTCGCCTGATCGCCCTTGGCGAGCTTGGCGGCCTCGCTGCACATCCGTTCATAGTCCGCCGTCAGAATCAGGCTCTTTTGGTAGAAGTACCTCCCTGCGGGCGTCAGGGTAAAGCTGCGGTTTTTGCGTTCCAGCAGCGGAAACCCCAGTTCCCGCTCCAACGCCTGTACCTGTTGGGAAATAGCGGACTGCGAAATGAAATTTTCTTCCGCCGCCTCGGAAAAGCTTCCAAGCCGGACGACAGACTGGAAATATTTGAGTTGTTTGAGCATCGTGAAGCCCTCACTTGCTGTCTGGTTTTTGTCATTGTATCATACATGGGCAGGTCTTTCTACCGCGGATCAATAATTTCCTCTTCATCTTCCTGCGTATTGTCTTAAAAAGCTTTTGTGCCGGCGGCGGAACAGTCGGGTATTTCACACGGATCTCCGGCGCCTTATTTCCTATGCGGTCAGTACTGCGTTCCCGCCTTGCGAAAGGCGAGGATGATGCAGTCCGCACCGAGGAGGAACCGATAGATGCCGATGATAAGCCGAATGGAAAACAGCAAAGCGATGGGGCCAAAGCCGGTAAACCGCGATACCTTGTCATAGAGCAGAATATCTGCCACGCCCATGATGACGGCAGCAACGCCGCAGACCACATGCGCTGTCAGGCCGAGCCGAGGTAAGGCTGCTCAGCAGGATCAAAAAAGGATGCCTTCCACAAATTCAAGCCGTCCGAAGTCAGACCACTTTCCATGCCTTCGCGGGCGGCAATAATCGCATCGCCATATTATGCGGTGCTGACAAGCCAACGACATTCGGCTGGACTGCGCCAATAATGCGGCCGCCGCTGGAATTGCCGTTGTCTCCGGTGCAGCGGACTATCCGCTTCAACTTCAGTTGCTTTCCGTCGTCTTCAGGTCGGTCGTTTCTCAGGTCCTGTATCGTCCCCGCCTTCTGCCTTCGCCCCACTTTCGCCCCGGAGGCAGAGCCAGAGCAGGCCCAGCTTCGCGATAACCGGTAAAAAAGCGCAGCGTGACGCCCCTTTATATGGTCATCCGCATCCCGATCCCCTCTTGCAATTTTCCCTCATCTCCGCTATGGTAGAGGAAACGCTGCGCGCGGCGCTGAAATTTTGGCGGGAGGAAACGGACGTGCTCATCTACCTGCAGACCATTTCGTCTGCGAACGAACGGGAAAAATTCACACGGCTCTATGAGCGCTACCGCGGCCTGATGTTCTGTCAGGCGCACCGCATCCTGCCCGAGACGCAGGATGCGGAAGATGCCGTGCATCAGGCGTTCCTGTCGATTCTGGAGCATCTGGATAAGATCACGGACGTAGACTGTCCGAAAACGCGTGCCTACGTCGTTATCATTGCAGAGAGCAGGGCCATTGACATCCTGCGCAGCCGGAAGCGGCTCGTTTCCGCCGAGGA
>CAKTLD010000018.1 GCA_934572445.1 uncultured Oscillospiraceae bacterium
GATATGCAGAAGACAGCCTCTGGCATCGTGGGCGGCTTCATGGAAGACATCTTCGGAAAGGAGTTGAAACCGTGGCAAGAAAGCGAAAAGCCGGAGACGGAACCGTAAGGCAGCGCAAGGACGGACGGTGGGAAGGCCGCATCGTCATCGGCTACGATGATAACGGCTATCCAAAGACGAAAAATGTCCTCGCCAAAACCAAGAAGGAGTGCGTCGAGAAGCTCCAGAAGCTCAAGGAGGAATGCGGCGGGCTGAAGCCCGAAAAAGTTCGGTCCGAGATGGCCTTCGGGGACTGGCTGACATACTGGTACGAGAATCACTCCAAGCCCAAGATCCGTCCCACCACGCAGGAGACTTACGAAAGCCGCATCCGACTGCACATCATCCCGGAAATTGGAGACATCCCGCTGAACAAGCTGACGCAGAATGACCTACAACAGTTCTACGGTCGGCTCAAGAAAAGTGGCCGGAAGCGCTTCACCGACAAGTACGGCGAAGGGCTGTCCGACCGAATGGTGCGTATGTGCCACGCCACCTGCCGCTCGGCGCTGGAGAAAGCGGTGCAGGATGGGCTGATCCGTGTGAACCCGGCCATCGGCTGCAAGCTGCCGCCGAAAAAGGCGCGGGAGATGCAGGTACTGACGCGGGAGGAGTTGCAACGGTTTCTTATCCAAGCGAAGTTTGAAGGCTACTACGAAGTGTTCCTTCTGGACTTGGCAACCGGTCTGCGCCGAGGCGAGCTCATGGCGCTGCAGTGGGATGACCTGAACTTCAAAACCGGCGTGCTGAATGTGAACAAGCAGGTCTACGATGTGCGTGGCCAGCTCCAGATCAGCACACCCAAGACGAAGAACTCTGTCCGCAAGATCGTTCTGCCGCCCGCTGTGGTGGCGGTACTGCGGGAGTACAAAAAGACGGTGGACTCCCGCTGGATGTTCCCGTCGCCTGTGAAGGAGGACTGTCCCATCACACCCGGCGTGGTGAGGCGCAGACTGCAGATCATCCTGGAACACGCAGGATGCAAGCATGTTAGATTTCATGATCTGCGCCATACGTTCGCAACCTTGGCGCTGGAAAACGGCATGGATGTGAAAACGCTCTCCGCCATGCTGGGTCATGTGTCGGCGGCCACCACACTGGACATCTATACCCACATCACCGACGACATGCGGCTCACGGCCGCCGCCAACATCGACCGCGGCATCGGCAAAGCAGCGCCGCAGGAGGACGCTTCAGAGCCGGGGCAGGAAACTGCCCCGGCCCAGGCGGAAAAGCCGAGTATGACCGATTTCAAGCCCTACGTGGGCCGCAAGCGCAAATCCGGTACCGGCTGTGTCAGCGAGATCAACGACCATCTGTTTGAAGGCCGCTACTCTCCCAAATGGCCCGACGGTAAAAAGCACGCCCGCAATGTCTACGCCCATACTCGTGAGGAGTGTGAGGAGAAACTGAAGGTGTTGATCGTGGAGATGAAGGCAGAGATTGCGGAAGCAAAGCGGCTGAAGGATTTGGGCGAGGGCGATGGGCGGCCACTGGAGGAGAAGAAAGGTAAACGGAGGAAGAAGGGAAAGTAAAAAGAGACGCTGGCCTGAGTACTGGATTGTCAGTACTCAGACCAGCCATGTTGTTATACCATCCTGAAGGGCAGTTATAGATATAAAGTGAATGCGCCTCCTGCTATTTCAGTACAGCGCGCAGAAGTCCATCCTTCAAGTCCCTTGGCTCGTCGATGAAGCTCACTAATATTAACAGCATTATTGCTGCTTGAAAAAGTGAGTTTGTGAGATCCTGGCATATATTCGATATTAATTGATTCGGATACAGTTTCGGGGTTAATCTTCTCATATGCCTTTATTGGTTCCAATGTATCCGCAATAGCAAGGATATATAGAAGCGGGTTATCGAAAAAGGTAAGGGTTTTGTATGTCTCTCCTAAAGCCGTACTCAAATTATAATATTCATACAACTCGCGTGTTTCTTCTGATTGCTTCCAAATATTGTGAGACAATATGCAATCGGAAATATATGAAAAAACTGGAAGTTGATTTTCGGAGAAGTGCCTTCCATGGAAATAAAAATCACTTAAAGAAACCGGATAATGTGTTTCTTGAAGCACAGACAAATATGCAGCCAAATAGTTTTTGATTATCCGATCATAAAATAGATACCCTCCAATAATTCCGTGATCTGGGTGCTTACGCTCATTAATGCAATAGTTAAAATATCGTGTTATGACCGTACTTGTATACTGATGATGATATATCCTCGCACCGGTATTAAATTGCAATTTTGGATGACCGCCTATTGTACATGACCGTTGTGTAAGCTCTCGAAGTATCCCACTTTCCAAGTTCACTTTTTGCCTATGTGATGCACTGTTAAACGTGCCAGGATAGGAAGAAAATGGAGAAAGGGTAATCCCAAGTTCGGCTTTTACTTTACGCAGAGCAGCATACTCGCCAAAGCAAATTTTAGAACCAAATCGAGAATAATTGTTGTTAGGAATGGGCGCTCTTGTCGGTATAGCAATCGGGGAATCATCTCTTTCTACCACGCAATAGCCATAATCATGGTACAGAAATGTCAGAAACCAAAAATAAGAAAAAGGGAAATATCCCGGGTTCTCAATTGAAAGCGAGTTTTCAGCATTTAAGCAACTCTCAATTAGTAAACCCAAAAAGAAACCGGAAACAGTATGTATTGCACGTTCAGAGGGAAGTGCGTATTGCCTATCGAATTCGAAAAAGAGAACCCGCTCCTTACGTGCGGCTAAAAAGTAGTCTTTAAGAAATGCTGTCGCATATTCGGGATTAAGGAGTAATGGCAACTCCTTTTCACCATTTTCAAAGTATTTTCGTATAAATTCAGCTGATGTATCCGCATGCAGAATATTATCTGTATTGATATTTGCATAATGATAATAATTCCAGGTGATGTTGTTTTTACCCAGCAAACTGTCTTTTATAAAATCAGAAAAAAGCATAGCCTCACCACTCAAAAGTGCGTAAATATTAATTGGAAGTAACGGCGTTTATAATTAATTATAACACACCCACGGGTGTTTGTCATCGAAAAGCTGAACAACTAAATTTAATTCCCAAAATTCTCACCACTTGCGCCGCAATAGACAAAGAATAAGAAAAACCCCTCTGAAATTAGCAATTTCAGAGGGGTTTTGGTCCGAGTAGTGCGGCTCGAACGCACGGTCTCCTGGTCCCAAACCAGGCGCGATACCAACTTCGCTATACCCGGATATTCACTTTTCTGCCATGATACCACGGCGAGGGGTAAAAATAAAGTTTTTTCTGTCTGTGGTCATTTATGTGGTCAAAGACGATTTTGTGCCGCTTTCTGCAATCGGGGAAAATCCCGCAAACGCAGGCGTCGCAAGGCTTTGCGGCGTTTTGCCATGACCTGACCCGGATACCGCCACGGCACTCCCAAATGTCGCGCCCTACCAGTTGAGCTACACCCGGATATTTACTTTTCTGCCATGATACCACGGCAAGCGGTAAAAATAAAGATTTTTCTGTCTGTGGTCATTCATGTGGTCAAAGCCGCTTTTATGCCGCTTTCAGCAATTGAAGAAAATCCCACAAACGCAGGTGCTGCAAGGCTTTGCGGCGTTTCACGATGCCCTGTCCCGGATAGCGCCACGGCGTTCCCAAACCAGGCGCGATACCAACTTCGCTATACCCGGATATTCTTATATTGCACCCTGCTGCTCCCACGCGGCAGGCCAATAGAACAACACCTGCGCTGTCCACAAGCGCCAGCCCCGCCCGCAGCTGGGTCTCGCACATATGACCATATCATTATATTGCATTTGAAGCGCGGATGCAAGCTTTATTTGACGCATAATCACACTTGATGATTTCATGTCCGTCTTCCCGTTTCGAGAGGAATGACTTGCGCTCCGGACAATGCGCTGATAAAATAGGATTGGACAGCGGCTCTGCCGACCGGTGCCAACACATGCGAAAGGATGTCTGCCATGCGCACGATCCCCTCCCCCGACGTGGTCTTCCCCAACGAATATAAGACCTCGTGCTTTATCAAAAATGTCATCACCGCGCCCAATATCTCTGTGGGTGATTACACCTATTACGACGACGCTGCCGATCCGGCAGGCTTCGAGAAGAACAATGTACTCTTCAATTACCCCGAATTCGGCGACCGTCTCATCATCGGCAAGTTCTGCATGATCGCACAGGGCACCAAATTTATCATGGGTCCCGCCAACCACCGCATCACGAGCGTAACAGCGTACCCGTTCAACGTCTTCGGCGGCGCATGGACGGAGAACACTCCGCCGCACATGGATCAGCTGCCGCGAAAGGGCGACACTGTGCTCGGCAATGATGTGTGGATCGGCCGCGAGAGCGTCATCATGCCCGGCGTGAAGATCGGTGACGGCGCGATCATCGCCGCGTATTCCGTTGTTGCAAAGGATGTGCCCGCCTACACGGTCTTCGGCGGCAATCCCGCCAGATTTATCAAAGACCGCTTCGATGATGAGCTCAAGGACCTGCTGCTGCGTTGGAAATGGTGGGACCTGCCCGCAGAGGAATTGGCGGATACCCTGCCGCTGCTGTGTGACAAAGACCTTGAGCAGGTCCGAAGGGCCATCCGCCAGCGGCTGGAAAAAACGATCGGAAAGAGAGGCCCGGACCATGAGACCTGATGAACTGCTCCGCGCGCTGCATACGGCAGAAAAGCTGAAGGACACCACACGGCACTGCTACACTTCCGGCGGGAGGCATGAAAGCGTTGCCGAGCACAGTTGGCGCACGACTCTGATGGCATTCTTTCTGCGCGGGGAATTTCCCGACGCCGACATGGACAAGGTGATACAGATGTGTCTGATCCACGACCTGGGTGAATGTTTCACCGGCGATATCCCAACCTTTGACAAGACCGCACAGGACGAGGAAACGGAGGAACGCCTGCTCTACGCCTGGGTGGACACGCTCCCCTGCCGCACAGAGATGCGCGCGCTGTACGACGAGATGGCGGCACTTGAAACGCAGGAGGCAAAGATCTACAAGGCACTCGACAAGCTCGAGGCCGTGATCTCACACAACGAGTCCGATATTGCGACCTGGGAGCCGCACGAATACGAGCTGAACCTGACCTATGCCGACGGGAACGTGGCCTTCTCCCCCTACCTGACGGAGCTGCGGCAAACAATCCGCGAGGAGACGCGCGGCAAGATCGCGCAAGAGGGCACAAAATCATGAAGGAGGACAGACCTATGCGAGAGCTTCAGATTGGGCGGGTCTACCGCCACTTTAAGGGCGACTACTATCTGGTCGAGGGCGTGGCCCGTGATTCGGAGAACGGCGAGCCCTGCGTCATCTATCGCAAGCTTTACGGCGACGGCGGGCTTTGGGTCCGCCCGCTCGCCATGTTTCTCAGCCGTGTTGACCGTGAAAAATACCCCGACGTTACACAGGAGTACCGCTTTGCCCTGCAGGATATTCCGAGCCGCGCGGAGCATTGAACGGCCCGCCAGAAGGAACAGCGCCCGAACAGATAAAACCGGAGGAAGCGGTACCGCTTCCTCCGGTTTTCTATTTACCGAAACTGTTTGCCGTCGGCAAAGGCATTGCCGACCTTCTCCCCCAGCACCAGATAGGCGTTGTTGACATAGTCGAAGGTGATGGGACGGAGCTTCTGCGGGTCTATCCTCCCCGCCTCATCCAGAATACGCTCGTCAGCACAGACGTTCACGATCTCGCCGGTCAGCAGTTCGGTCTCCGGATCAAAGCTGATGAGCCTGCACTCCAGCGCCATGGGCAGCTCGTCGATCAGCGGCGCGTCCACATGCCTGCTTTTCGTCACATGGAAGCCTGCGCGCGCCACCTTATCCGGCACGGTGTTGCCGGAAACGATACCCACATAGTCGCACGCCGCCGTGTGCGCTTCGTCCGCCATGCTGACGGTGAACGCCTTGCGCGCAAGGATGTTGTTCACGGTCTTATGGCTCGCGCTGAGATACATGGCAATGCGGTCCATATCCGCGATGCTGCCCCAGGCGGCGTTCATCGCATCGGGTGTGCCGTCCTCTCCATAGGTTGCAATGATCAACACCGGCTGCGGGTACATCCACGCCTTGGCTCCAAAATCCTTTCTCATAACGGTTCCTCCATTCGTTGAATCAAAAGCGGCCAAAAAGCCGGCCGGCATTTGCGCGGCCCGCCGTGGCCGGTCCGCATCCGCTTCCCCTTTCGCAGCGCTCCGCGCCGGTTCCTGACCGCGCCATACATGATATATTTATTATACACCCGTCCCCTGCTCCGTCAACCACTGGCATCTCAAGAGTCTCCGTCGTTAACGCCGTGCCGCAGGACTTTTGTTATACCGCGTCTTTGGAGCGTCGGCGATCGGCAGTCTTCCTCTCCGCGCGGCAGGCTCAGTTCTGCATCCGGATCTGCTCGCCCTCCACCGGTGCATAGACGGTCAGTTCTTCTCCGTCCAACTCTTCCCTGTGCATATCCACGGCGCTGATCTGATGGTTGTCGTAGGTCGTGTAATAGTAAATCCCCCTGTCCGCGCTGCAGCAGGAGGTATACAGCGTGATCTCATACTTGCCCTCCCCCAGCCTGCAGCAGCCCCTCTGCTGGTCCACGCTGCCGAGAATGTGGAAAAACTGGCTCACGCTCTCCTCCTCCGAATCGCCGGAACGAGAGTTCATTTTCACAAAGGCCGCGCGGACGAACCTCGACTGGGAGGACAGGTCGCCCGGAAGCCCCATCGCTCCCATCCCGCGGCTGTACGCTTCCAGCGCAAGGTCCTTTGCAAACGTGCTCTCTCCGTTCTCTGCGGCAAGGCGGCGGTAATTGTTCAGGCCGAACATCTGGTAGGGGAACGGCGGATTGTTGGTCAGCACGCCTACCGGATTTTCGTAGACCATCAGCCCCTCCTGCACTGCTTCCACCGTGATGCACTCGTTCTTATCCGCAACGAGCCAGTGGAGTCGGGCGACCGGCAGTTCCTCCATAAACGGGGTGTCGGTCAGGTTCACGCGCTTCAGGAACCGCCGCGCTTCCTGTACGGTGGCGCATTTACCAAGAAGCCATGGGATCAGTTCAAACTGGGCGATGTTGTCCTTTCCCTCCACGCGCCTGCCATATTGCGCGTTTCCCACAAAATTGAGGCCCGCGATGCAAAGCCCCTTCTCATTCACCGCATCGTAGTACAGCGGATATCCCCGCATGACACATGCCATCCCGATCATGGCATAGTGTCCCTTGAGCTGCCCGCCGTCCCGCAGGTCGAAGGCATAGTTTCTCGGCGTGATCACAATCTTATCGCCGTAGGACATCTCGTAATCCAGGGTCCTTCCGAAATAAAAATTCTTTGTTTTATAGGTCGCGGCCGTACACATGATTCGTCCCTCATTTCGATCAATGATAGTCATAGTATACCACGCCCGGACAAAAAGAAAAAGCAAGGGAAAACGCAGCGCGTTCTCTTGCTTCTCTTGTCAGGCGGCTCCAATTCGGATATTTTCGTCTTGTCTGGCTGATAGGCTCGCCGCAAGACGAAAGCCGCGCCAAAAAAGCGCTTCATTGCTGTTCGCCGCGGCTCCCCGGGGTAAACAACGCTTTGCGCAGCAGGGCCGCCAGCGCGGCAAGCTGCTCTTCCCCGCAGCACAAGCGAGACGGAGCATGCTCGCAGTCTCCCTCGCCGCGCACAGCACGCAGCGCTGTCTCTGCATCGCCGACGGTCTTCTCCACCGCGCTTCTGGCGGCGTCAAAGCCCCGCAATACGCCAAGGCCGTTATAGAGCGCCAGGAGGCGCTCCTCATCCGACGTGCCCCTGCGTGCTTCTTCATAAAACCGCGCCGCCTTTGCCCATACCGGCGGAAGATCCTCCAGCTCCTCTGCGCGGACATCCTCCGCCAACGCGCGGATCGCGGGGAGCATCCGCCGTGCCTGCTGTTCCGTCATACGTTTTCCTCCGTTTCGATCCGAAAGATCATCTTTGGTCTGCCGACCTTGCCGTATACGTTTTCCGCCAAGACGCGCCTGTCCCCCGCCAAATGCTGCAAATAGCGGTACGCCGTCTGTGTGGCAAGCCCTGTGCTGCGCGCGATATCCTGCACGGTCATACCCTCTGGCGCGCCGCTCAGCGCCTGCAGAATGAGGTTGACTGTCGCGTCGCTCACGCCCTTTCGTCCGGACTCGCCGTAGAGATTCACCCGCTCGCTTTCCATCAGGCGGATATGCAGCTTGATGCGCGAGATCAGGTCAAGCGCCTTAATGGGCTTGAGGGCAAAATCATTCGCTCCCGCCTGCAAAAAGGCATCCGCCACGGCCTGATCGTCGTCGATGGTAAAGACGATGATCGGCATACGGGCTGAACGCCGCCGCAGCTGCCGCACGCCCTCCACCCCGTTTGCACCGGGCAGATGGTAATCGATCAGCACGATATCGGCACGCTCCGCGTCGAACAGCGCAATGCCCTCCTCGGCGCTCTGTGCGAGCAGCGGCCGCCATCCCTGTGACTGGCACATCTGACTGAGCGCATAACGAATCTGACTGTCATCATCAATACACAAAACCGTCAAGGGGGCTGCCATAGCACCGTTCTCCTTTCAGTTCTCTTTCTGAAAATAAATATAAAACGTCGTACCCTCGCCAGGCTTGCTGCACAGACGGATCGCACCGTGGTGACACTCCACCACCTGCTGCACGAAGCTCAGTCCGAGACCGCTTGAACCGCGGCCGGAAAAGCCGCTGTCAAATGCGCTGTGCTGCGTTTCCTCATCCATGCCGATGCCGTTGTCCGAGAGGGCGAAGCAAACCATCTCCGCACCTTCGTACATGCGCAGCCCCGCCGTCAGGCGGATCGCGCCATGCTCATGATCGATGGCATAGTAGGCATTTTCGATCAGGTTGACCAGCATACGGGAGACACGGATCTTATTCACCTCAAGCGCAACAGATCCATCCGGCACGCAGTAGGACACGATAGGCGCATACTCCATGGTGGATATCTGCGATTTGAGATCCTTTACGATCTCCCCCACGGTCGTGCGCGAGAAATGCGCCTCATCCAGAAATTCCGAGATCAGCTCGTTCATCCGCTCCACGCAGCCCTCCGCCTGCGTCAGCTGCTCGATGTGTCGCTCGTTCTGCTCGTCCAGCTTTACGATACCCACCAGCGTCTGGATCGCCGTCAGCGGTGACTTCAGATCATGCACCAGCTGGTTCAGCTCCAAATGTGCGCGGGCCTCCGTTGCCTGCAGTCGTGCCTTCATCAGCTCGTGCTCCTGCTGTTCCCGCAGCAGGCTGACGGACTTGATGCGGTTTTCATCGCTCACCAGCGCCGTATAAAGCGCCACGTTGATGCCCATAACCAGCATGATAAACGTCATCGCCGCATTAAGCGCGTATTCCGCGCCCAGAAATGCCGCAATCTCCTTGATGCTCTCCGATGCCTCGCCGCGGCCAAAGCCATAGCCGTTGAGCGCCGGCATGACATCCAGGCACTGCACCGTACACAGCAGGAAAAAGACCATGATCGCCTTTTTTGTCGGCGAGACCATAGCAAAGTCAATCAGCGCAAGCAGAAACAGGCACAGCACCATCAGCACGGACGGCACACCGAGATCGTAGCGAATACCGTAGAGCGCTTCGATCAGCCAGTAGACCGCCACCACGATCATTGCGATCAGTGACAGATATACCAGCCGGTAGACCTTGCCGACGGTCTTCTGCCGCACGGCATCCGCCACACAGAAGGCGCCAAGGTAATGCGGATAGGCGCGCAGAATATTCAGCGCCAGCAGCCGCACGGCCGCCGAGACCACATATACCGATTCCTCATTGTGCAGCGCAAGGGCCAGTTGATCGTACACATGGAAGTTGTCCACGCGGAGAAAAAGCGGCATCGTCAGGCTCAGCAGGATCAGACTCAGGCCGAAGATCAGCAGCCGCCAGCTGCGGATCTCAAAGGTTGCTCTTTTCATGCCGCTCCTCCTTTTCCCAAAAACGCCGATCGTCCTGCGGGCGCGGTGCGCCGCGGCAGGACGTTCGACTGTCGCTCTCACCGGAGCTCCAGATATTGCAGCACATACTGCACCACATCAAGCTGATCACCCACGCGCCGCTCTACGGGGAAGCCGCGGAAGGTCTCCACCGTGATCGACGGGATCCCCAGCTCATTGGTGACGCTCGCGTTGATGCTGCCCTCCGGCCCCGGGCCGGTGTAGCCAAACTCATTGGAACAGATCGTACCGTCCTGCGTGGCAAAAAGCAGGTCAAAGAACATCTCCTCCATGCCGTCAAGCTTTGTGAAGATCAGCGTGCTGCCAAGAAAATCGCGTCCCTCGGTATAAACGATCGCCTCGTGCAGATCCAGCAGCAGGTCCGGCTGCTTATCACCGATATCCTCAAAAAGCGCCGCGGCAAAGCGTTCCGCCTCGTTCCCGTTCGCGTCTCCCGGGAAGCTGCGGTTGAGATCCTGCCTGTCCGTCACATAGCGCGATACGTTCCTTGCGCCGTTGGCGTTGGCCGGGGCAAGCACATACAGCTCACCGCTGCGGATCGTGGCACCGCGCAGGAGCTTGCCTGCATACCATGCCGCGATCTCATCGCCGTGGACGCCGGCAACAATATAGACCGTCTTTCCCGGCTGCTCCGCGGTGATATGATACACCGCCGCCTCCGTGATCTCCCCCGCAGTCAGCGTATAGGTTTCGACCTGCACAGGATACTGCTCGGCGAACAGGTCATCGCCGAAGTCGGAAAAAGCCATCGTATCGATGTCAATATTGCTCTCCGGCTCCTGCACACGGTAGCCATCCCACAGCATCTCCACGCCGCCGATGGTAACAGTCTGCCACTGTTCATCGGGCGCGGGGCTGGCGTCGCTGTCGGTATCCGCCTCATTCGGCTGCTCAGATGTTTCGGACGTTTCGTCCGACCCGGCCTGCCGCGCGCCGCAGGCGGCGCACAGCAGAGCGAGGACCAGCAACATTAAAAATAGAAACCGCTTTTTCAATGTAAGTTACTCCTGCGGGTCGGCAAGATATGCGCCGATCCCGTTGTCAATGATCTCCTCATAAGACGGGAAGTCACCGAGATCAATCACACCGGCGTCGCCGCTGTATTCCGCGGCGAACATGTTCAGGCAGGTGAGGTGGCGGGCGCAGCGTTCGCTGAGGCTGATGCCGGTGGACGGAAAGTCCACGGTCAGCGCGCCGTAGCCGTCAGCGCGGGTGTAGAACTTGTCCTCGCCGTCCACTACCAGCTCGCTGCTCATTTTACCATGCAGACGGCCCTGAGAAGCATTAGCCGTCTCCATCAGCAGCGCCAGCGTGTCGGTATAGTCTCCCAGCTCGCGGTGCGTCAGACCATGCAGGTTGGTTGGGGAGGCCTCGACCGAGATCTGCATCTCATCCTCCACATCCCACAGGCACAGGTTTGCCAGCTCCAGCGCGCGCTCATGCGCGACGATAGCGTTGACCGTCGTGTACTCCGGAGAGGCTTCGTGCAGATCGGCCGTAATGGTCACGTCGTTTTCCTTGATGAATTCGGTGAGGGCATAGGCCACGCGCTCGGTAAAGGTACCATCGGCACGACCGGGATAGGCGCGGTTGATGTTGCGCGTCTCGCTGCCGGAAAGGTGCTGTCCGGACGCCGCGTGAACGTAGACCTCGCTGTCCGGCCACTGATCAATGGGGTTGGTCGCGCGTGAACCAAAACGGAACCAGCGTGTGCCGTTTTCCGTCTCGATGGTGAAGCGCATTGGCGCTCCCTCCTGCGGATCGGTGCAGGTAAAGGCGCTGTTGTTCGTACGCGGGATGACATACAGCACGCCGCTTGCCGGCTTGCAGGATTCGATCAGCGCCACAGCGGAAATGAAGCCGGACGGTTCATTGGGATGCGTGCCGCCGAGCACCAGCATACTTGCGCCCGGCACGCCGGAATCCAGCACATAGATCTCCGTATCGCCCGCCGTTCCTTCCAGAGAGGGCAGGTATTCGCTCAGCATTTTTATTTCCGTCACGCCCTCACCGGCGTAGATCGGCTCCTGTTCTTTCGCCGAGCGGAAGATCGTGCCGAGATACGCAGTCATACCGATGACAAACGCGCACAGCAGGATCGCTGTGATCACATTGCGGGAAAGCTTTTTCTTCATCTTCGTCCCCTCCCTACTTGATCAGCAGCAAACGCAGCAGCAGCGTGATCATCACGAGCGCTGCATCGACCTGATACCAGAAGTTCTTTTCCTTGCGGAACATATTGACCGCAACAAGGACGAACAGAAATGCCACAATGGCAAGATAGATATATTTTAGCATAGTTGTCCCCTCCTATCAAGCCGTCAGGAAGCTCAGCGCCGAGGAGTTGAGCATGCACAGCAGTCCCACCAGCACGCACACCACGAAAGGCACGACGCAGTTTTTCAGCACGGGGCGGTACTTCAGCCCGACGATCTGCGCGGCATAGTTGCCCGCCAGCGCCGTCGGCGGCATCAGATCGCCAAGGCAGCACAGGAACGAAAGCATGCAGCACAGCACGATGTCGTTGTGTCCGCCCATCTGCAGCATGACCAGCAGGAACGGCACGCCCATAACGGACGCCGCACCGTAGGAGCTGATCGCGCCGAAGGCGGGCATGATCGTGCAGGAGAACACATAGAGCATCACCATGCCAAGGCTCAGGCAGCTGACAACGATCCAGCCGCGCGCGCCCACAAGCGTCAGCACCTGGATGAACATGCCGACGCCCATCAGCTTGCCGAGGACCGGGATCGTGGTGTCCATCGCCTGCAGGGACTTCTCCCAGAAATTGATCTTGCGGCCGGTAAACAGGCCGATTACGGCGGAAATGAGGAAGATGAGGCAGGTTCCCAGCTGCGGCAGCGAGGGAAACAGCTTCGTCACGACCAGCAGCACCGCCAGCACGATAATCGGAATGTATAGCTTAAAGCCGTACTTCTTGCCCGTTTCGGTGTCAAGATTCTTGCACAGCTCGTCGATATCAAGGTCTTTGCAGTAACGAAGGCCCAGAAACAGCACGGTAAAAATCGCGCAGGGGATCGTCACAAGGAACAGGGGCCCTTCAAAGCCGATATAGGGCATATCCACGCCGCCAGCGATCAGCATTGCAGGGATGTTGACCGGGGGCGCCGCCATGCCCATGATCGCGCCGATGGCAATGATCGCACCGGCGCGTTCCTTCGGAATACCGATCAGCAGCAGCACCGGCGCCACCAGCGCACCGGCGCTGAGCACCGCCGCGGTGGACGAACCGGTGATCATACCCGGAAACATGACCACAAACATCAGCAGGATCAGCATCAGCGCAGGACGCTTGTAAAAGTGGGTCACGATGGCCGTATTGAGCGCGGCCAGCGCACCGGACTCCTGGATCACCGTCATGAACAGCATGGCGGTAGAGATGATGAGCATGGTATCGACATAGGTGAACGTTCCCTCAAACAGGTGCCGCAGAGGGATTCCCTCCCCGCCGACCAGCGCGCCGACGACCGCGCCGACGACCATGGAGATGCTCACAGGCAGCTTCAGCAGCAGGTTTGCCAGCAGAAAAGCGCCCAGCATCGATAAAAGGCAGATTAGTTCAATATCCAAAACAGTGTTCTCCTTCCGTTGTTATCAAAAGCGGCTCCCGCAGAGAAGATTCTGCGGGAGCCGCAGGGCGATGCGTTTTACTTGGTGAACAGGTCGGTGAACACGCTCAGAGTATCCTTGGTGGAGTAGATCAGGGTGATGGGCTTGTTGTTCTCCTCGGCATAGTTGGTGAACTTATAGTCGAAGTTGGCATCCTCCTTCAGAACGATATAGCTGGCTTCGGCCATAACCATATCGGCAAAGGTGTCGGACAGAGAGCCGCGGCGGGAGGAACCGCCGATATGGCAGCAGATGACCTCAACATCGTTGTCCTGGATCGCCTTGATGATCGCTTCGGCACGGGCGGTCTCGTCCGCCTCGGAGATACCGGCGGCGCCGAGGCCCTTGGAGCTGGCGCCAACGGCGATAACGACGGTCTTATAGTTCGGGATCACGCTGGCATCGGCGGTCGCCTCGTAGGTATAGGTCACGCCCGCCTTCTTCATGACGGTGTCGAGCATGGCCGCATCAGTGCTCTGGCCGAAGGAGGTCACGAGGATCGGTTCTTCGTACAGGCTCTTATCGATCTCGCCGATGGTGACGATGCTGTTGTCCGCGCTGGTCTGCATGGTAAATTCAACTTCCTTATTGGGGTCGTACTCCGCGTCGTTGCTGCCGGTGGACGGGGTAGTGTCCTGCTTTTCACCGCAGGCGGCAAGCGCCAGCACCATAATCGCGGCAAGCAGAAATGCAAGGAACTTTTTCATTTTGGTTTTCCTCCGTTTTTCTCAGTTGTTTTTTTCAATCGATCGGCTTGAGCAGATTCTCAAGCCCGGTATTGACAAGCTCTTCATAGCCGCCGAAGCCCTCAATGACGATGCCCTGCTCGGGGCGCGCCTCCGTGTAGGACTCGGCGAGGTACTTGATGCACAGCATCTGGCGGGCAACACGCTCGATGAGCGGATAGCCGTCCTCCGGCACGTCAAAATAGATGTAACCGGCCTTGTGTGCCTCCAGATAGTTCGGCTCGTTGCCGTTGAGGATGAGATCGTCATCCATCTTGCCGTGCATCGAACCCATCGAGGGGTTATAGGTCTCCATCAGCGTCATCATGGACGAGGTATTGTCGCCCAGGCTGCGATGGGACAGGCCATAGGAATTTTTGCCGGAATACTCCGCGCGCATATCGAGCCCTTCCAGCTGCATCAGCAGCGCCATATTGCTGGCAATGGACATCGCACCGGCATTGTCCGCCTTTTCGTTGACCATCGTGCAGTCCAGATACAGGAACTCCGGCGATCCCTCGTGCATGTCCATCGTCAGGCTGACGTTCTCCTCGTTGATGAGGTTGAAAATGCCCGCGCACACCTTCTCGGTCAGCACGCCGTTCTCGTTGCCGTAATACAGGCGGTTGACGTTGCGGATCTCCGCACTCTCCGTGCCGACGAGTTTGCGGCCGGACGTGCCCTCATAGTAGCTGCGGTCAGGCCACTGATCCACGGGATTCGTCAGGCGGTTGCCCACGCGGAACGTGCGCACGCTGCCGTCAGAAAGCGTGATATCAAAGAAATCCTGCATTCCGTCGAGCGGAGAAGTATGCGTAAAGCCGCTTTTATTCGTCCACGGGATCACGAACACGCGCCCCTGTGTGACATTCATGTTTTCGATCAGGCAGACCGCGGACACCAGCCCCGCCGATTCATTGGGGTGCGTTCCGCCGAGGACGAGCATCGTACCGCCCGGCACGCCGCTGTCAAAAACGTATATCTCCGTGTCGCTGTCGGTGCCCTTCAGCCCCGCGCAGTAATCGGAGAGGAGCTTCACCTCTGTGAGCGCTTCCGTCTCCACGATCTTCTCCTGCTGATGCATGGCAAGAAAGTCGCGCGAGGCGGGGATGGCAAACAGCAGCGCAAGCAGGATCACCAGAGCATTTTTCCAGTATTGCTTCATCTCTTGCTCCCCTCCCCTACTTGATGTGCAGCGCGCGCAGCGCAAAGGTCACAAACACCACTGCAAGGCAGATCAGCTCACCCATCGGCCGCTTTTTCAGCAGATTGTACCCAAGCAGCAGCGCGAGCACCGCAATGATAATGAAATAAATGACTTCTATCATATCCGTGCCCTCCTTACAGGATCAGTGCCGTCATGCTGTCGCCAAAGACGACCATCACGACACCCATTGCAAGCAGAAGCGCCGCCGGCAGCAGCAGATGCTTCACCGTGCCCTTCCAGCTCACGTCCGTCAGTCCCAGCGCGTTCACCGTATCGCCGACCAGCCCGCCGCGCATCGCCAGAAGATATGCGATACCGAGCGACGAAGCAACGCCCGTTACGATCACGGTGTTTGCAAGCCAGCCGATCGGAAACACAGCATAGGCCGCAAGGAAGCCCGGAAGGGGCGCGCCGAGGAACAGTCCGATCACGATGCTGAGCGCCATCAGCACGAGCATCACCACCGGTATCTCGATCCCGAGGATCTTCAGGCTGAAATAGCCGCGGATACCGGTCATCGACGTGACCTCGATAAAGCTGCCCAGCGCAAACATCATCGCCACCGGCACCGCAGCATCCATCAGTCCGGCAGATACCGTATCCAGCGCGGTACGGGCACCGCAGCGGCCGAGGATAAGCAGCAGAATAACGGCGATCGTATAGACCAGCACATTGCCGCCGATATAGACCACCGAGGACAGCAGCCCCTCGACCAGCAGTGCAGCCACCGTCAGCGCGGCCACGATCAGCGGCACGCGGCAGGGCTCGACCTTGCGCGCCTCCGCTGCAAAGCCCAACGTATCACGGCAGACAAGCACATATACCACAAACGCCGGCAGCGAAAGCACCAGCAGCGGCAGGAAAAATCCGACATAGGGCGTCGGCAGCACGCTGCCCGCGCCGTTTGCGGCGATCATCGCCGGCATACAGTTTGGCGGCAGCATCATACCGAGGAACGCGCCGATAACAACCGTGCGCGCGATCTTGTCCTGCGCGACACCGGCGTCCTTCATGCGCTTGCCCACAAGCGCGCCCGTGGTGACCACGCTCGCCGTCGCAAAGCCGGTGAGCATACCCGGCAGGGCGATCAGCAGCGCCATGCACAGCGCCTTCAGCGTGCGGTTTTTCACGCCGAGGATCTTTTCCAGCAGTGTATCGAACGCGCCGGTCTTTTCCAGCACGCGCACGAACACCGCCGCGCACACCACACTCAGCGCGGCGTCCAGAAAGCCGAAGGGACCTTCGACGATCTCGCGGAAGCGCACGCCCATTCCCGCCGTCAGGCTGCCGGCCACCGCGGCGGCAAGCAGCACGGCGACTGCGTATTTCTTATCGTTTTTCGTTGCAATAAAGCCGACGACAGAGATCCCGAGCATCACGATCAGGATCACCAGTTCTTCTCTCATAGTTGACGCTCCTTTCTCTCTCCGCCGGGGGCGAAAGCCCCCGGCAGTTCAGGCGTTTTTAATAGGCAGCCGCGCCGTAAAGACGGCGGTAATCGCCCAGAGCATAGAAGCGTCCGTCATCGCCGACCTCAACGCCGGCAAGGCAGCCGACGTGCGCGCCGTACTCGCTGCTCTCCTCATCGATCTCAAAGCCCATTGCGGCGAGCTGATCGAGCACCGACTGACCGTAGCGTCCCTCGATGGTCAGCGTCTTGCTGATGCCGTCGCGGAACGAGCGCGGGGCAAGGATCGCCTCGGCGACGTTCATGTCAAAGTCCACATAGTTCACAATAGCGTTGAGCGCGGCGGGAACGAGCGCCCAGTTGCCCGGGGAACCGATGGCCAGAACAGGCTTGCCGTCTTCGCCGGCAAGGATGGTCGGACACATGGTAGAGCGAACGCGGATATAGGGCATGAGCTGGTTGACGCGGGCGCTCATGGTATCATTCAGGTTGCCGAGGTGCGCGCTGAAGACAAAGCCCGTACCGGGCACTGCCACAGCGGAGCCAAAGTTGATGCCGTTGGTGTTGGTCGTGGAGACAGCGTTGCCCATACTGTCCATCACGGCCATGTGGGTCGTGCCGCCCTGATCGGGCGTGCAGTCGGCAAGCACCTTCTCGCCCGTGGCGGAAAGGCTGACATCCAGCTTACCGGCCTTGGCGACCTTAATGCGCTCGCCGACCGTGACGCTCTTGGCGCGCTCCTCACCGTATTCCTTGGAGATCATCTCATCCACAGGCAGATTGTAATAATCAGGGTCGCCCATGTAGGCCACGCCGTCCTGATAGGCCAGCGCGTAGGCGTCGTTGAGGATCTGCACCGTCTCGGCGCTGTCGTGGCCGTAACCGGCAAGATCAAACTGCTCGGCAATGTTGAGCATCTCCAGCAGCGCCACGCCGCCGTTGGAGGGACCGCCGGCAGTATAGACGGTGTAACCGCGATAGGTCGTGGAGACCGGCTCGCGGATCACGCTGTGATACTGCGCAAAGTCCTCGTGCGTCAGCACGCCGCCGACGCTCTGGATCCAATCGACCATTTTGTCGGTAAAGTCGCTGTCGTAGAAGCCCTGGATGCCTTCGTCGGCGATCAGCTCAAGCGTATCGGCAAGGTCGTTGTTGGTGATGAGGTCGCCCTCGTTCCACAAAAAGCCCTCGTCGGTATAGAGGTTCATCGTATATTCGTAGGCGGACAGATTCTCATAGCGGCCCTCGATGTTGCTGTTCCAGCGGGAGGTCACGGGGAAGCCGCTGCGTGCAAGATCGATCACAGGCTGCAGCACCTCGCGCGGGGTCATCGTGCCGTACTTCTCCAGCGCGGTGAGCGTGCCATGCACGACACCGGGGATGGCGATGGCCTGCGGGGAAGGCGGGTTCTCAGACGTAGATGTATCGAGCGTCCCCGGAATGGCCGCACCGGGTGCCTGCGTCATGTACTCGATGACGACATACTCGTCGCTCTCGGCGAGGTAAACGACCATCTGACCGGCACCGCCGATACCGGAGGCCGCCGGTTCCAGCATGCCGACGGCATAGATCATGGCAACGGCCGCATCCACTGCATTGCCGCCCTTTTTCAGGATATCCATAGCGATCTCAGCGGCCAGCGGGCTTGCGCAGGCGGCGGCGCCGTTTTCGCCGACAGCGCCGGTGCCGAAGGTGTCGCCCTCATAGGCGGGCGTAACGACAACCTCCGGTTCGTTCGTATCATCCGGCTGCTCCACCGGCGGCGTAGCAGGAGTGGGATCAGGCTCCGTTCCCTGTGCGCCGCAGCCAGCCAGAAGGCCCAGACACATCACGAGGGTCAGGAGAACAGCGGTCAGTCTTTTCACAAAAAGATCCTCCTTTTATTTGCTTAATGCCCGTGCCCCATCCCCGCTCAGCAGGGACGGGGCACGAAAGTTTCACATCACTTTTCTTCGCGGCGCCTTATCAGCCGGCAACCGCAACGATCTGCGCGAGATCCGTGGTCAGATCCATCGCCTTGACCTCATCAGCCGTCTTGGTCTCGGTCGTACCGTCGACATAGGTCAGCTCATAGTTGGCCGTCTCGACCATGCCGGTGGCGGCAAACGCATCGGCGACCGTCCGGCCGTCGTCGGGAACATAGACGAACGCATCCTCAGCGAAGATGTAGTAGCCCGCATTGGTCACGCCGGCATCCTTGGCCTGCGTTCTGCCGAGGGTGAAATAATCCTTGTTGTCACCCTTTTCATTGGGACCCTGATAGGCAATGTACTTGGCGGCGAAATCGGCATAGCTCTCATCCTGAGAATAGCCGTCCTTGTAGGAAACGACCTTCACGGTATCGCAGGCGGCGATATCATACTTGGCCAGCAGATCCGCAACAGCCCAGGCGCTGTAATACACGCCCGCGCGGTTCTCGCTGTAGGGAGCCTCGGTCTTGTAGACGCCCTCAGCGTTGAGCGCAACGTTGATCTTGCTCACGCCCTCGGCGGCAGGCTCGGAGTCCTTGGTCATGCCGGAGGGAACGATGTAGCGGATGTCGGCAAGGCCGGAATCGGGATACTCAATAGAAGTGGCATTCACGCCGCCGTCCTCAGTGTAGTAGATGCTGCACTTGTCGAGGTCGGCCTTGCTGATGGTCTCGCTGTAGCCGTCGGCGCAGATAAAGTCATACGCGGAGGCGTCAGCCATGCCGACATACTCGAACAGCTCGGGGATCGCCCAGCCTTCCTCCTGCATCAGCAGAATGACTTCGGGACCAACGATGCAGTAGCCCTTATACTTCACGTCCTGGGATTCCTTCTGCGCACGGCCGACGAACAGGTCGTAGTCGTACTCAGGATTGTCCTGCTGGAAGCTGATGAACTTATTGCGGAAGGTCGCCAGATCGCACTCATCGGCATAGAAGTCGGTGTAGGCGACGGTGTAGACCGTGGTGTCATCCGCCGGAGTGAACCAGAAGTTGTTGTCGATCAGCTCGCCGAGGCTGTACGCCTTGTGGTACTCCTTGGCATTGTAGCACTGGTCGCTCGTTGCAAGACCGTCGAACGCATTGTTCATAACGATCAGGCGCTGCATGCCCTCAAGTGCAGGCGCGGGCGCGGGCTCATCCTTCTGTCCGCAGGCCGCAAGGCCAAGCGTGAGGATCAGGGCAAGGGATAATGCAAGTAGCTTTTTCATAAGAATCCTCCTGTCTTTTTTGTTTCGCAGCGATACGGCAGCAGCGAAACCAGACGTTTCTTTTGTCACTTCTGTCGTATTCGGCGGTTTCATTTTACGAGAAAATATGTGGTTTGTCTACCCTTGCGGGCCGGAGAAATATGTATAAAAAATCCCTTTCGCCCTCTTTGCGCGCTTTTTATGCCATGCAAGACTTGTCCGGAAAACTTTCATGTGCTATCATAGGGCCATCTTTCAGACAAGGGGGTGCCTCCCACGGAACGCTGTCTGCTCCTTCTCTGCACCGTCTGGCTCGCGCTGCTCGTTTTCGAGCGGGCCCGTGCACGGCGCGACCGCGCGAAGCTTGAACATGTGGTCCATGTCAACGGCACGCGCGGGAAATCCACTGTCACGCGCCTGATCGCCGCAGGACTGCGGGCGGGCGGGTGGCGTACCGCGTGCAAGACCACCGGCACCGATCCCATTTACAGTGGCGTTGACAGCAGCGAGCGGCCGATCCGCCGCGTCGCACCGTCAAACATCCGCGAGCAGCTCCGCATCCTGCACCGCGCCGCCGATGAGGGCGCGCAGGTCCTCGTCATCGAATGTATGGCCGTTCAGCCGGAGCTGCAGCGTGTCTCCCAGCAGGAGATGCTGCGCGGGGATATCGGTGTCATCACCAATGTCCGCCTCGATCACACGGATGTAATGGGCGCCACACTGCCCGAGATCGCATCCTCCCTGTGCAGCACCGTTCCCGATCACGGCGCGCTTTTCACCGCCGAGGACCGGCTCACGCAGCAGCTTGCCGAGACTGCGCAGGCGCGGCAGTGCCGCTTTTTCCCCGCCCGTCCCGACGGCAGCGAGCCGGACTTTGACTTTGCCGAAAACATCGCTCTGGCGCTGGCCGTCTGCGCGTACCTCGGCGTGCCGCGCGAAACGGCGCTGGAGGGGATGCGTCATTTTTCCCGCGACCCCTATGCGCTCTCACTCTGGCGGATCGGAAACGGCGTTTTTGTCAACGCGCTCTCCATCAACGACCCCGAATCCACGGCGTGCGTATATGCCGACGTGCGCGGCAGGCTGGAGCAGAACATCGCGCACACGGTTTTTCTTTTTAACAACCGCATGGATCGCGGCGCACGCACGCACGACATGGTAAGCGTCGCTCTTAAGCTGAAGCCCGACGAGGTATGGCTGCTCGGCAGCGGACAGGACTATTTTCGGCGCAGCCTGCTGCGCGATGGTTTTTCAGGCGCGATCATCCCCCTCGGCAGGCATTTCGAGAGCCGGCTGCGCACGCTTCCCGCGGGCACGCTGGTCTTCGCTGCCGGCAACATCGCCAATGACGGCCGCCGCCTGATGGAATTTGCCGCAAAGGAGGGCTCTCCCCTTGTATGACCAGATCATTTTGCTTGGCGTAATCGTCAGCGTACTCTTTTTTGAATGGACGGGGCTTTCTCCCGCCGGACTGATCGTCCCAGGCTACTTCGTTTTGAGCCTTCATTCGCCGATGCGCATCGTCTGTACACTCGCCGTATCGCTGCTGGCGGCGTTTGCCGTGCGCCTTCTCAGCCGCGCTGCCATTCTCTACGGACGCCGTCGTTTTGCCGCGCTCATCCTGCTCGCCGCCGCTATACAGTCGCTCATATCGCTCTCCGGTATGCTGCCGTTCCGCGCCGATGTCATCGGTATCCTGATCCCCGGCATCATCGCCCGTGATTTTGACCGTCAGGGCATCGTCAAGTCTCTGCTGAGCCTTGCCGTTGTCACAGCGGTGCTCGCGCTGCTGCTCACGCTTTTCGGCTACCCCGTACTGTGAGGTGGCGGCAATGAAGCAAAAACTGACAGCACTGCTGCTCGCGCTCGCGCTCAGTCTCGGCGGGCTTGCCGCCGCATACTGCGGCGCTCCCGTGCGGAAAAGCAGCGATTATGCCATCAAATATGCCGCCGCGGAACAAATGGCACGCTGCATGGCGCAGATCCGCACTTATAAGGAGGCGCTCTCCCTTCCGCTCAGCGAGGAGGATCGGCACAGCACCGGAATGATCGGTGATTATCTGACCGATATCACCACCACGCTCGGCTCTCCCGAAGCTAAGCGCAGCACCGCAAATCCCGACATGGCCGCGCTCGTCGTCACACTGCTGCGCGAGGCCGGCATACGAAGCGGCGATACGATCGGCGCGGGATTTTCCGGCTCCTTTCCCGCGCTTGATCTCGCGCTGCTCTGTGCCTGCGATGCAATGGGCGTCAGCTGCGTCTATATTGCATCCATTGGCGCGTCCACCTACGGTGCCAATCAGCCGGAGCTGACGCTGCCGGATATGCTCTGCCGTCTTGTGCAGGACGGATACCTCAGCACGCTCCCTGCCGCCATCACGGCCGGCGGCGCATACGACATCGGCCAGGATATGGACGCCGCCGTCCTCGCGCAGATCCTCGCGCGGCTGGAAGGGTACGGCATCCCCATCGTCAGCGAGGGCATCTATTCGCAGAATATTGCATGGCGCATGGCTCTGTATGCAGAAAACGGACCGATCTCCTGCTTTGTCGGCATCGGCGGCAATGTCACAACGCTTGGACTGGACGGCACTACGCTGCGCCAGGGCGTCTCCCGCCCCGACAGTATTCGGACTGTTTCCGCGCGCAGCGGTCTGCTCGACCGTTACAACGCCTCAGGCTTGCCTGTGATCCAGCTGCTGAACGTCAAAAAGCTTTTGACCGACTACGGTCTGCCGTTTGATCCCGATGCTCTGCCGGAACCCGGCACAAGCGCGATCTACTACGAAACGAAGCCGCGTCTCCTGCCCGCTGCTCTCTCGCTTTTCGCGTCGCTCGCCGTGCTGATCTCCCGCGCATCTTCTCGCAGAGGGCCGTCTGCACCGCGCGGAAAACGCCGGTAAAGCAGGGTGCCGCCGTGCCGCGTTCCGGTATCAGCCCCCGTCAGACGGCACGGCAGAATCCCCCCGCTGCGCCAAAGCTTTTCCTCATCGGGGCGCCGGGCATAAAATAAGCCGCCTCGCCTGCGCGGGTGGGACGGATATGAGATCGTATTGTATTTTTCAAAGCTCTGTTCTCCTTTCGATGCATCAGAGCCTTTTTACACATTTCTTCAAATACGCTATGATGAAGTATATAATTCGGAATTTGCAGATGCAGAGGAGGAAGTATGATCGACCAAAGATATTACGAAAAACTCGGCGGCTTCTCTTACCTCCTGAGTGAACTGAGAAAGAAAATCGGCAAGGAACAGACCGATGCGCTGGTTCGTGATGCGGTAAACCTCTGCAACGAATTATGCGGCAGATATCAGGACCTTTCTAAAAAGGAAAAGCTGCATACCGAACGGATGATCTTCCCGCGAGCCGCTATTTATCTGCAGATGATCAAATATATCTCACAGGAAGAAGCCATAAGCCTGATAGAAGAATCTGTAAGAATCGGTGTGGAGCCTGATCGGAAACGTCTGCATATTGCAACGAAGCTCCCCTTTATGCGTCCCCTTTTCTTTAAGATCTTCCGCAAGATGATCGGCACTATGTTCAACGGAGATGCGGGCTTCAGATTTGCGGAAATCGAAGCCGACAGCAGGCATTACCGCGTCGATGTTCTGCAATGCCCCTATATGAAGTATTGCGAATTACTGGACTGCAAAGAGCTGACGGGCACTTTCTGCCTGAGCGATGACCGCGTCTACGGAAATATGTGCGGCATCACCTTCAGGCGGCAGGACACGATCGGACGCGGCAGCGACAAATGCGATTTCTATTTCTACAGGGATTAGCAGCGGGGAGCACGCCGAAAACGGGAGGCATCGTTCATCGTGCCAGAGCCCCGGAAGCAGTATGCTCGAAGTGTCTGCGACGATCCTGCGGCCCACAATACAGCCCTCGGAACAAAACTTTTAAAACCGAAGCTCCCCAAAGGATGCAAAAGCATTTTTGACGAAAGCAAGAAAAAACCTTGGAATCATTGAGATTCCAAGGTTTTTTCGATCTGGCGCGGAAGAGAGGATTTGAACCTCCGCGGCGCTTTTTACACACCCTACTCCCTTAGCAGGGGAGCCCCTTCGGCC
>CAKTLD010000019.1 GCA_934572445.1 uncultured Oscillospiraceae bacterium
CGAGACAGCGAGTGGATGGGCAAAGTCCACCGCTTCTTAGGCCTCACGGTCGGCCTGATCGTCCACGACCTCACGAGTGAGGAGCGCCGCAAGGCCTACGCCGCGGACATCACCTACGGCACGAACAACGAGATGGGCTTCGACTATCTGCGCGACAACATGGCCATTTACTCGAGCGAGCTCGTCCAGCGCGGCCACGCCTTTGCCATCGTCGACGAGGTGGACTCCATCCTGATCGATGAGGCGCGCACGCCGCTCATCATCTCCGGCATGGGCGAAAAATCCACGGAGATGTACTCCCGCACGGAAAGCCTTGTGCGCACTTTCCGCAAGAAGGTCATCACCGAGAGCGACGACAAGGAAGAAGAGGATGTGAACGAGACCGCCGACTACATCGTCGACGAAAAGGCCAAGACCGCGACGCTGACCGCGCGCGGCGTGAAGAAGGCCGAGCAGTTCTTCGGCCTTGAGAATCTCTCCGACCCCGAAAATTCCACCATCGCGCATCATATCAATCAGGCCATCAAGGCCCACGGCACGATGAAGCGCGATATCGACTACGTCATCAAGGACGGTCAGGTCGTCATCGTCGATGAGTTCACCGGCCGACTGATGTTCGGCCGCCGCTACAGCGACGGACTGCATCAGGCCATTGAGGCCAAGGAACGCGTGGAGGTCGCGCGCGAGAGCAAGACGCTTGCTACCATCACGTTCCAGAACTACTTCCGCCTCTACGGCAAGCTCTCCGGCATGACCGGCACAGCGCTCACGGAGGAGGAGGAATTCGGCACGATCTACAACCTTGATATCATCGAGATCCCGACCAACCGCCCCATCGCCCGTATCGACGACCCGGACGTCGTCTACAAGACCGAGGCAGCCAAGTACCGCGCCGTTATCGCGCAGGTGAAGGCCTGCCACGCCAAGGGCCAGCCGGTGCTGGTCGGCACGGTGTCGATCGAAAAGAACGAAAAGCTTTCGTATCTGCTCTCCCGCGAGGGCATCAAGCACAACCTCCTGAACGCGAAGAACCACGAAAAGGAAGCCGAGATCGTCGCCCAGGCCGGTAAGCTCGGCGCGGTCACGGTCGCCACGAACATGGCGGGCCGCGGTACCGATATCATGCTCGGCGGCAATGCCGAGTACATGGCGAAAAACGATCTGCGCAAGGCAGGGCTTTCCGACGAGCTGATCGCCGAGGCGACCGGCTACGCCGAGACCGACAACAAGGAAATTCTCGACGCGCGTGAGATGTTCGCCAAGGCCCTTGAAAAGCATCGCGCCGAGATCGCCGGCGAGGCCGACAAGGTCCGCGCCGCGGGTGGTCTCTTCATCATCGGCACCGAGCGTCACGACTCCCGCCGTATCGACAATCAGCTGCGCGGCCGTGCCGGCCGTCAGGGCGACCCGGGCGAAACGCGCTTCTACCTCTCGCTCGAGGACGATCTGCTGCGTCTTTTCGGCGGCGAGCGCATCACGAGCCTGATGGAGCGCTTCAACCTTGACGAGGACACGCCCATCGAGAACAAGACGCTCACCAAGGCCATCGAAAACGCGCAGACGAGCGTCGAGTCCCGCAACTTCCAGTACCGCAAGAACACGCTCGAATACGATGACGTGATGAATAAGCAGCGCGAGATCATCTACGGTCAGCGCAAGCAGGTGCTTGACGGCATGGACATCAAGCAGACCGTTCTCAACATGCTGCGCGAGAGCATCGGCAACCACGTCTCTCTCGCCTTCAGCGAGCAGGACAAGAGCGACGGCGAGCGCCGCCTTGACGCGCTCAGGAGCTGCGAGGGCACCTACTTCCCGCGCGGCGCGGTGGACGCCGCCTCCCTCTCCGGTCTTTCCGCCGACGAGCTGACTGACCGCTTCTATGACGCGGCGGAACAGTATTACGAGGCCAAGGAAACCGCCGTCACCTCGCCGATCATGCGCGAGCTCGAGCGCGTGGTGCTGCTGCGCGTGGTCGATGAATACTGGATGGACCACATCGACGCCATGAGCGAGCTGCGTCAGGCCATCCGCCTGCAGTCCTACGGCAACAACAAACCCATCGATGTCTACAAGCAGGAATCGCTCACGATGTTCGAGGATATGATCTCCGCCATCCAGGGCGAGACCGTGCGCCGCATCTTCTCCGCGCGCATCAAGACCGAGGCCGAGGTCAAGCGCGAGCGCGTGGCCGAGGGTCTGGTCGCCACCACCGCGGGCGACGGCAGCGTGAAAAAGCAGCCGCGCAAGGTCCAGAAGATCGGGCGCAACGATCCCTGCCCCTGCGGCAGCGGGAAGAAGTACAAGCAGTGCTGCGGGCGCTGATCGACCACTTGTAAGTGGTGGAACATTTTCCCCCAACACCTGGGGGCGCGGATCAAAGGGGGTATTCTCTTCGAGAAGAGAATACCCCCTTTGGCCCCACGCAGCCCCATGGGCTGTATTCCCCCGCCGCCCTGGGGAGGGCGGCGGCATCTCCGCACCCCTTGGTGCAGAAATAGGAGGCACTTTTGATGTCTTTCACCGAACACAACGTAAACGGTCTCATCTATGACACGTCCGACGTGCTCGCCGCGGCGGGCGGCGCCGTCCATGCCTTCACAACGCGGCACGGCGGCGTGAGTCCCGCACCGTTCGACTCGCTCAACTTTGCCGACAATCGCGGCGACACGGCAGAAAACCTGCTGGAAAACTACCGTCGTCTCGGCGCGGCCGTGGGCTTTGACGCAGGCCGTGCCGTCGGCTGCCGCCAGATCCACTCCGACCTCGTGCGCGTGGCGCACGCGGAGGACGCGGGCAGGATCCTCTGGAACGACCGCCCCTATGACGCTGACGCGCTCATCACGAATGAAACGGATCTTCCCCTGTTCGTCTACGGCACGGACTGCTGCGTCATCACGCTCTACGACCCCACCTCGCGCTGCATCGGCGCGGTCCACGCCGGCTGGCGCGGCGCGGCGGCCGGTATCGCGCTCAAGGCGGCGGTGTCGATGATGAGCTACTACGGCGCCGAACCCTATACGCTGCGCGCCGCCATCGGTCCGGCCATCGGCAAGTGCTGCTTTGAGGTCGACCGCGACGTGGCCGATCAGTTCTTTGCCCTGCTGGACCCTGCCGTGGATGAGCGCATCGAGCAGCGCGGCGAAAAATACCACATCGACCTGAAGGACATCAACCGCCTGTGGCTGCTGCGCGCCGGCATCGACCCCTCGCACATCGACGTGCATCCCGATTGCACCAAATGCCATCCCGAGCGCTACTGGTCCCACCGCGCGATGGGCGAGCGGCGCGGCGGCATGGCCGCGGCCATCTGCATGAAGGAGGGCGCGCGATGACGCGCCGCCGTCTTTGCGCGCTGCTGTGCGCGCTTGTGCTCATGCTGCCGCTCTCCGGCTGCTGGTCGGATGATACCGCCGATGACGGCGGCGACTTCTGGGACGACAGCCTCATCGGCGGCACAGATGTGCCGGACGAACCCGCCGCCACACCGATCACCGCCTTCACCCTGCCCTACCTGCAGGGCGGCAGCTTTGACCCCGTCACCTGCCCCGACGGGATGCAGCAGGTCGTCGGCGCGCTGCTCTACGAAGGATTATTCACCCTCGACGAGAGCTTTGCGCCGCAGGAGGTCCTGTGCAGCCGCTATGAGCACAACGACGCCTTCACAAGCTACACCTTTTACCTGCGCGAGGGCGTCACCTTTTCCGACGGCTCGCCGCTGACAGCGGCGGATGCGCTTGCCGCTCTGCGCCGTGCCGCGCAGAGCGAGCGCTACGGCGCGCGCTTTGCCAACGTATCCTCCATGCGCACCTCGAGCGGCGCGCTCGTCATCGCGCTCACGCGCGCGGACAGCGCCTTCCCCGCCCTGCTGGATATCCCCATCGTCAAGTCCGGCTCGGAGAAGAACGCCGTGCCGCTCGGCACGGGCCCGTATCTTTATGTCACTGACGGTGACGGCGCGCATCTGCAGCGCAGCGGCGAGTGGTGGCAGGGCAAGGCCCTGCCGCTCGAGCGCATCGAGCTGCACGCCGTCAAGGACGCCGACACCGCCTCCTACCTCTTTTCCTCGCGTGAGGTACACCTGCTTGCCGCCGACCTCACCGGCGGCTCGCTGGAGCTGCCCTCCGCCGACACATTGCTGACCGATTATCCGAGCGCGAACATGATCTATCTCGGCTTCAACACGCAGCGCGCGCCGCTCTCCGACGCCTCGCTGCGCGCCGCCATCGCCGGCGCGTTCGACCGCGGCACCATCGTCTCCGGCTATCTCGCGGGCCACGCGGAGGCTGTTCGCTTCCCCATTGCGCCGCACGCCGCTGTTTATCCGCAGGAGCTCGCATTGACGCTGGCCTCTCCCGACCTCTCCGCCGCTTTGAGCGCCGCAGGTGTCACGGAGGAGCGCCCGCGCACGCTGACCATCCTCGTCTGCGAGGATGACCGCTTCAAGGTCTCCATCGCCGAGTATCTCAGCCGCACGCTGACGCGGGATGCCCTGACGGTCACGGTGCGCGCCCTGCCGTGGAACGACTATCTCACGGCACTTGAGAGCGGTATCTTCGACCTCTACCTCGGCGAGGTGCGCCTGACGGCGGATTGGGACATTTCTTCGCTCGTGCGTGCGGATGGCGCGCTGAACTACGGCCGCTATGCCGACGAGCAGTGCGAGACGCTGCTGGACGCCTTCCTTGCAAATGAAACGGAGCAGACCGCCGCCGCGCTCTGTCGTCACCTCGGGCAAAACGCCCCCATTGCGCCCATTTCCTTCAAAGCCGCCTCCCTGCTCACGCCCGAAGGGCTTGCGGACGGACTCTCACCCACGGTCTCCTCGCCGTTCTACGGCTTCGAGCGCTGGACGTTCCGCTTTGACGAAGGATGACGCCCGTGACGAATCATAATTTATGGAAGAGAGAGCGGTCATGCAAATCAGTCAGTTTTTTCTGAATAGAGACATCAAAGGCGCTATTGCCTACATGCGCGATCACGAGGAATTCAAGGACTTGCTTCCTGCGTATGCGGCGATTTTCGAAGATCGCAAATACCGCACATACGAAATACCGGGCAATCTCAATGACCTCCTGCGGCCATATCAGATCTATTTCCGCGATGTCTTTTATTGCGGCTTACCGGAAACCGAGGCCGCAGACAAGCTGCTATCGCAGCTGAAAACGCTCCTGGATATGCCGGATGCGGAGGAAGCGCTTCTGGCGGAGCGGCTTCAGGCGGCATTTGAGGCGGGGGGCTATCATGCGCTTTTCGGAAAAACGCAGGGATATTACGGCCCGTATATCTGGCGGGATACGATCCCGGCCGTCTACTCCGTCGAGCTGCCGGACGGAACGGCGGAATATACCGTCAACATTCTCAAAGGCTTTGTATTCCGAAGCTGGATGGATTATCTGACCTTCGGCCGGTACGGTACGGGCGGCTGGGCTTCTCCCGACGGCACGATCAACTGCATTGAACAGGCGTATGACTTTGAGAGCGAGCGGTTTCTGGTTTCCCTTCTGAAGCACGAGGCGCAGCATGCCGCAGATATGAAGCAATTCCCGGGAATCGCCCCGGCAGAGCTGGAATACCGGGCAAAGCTGGTGGAGCTCCATTACTCCGGCGATCCGGGACTGCTGCAGAAGTTCTTATCGGAAGCGGATGAAAGCAAAACCGGCGACAGTCACGCGATGGCTTCCGTAAAGATCAGACGCGAGTTTGCGGACACGAATCCGGCGGAACTCTCCCGCATCCAGTCGCACGCGCTGGAGCTGCTTCGTGCACATACGAAAGAGATGGAAGAAAAATACCGGAAACCGGAAATCGTGTCCCACGGTTGACCGCAGCCTTCATTTTATCGCAATGCCCCCCCTACAGCACAGTTTTCCTTTTGCAGCAGCGAAAAAGCGCCTCCGCATACGAAGCAGAGGCGCTTTCTTTTGTTCCTTTTAATACTGCCGCACCACGGCGACGACTCTGCCCAAGATCGTGCTCTCGCGGCCGTCGATAGGCTGATAGTCCGGATTCGCAGGCAGCAGCCAGACCTCGCCGTTCCTGCGGCTGAGCGTCTTGACCGTAGCCTCGTCGCCCAGCAGCGCAACGACGATCTGCCCGTTCTGCGCCGTGGGCTGGCGGTGAACGACGACCAGATCGTCCGGCAGGATACCGACGCCGAGCATCGATTCCCCACGCACGCGCAGGGCAAAATACTCTTCGTCGTGCCCGCCGGTGTCAAACGTCAGGTAATCCTCGATACATTCCTGCGCCAGGATCGGACTGCCCGCGGCAACGTTGCCGACGATGGGGACCTGACGGCGGCGGGGCTGCTCGGTCTCTTCTGTCCGCATCTGCGGCGCGGGAACGGCGGGGACCGCCTGCGGCGTCTTCTTCAGCGCGATGGCGCGGCCCTTGCCCGCGCCCTTTTCAATGAGCCCCAGCTCCTCCAGATGCTTGATGTGGAAATGGACCGTGGAGGGCGACTTGAGCCCCAGCGCCTCGCCGATCTCGCGCACGGAGGGCGCGTAGCCCTGGCGGGTGATGCTCTCGACGATATAATCGTATACGCGCTGCTGCATTCTGGACAGTTTTTCCATTCCGGTGCGCCCCTTCCCATATTTGTTCGTATCTATGATACCACATTTTCCGGAAAATGCAACATCTGTTTCATGTTTTATGTAAAATTCTTTTTCTCTGTCCAGCAGACAGAAAAGTTTTCTCAACTTTTTTGCGCAAAGGGGTTGACAAATGCTTCTCCATGTATTATTGTACTAATCACTTAATACAGTGATACAGCAAGGAGGATCATCATGGAGTGGAACTTCCGCAATGATCTACCGATCTACTCCCAGCTCACGCAGCGGCTTACGGAAGCCATCATCTCGGGCATCTACGCGCCGGGTGAAAAGCTCCCCTCAGTGCGCGACCTTGCGCTGGAGGCCGGCGTCAACCCCAACACGGTACAGCGCGCGCTCGCCGAGCTTGAGCGCGATGGGCTGGTGTTCACCCAGCGCACGTCGGGACGGTTCGTCACGGAAAATGAAAGCATGATCGTAAACGCCAGGCTGCGCCTGGCTGACGAGCGGGTGGAGGCGTTTCTCCGCTCGATGAAAACGCTTGGCTGCGGGAAGGAAGAGGTCCTCTCCCTGATCGCACAGGCAAAGGAGGAAGAGAAATGAGTATTCTGGAATGTAAGGCGCTGACGAAGAACTACGGCGCCAAATCCGCGCTCGACACGGTCGATCTCACGATCGAGCCCGGGCGCATCGTGGGCCTGCTCGGCCCCAACGGCAGCGGCAAGACGACGCTCATCAAGCTCGCCAACGGGCTTCTGACGCCGACGTCGGGCGAGCTTCTGATCGACGGCAATAAGCCCGGCCGCGCGACGAAGTCCATCGTCTCATACCTGCCTGACCGCAACACGCTGCCCGGCTGGATGACCGTTGCGCAGACGCTCGACTATTACGAGGATTTCTACGCGGATTTCCGCCGCGGCCTTGCCGAGTCGATGCTGCTGAATCTCGGCCTTGACCGCGCACAGCGCGTCAAGACTCTCTCCAAGGGCATGCGCGAAAAGGTGCAGCTCATCCTCACGATGAGCCGTCAGGCAAGGCTGTACCTGCTCGATGAGCCGATCGGCGGCGTTGATCCCGCCACGCGCGACTACATCCTGCGCACGATCATCAGCAACTACAGCGAGGATGCGGCGGTCGTCATCTCCACGCACCTGATCGCCGATGTGGAGCAGGTGCTCGACGAGGTCGTGTTCCTGCGCGAGGGCAAGGTGATGCTCCACGAGAGCGTGGAGACCATCCGCGATGAAAAGGGCAAGAGCGTTGACGAGCTCTTCCGGGAGGTGTTCAGATGTTAAGTAAGCTGATCAAGCACGAATTCCGTGCAACGAGCCGCATCATGTGGCCCGTATTCTTTGGGATGCTGGCGCTGACCGTGCTGATGCGCGTGTCGCTGCCGCTGACGAATCATGATTCCTGGGTACTGCAGCTCATTGCCGTTCTGCTCGTGATGGGCTACGGCTTCGGCCTCCTCGCGCTGGCCTTTGCGCCGCTGGTGCTCTCCGCCTGCCGCTGGCGCGACCATGTGCTCAAGGATGAAGGCTACCTCACGCTGACGCTCCCCGTGAGCGTACACGAGCTGCTCGCCTCCAAGCTCATCGTCGCCGCTGTGTGGTACGCCGCAGCGTTCCTCGTCGGCATCCTCTCGCTGATGCTCGGTGTGGCCGGCTGGAGCGACCTTCAGTATGTGCCCGAATTCTTCGGCGACTTCTTCATGATGTTCTTCAAAATGGATGCCGCCCTGCGCGGCCACACGATGCTCATTCTGCTCGAGCTGCTGGGCAACTTCGTGTTTCTTGTCTCCGCTGCGTCGCTCGTAGTGTATGCCGCCTATTCCATCGGCTACAGCTTCAACAAGCGCAAAACGCTCTGGACGGTCATCCTTGTCTTCGTCTTTTATCAGATCGCGCAGTTCACCGCCATCTACATGATCGGCCTGTTCGTCAACGCCAATCCCGGCTTCTGGAACGCGCTGGATGCCTACAACGCGCCCAAGGGGCTCGAGCTGCTGCTCCTGTGGGGCATATTCGGCGAGCTTCTCTTCTGCGCGGCGGGCTATGCCGTGACGTGGTACTTCACCACCAAAAAACTGAATCTCGAGTAAGCGATCATCGAAAAAGCAGCCGCGTAAAAACGCCGTTCGTTTTTCCGGCTGCTTTTCTGCACCCTTTTTTCGGAAAAATTTTGCGGCAATTGAAAATTATGTCAACTATCTGCTATGGTATTGCGGTCAGATGACCGCTCGGAAAGGAGTATTTCTATGTCTGTTCTGGAGGTCCACGGTCTCAGGAAGGTCTATACAACACGCTTCGGCGGCACAAAGGTCGAGGCGCTCAAAAATGTCAATTTCACGGTCGAAGCCGGTGAATACGCCGCCATCATGGGCGAGAGCGGCAGCGGCAAGACGACGCTCTTAAATATCCTCGCCGCGCTCGATAAGCCGACCGGCGGCACGGTGCTGCTCGGCGGCAAGAACCTCTCGGAGATCCCCGAGGAGACCGCCGCAGCCTTCCGCCGCGACAACCTGGGCTTCGTCTTTCAGGATTTCAGCCTGCTCGACACCTTCTCGCTTGAGGACAATATCTGCCTGCCGCTCGTGCTCGCTGGCAAGTCCCGCGCGGAGAAGCGCGACCGGCTCGCGCCGCTCGCCCGCCAGCTCGGCATCGAGACGCTGCTCAAAAAGTACCCCTATGAGGTCTCCGGCGGTCAGAAGCAGCGCGCCGCCGTCGCCCGCGCGCTCATCACCCGCCCGCAGATCCTGCTGGCCGACGAGCCGACCGGTGCGCTGGACTCCAAGTCCACGGACGAGCTTCTGAAGCTCTTCGGCGCGATCAACCGCGCGGGCCAGACCGTCGTGATGGTCACGCACTCTGTGCGCGCGGCCAGCTGCGCCTCGCGCGTGCTGTTCCTGCGCGACGGCGAGGTATCGCTTGAATTAAAGCGCGGCAGGGACACGGACTCTCAGTTCTACCAGCGCATCGCGGAAATGCTGACGCAGCAGCAGACGGGAGGCGAGTGCGCATGAAGCCCGCCTTTTACCCCCGCCTTGCATGGATGGGATTGAAAAAGAATTCAAGGCTCTATGTCCCCTACCTGCTCTCCTGCGCGTTCATGGCGGCGGTGCTGTACGTCATCTGCGCCCTTGCCTCCACGCCCTCGCTCTATGTGGTCAACGGCAAGATCAACGGCTCCGGCACCTCCGCTGTTGCAATGGTGATGAACCTCGGCTCGTTCGTCGTCTCGGTCTTTACGGCGCTGTTCCTCTTTTACACGAACAGCTTCCTCCTGCGTCGCCGCAAAAAGGAATTTGGCCTTTACAGCGTGCTCGGCATGGACCGCGGCGCGCTCAGCTCCGTCCTCTTCTGGGAAACGCTGATGGCCGCGGCGTTCACGCTGATTGCAGGTCTCGGCTCCGGCATGCTGCTCTCCTATATCTCGCAGTCCGCGCTGCTGCGGCTGCTGGGCCTTCCCGCCGTCGCGTTCACCGTGAGCTTTGACGCCATCAAGCAGTGCGTGATCACGTTTATCGCCATCTTCGCGCTGTTGTATCTGCGCGGCGTGCTGTCGCTGCGCCATGCGCAGGGTGCGGCGCTTCTGAAAAGCGAGAGCGTCGGCGAAAAGCCGCCGAAGTCGCAGTGGCTGCTCGTCCTCCCCGGCCTTGCGCTGCTGCTCGGCGCGTATTTCATCGCCGCCACCATCAAAAACCCCGTACAGGCAATGCTGCTCTTTTTCGTTGCCGTCATCATGGTCATCCTGGCAACGTACCTGCTCTTCATCTCCGGCAGCGTGACGCTCTGCAAAATGCTCCAGAAGGATGAAAAATTCTACTACAAAAAGCGCAACTTCGTCTCCCTCTCGTCGCTCACCTACCGCATGAAGCGAAACGGCGCGGGCCTTGCCTCCATCTGCATCCTCTCGACGATGGTGCTCGTGATGGTGGCGTCCACCGCAAGCCTTTACTTTGGCGCCGAGGACGCCATCAGTGCTCTCGCCGTCCAGAACCACTGGCTGCCCGCGGAGATGGCGGAGATCCGTGCAGAATTCTTCTCGCTCTACGGCAGTCTCTTCTTCCTCGGCATCCTGCTCAGCGTGCTGTTCCTGTTCGCAACGCTCCTGATGCTCTACTACAAGCAGGTCGTCGAGGGCTATGAGGACGCCTCGCGCTTTGCCATCATGCAGCGCGTGGGCATGACGAAGCGCGACATCCGCGAGAGCGTAAACGCGCAGATGCTGCTCATTTTCCTGCTGCCGCTTGCCGCGGCCGCGCTGCACCTCGCCTTCGCCCAGCCAATGGTCTGGCAGATCCTGCAGCTGTTCGGCATCCAGAACCTGACGCTGTTTCTCGGCGTGACCGGCGCGGCACTGCTCCTCTTCGCCGCGCTCTACTGCGCGATGTACCGTCTGACCTCGAACGCATACTTCCGCATCGTCAGCACACAGGGCGCGTAAAAAATCCACCCACCAAAAAGAAAACGGAGGATATCCCATGAAAAAGCTGTTTTTTCTCCTGCTGCTCCCGCTCTGCGCGCTGCTGTATGCGCTCGCCGCGGAAAAGCGCAGCATGAAATGCTGAAAAATGTGCATATGAAACATCGGACCGCCGCGGCAGCTCATCCTGCCGCGGCGGTCCTTGTGCTTTATGGCGCCGTATAGTAAGATAAATGTGTAAAAGCAAAATTTTGGGGGGCCGTTTATATGCTGAAGATAAGAAGCGCAGCCATCGCGGATCTCGGTCAGATCATGAAGATCTACAAGCGCGCGCAGGACGCTATGATTCAATCCGGAAACCCCACGCAATGGGGACATTTTGATCCGAGCGAAGACCTGATCGAATCCGATATTCGTCTGAATACCTGCAAGGTCATATACGACGAAAGCGGAATACATGGAGTGTTCGCACTGTTTGAAGGCGAGGAACCGACCTATACACATATTGAAAACGGCAATTGGCTGAACGATGAATCCTATCTTACCATCCACAGGCTTGCCGGCGACGGCCGGGTACACGGCTTATTTCAGTGCGCTGCCGATCACTGCAAAAGCCTCTCCCGAAATATCAGGGTGGATACTCACGCGAATAACCGAACAATGCAAAGGCTGATCGAAAAAAGCGGGTTCACAAAATGCGGCATCATCCATGTGAAAGATGGAACGCCGCGGATCGCATACCATTGGACATCCGTATAGCCTTCCAGCCTTTCACCAGCAAAAAGGAGAGGGACAAGTCCCTCTCCTTTTGCGTTTCACTTCTGCCGGTGGATGTACATACGCGAGGGCTGTTCGTCGCCCTCACCCTGCGCCATGCAGTAAAATTCCCAGCCGTAGCGCTCATAAAAGCCCGTGTGGTCGGTCAGCAGATACAGCGGGTCCACGCCCCGCGCCGCCATATCGGCGCACACACGCGCGAGCAGCGCGCCTGCAAGGCCGCGGCAGCGGCGGTCCGGTTCCACATACACGGCGCAGACGTTCGGCGCAAGGTCCGGCCGGTCATGAAAGTCGTTTTCGATCACGCCGAGGCCACCGATGATGCGCCCGTCTTCAAGCGCAGCGTACCACTGCGGTACAGGGGCTCCGCCGCGCAGCGCCTCGTCCATGCTTTCCTCATAGGCCACACGCGGCACGCGCCACTTTTCGCTGAACCACTGCGCGGCTCGGCCGCGGAGCCCCGGCTCCTCGGTGATGCTGACGATGCGGTAAGCTTCCATTCGTCTCTCCTCCCTGTGCGTTTTTTTGAGTATACCATCTCCGCGCCGCGCGGACAAGACACGAACTGTGTCGATTCTGTAACATTTGTTGCGCACCCTTGTTTTTGCCGCGGTTTTTCGGTATACTATTTTGTAACAACATTTCAGGAAGGAAATATGAGAATGGATATCAAATTCTCCGGTTCGGATGAGAATGGTTTTCAATTTGATCCGAACGGCACGCCCCGCCCCAGGCGCGAACGCAAGCCCCGCAAATCCATCGGCAGCAAGGGCGGCCGCATCGCGGTCAACACGCTCGTCACACTGCTCGTCGGCGCAGTCTTTTTCTATGTGGAGCTGCCCGCCATCAATCTGCACGCCGAGGAGTTCTACGGCTTTGTGCTGCTGCTCTGCATCACCTACTGCGTGTGCGCACTGCTGACCTCCGGCTTTCAGGGCACGGGAGCCAAGGGTTACTTCACATTCGTAAAAAAGCAGTGCACCATTCCTTTCTTCGTCGTGGCGGCGCTGATCGTCACGGCGCTGATTGGCGCGCTGACGTCCTGGGTCGTGCTGCGGGCGAACGCCTATCAGGCGCTGCTGCCCATCGAGAGCGGCAACTTCACGCAGGAGATCGCCGAGGTTTCCTATGACCGCATCCCCATGCTCGACAAGGACAGTGCGCAGAAGCTCGGCGACCGCAAGCTCGGCGAGTTGGCCGACATGGTCTCGCAGTTCGAGGTCGCGGAAAATTACACGCAGATCAACTACCACGGCCGCCCCGTGCGCGTCACACCCCTGCGCTACGGCGACATCATCAAGTGGTTCAACAATCGCTCGGAGGGTCTTCCCGCCTACCTCATCATCGACATGGTCACGCAGAATGTCGAGGTCGTACGTCTGGACAACGGCATGAAGTACACCACCGCCGAGCATTTCTCCCGCAACCTCTACCGCCACCTGCGCTTCCAGTATCCCACCTATATGTTTGAAGAGCCGGTGTTTGAGATTGACGAGGACGGCACGCCCTATTGGGTCTGCGCCAAGAAGGAAAAGACCATCGGCCTCTTCGGCGGCACGGACAACCACGGCGCAGTGCTCGTCAACGCCATCACAGGTGAGAGCGAATACTATGAAGAACCGCCCGCATGGGTCGATCACGTCTACTCCGCCGAGCTCATCATCGAGCAGTACGACTACTATGGCCAGTACCACAACGGCTTTTGGAACTCCATCTTCGGCCAGCGCGACGTGACCATCACCACCTCGGGCTACAACTACCTTGCCGAGGGCGACGATGTCTACCTCTACACGGGCGTGACGAGCGTGGGCGGCGACGAGAGCAACATCGGCTTTATCCTTTCCAACCAGCGCACGAAGGAGACGAAGTACTATCCCTGCGCCGGCGCAGAGGAATACAGCGCCATGGCGAGCGCACAGGGCCAGGTGCAGAATCTCAAGTACACCGCAACGTTCCCGCTGCTGCTGAACATCGCCGACCAGCCGACCTACTTTATGGCGCTCAAGGATGCGAGCGCGCTGGTGAAGATGTACGCGATGGTCAACGTCAGCCAGTACCAGATCGTCGCCACCGGCGCGACGGTCGCCGAGTGTGAGACGAATTACCGCAAGATGCTGCGCCAGAATGACCTTATCTCCGACGACCAGACCGAGATCGGCCAGGCCCCCGGCGACATGATCAGCATTGAAGGCACGATCGCCGAGATCCGCACGGCGGTCATAAACGGCAACAGCATTTACTTCCTGCGCTTCGACGGCGAGAGCGCCTTCTCCGTGCGCATGAGTGCGGCAGACGTGGCGTATGCGCCGCTGCTGAACGCAGGTGACCATGTGTGCGTCTACTACCGCGACGGCTATGTCAGCGAATTCTGGATCGAAGCCGCGGACGTTGAGATTCTGGACGGCGGCACGCAGGCCACGCCGCCCACTGACAGCGAACAGACCGCACCGGCGGATGGCGGAGAGGATACCTCTTCCGCGGATGGCGGCACGGATGCACCGTGAACGCACATCCACGCAAAACGGCATATTGATGCAGGATCGGGGAGACGGGGGCCGCGAGGCCCCCATCTCCTTTTGGAATGGATTGCATCAAAATGCAGGATTGCTCCCAGTTTTTACGCCAAATCTCACGGATATGAAAGACGGCTTGCATCGTTTTAATAAGCTTTATCAAAAAAACGAAACTTTTTTCCTTCCATTTCTGCTGTTTGCACAAAAAGGAAATGCGAATTTCTTACACAGCGCCAATGCCGTTTTACTTGAGAATTTTTCCCTTTGGTGATAAACTCATAGACAAGATGGCTGAACCATCAGGCCCTGTTTTCAGGGTAATTTTAGAGGAGGCTACTTATCATGAATGCTTACATTGAGAGAGTTCTTGCCGAGACCAAGGCCAAGAACGCGAATGAGCCCGAATTCCTGCAGACCGTCGAAGAAGTTCTGACTTCCCTCGAGCCGGTCATCGACGCCCACCCCGAGTACGAGAAGGCCTGCCTGCTCGAGCGCATGGTCGAGCCCGAGCGCACCATCGAGTTCCGCGTCGTTTGGATGGACGACAACCTCCAGTATCATGTCAACCGTGGTTACCGCGTGCAGTACAACGCGGCGCTCGGCCCCTACAAGGGCGGCCTGCGTTTCGCTTCCAACGTCAACCTTTCCATCATCAAGTTCCTCGGCTTCGAGCAGACCTTCAAAGATGCTCTGACCTGCCTGCCCATCGGCGGCGCCAAGGGCGGCTCCGACTTCTCCCCCATCGGCCGCAGCGACGGCGAAGTCATGCGCTTCTGCCAGGCCTTCATGACCGAGTTCCATCGCCACATCGGTCAGGACATCGACTGCCCCGCTGGTGACGTTGGCGTCGGCGGCCGCGAGGTCGGTTATCTGTATGGCCAGTATCGCCGCATCGTCGGTGCCGCTGAGTTCGGTGCCATGTCCGGCAAGGCTGTCTGCACCGGCGGCTCCATCCTCCGTCCCGAGGCCACCGGTTTCGGCGCTGTCTATTATCTGCGCGAAGTCCTGAAGCACGACGGCAAGGGCATCGAGGGCCTGCGCGTCGCTATGTCCGGCTACGGCAACGTGGGCTGGGGCATCATGAAGAAGATCGACGAGCTCGGCGGTAAGGTCACCTACTTCGCCGGCCCCGATGGCTACATCCACGATCCCGACGGCGTCTGCGGCGAAGAGAAGCTCAACTTCATCCTCGAGATGCGCGCCAAGGATCCGATGCACTGCAAGCCCTATGCTGACAAGTTCGGCGTTGAGTTCGTCGAGGGTCAGAAGTGCTGGGGCGTCAAGGACGTTGACGTCTACATGCCCGCCGCCACCCAGAACGATGTCAACATGGAGTGGGCCAAGAAGATCGCTGAGTCCGGTGTTCCCTACTACATCGAAGTCGGCAACATGCCCACCACCAACGATGCTCTGGCGTTCCTGATGAGCCAGAAGCACCTCACTGTCGCTCCTTCCAAGGCTGTTAACGCCTGCGGCGTTTCCGTCTCCGAGCTCGAAATGGCTCAGAACGCTCAGCGCATCTACTGGACCGCTGAGGAAGTCGACGCCAAGATGGAAGCCATCATGAAGAACATCTACGATGCTTCCGTTGAGGCTGCCGAGCGTTACGGCCTGGGCTACAACCTGGTCGCTGGCGCCAACATCGCCGGCTTCCAGAAGGTTGCCGACGCCATGATGGCTCAGGGCATTTTCTAATCGAAAATCCCCAATACGACACAAAAAAGCAGCACCCGCAAGGGTGCTGCTTTTTTCGTCTTTCAGGTGTTGTCACGGCTGATGGGCCTGCGGATCATCAGCGCGAGCAGCGCCTTCCCGTTGAATGGACAAAGCGGATAGAGATAATGCTTGCCAACAACGGGCTTCGTCGCCGCCAGCAGCGCCACGATGATAACACAGCCGAGCACAAGGCCCGCCCAGTCCAGCGCGCCGATCAACAAAAGCAGCAGCAGGCGCAGCAGCTTGAAGGCATAGCCCAGCTCATAGCTCGGCTGGGCGAAGTTCGCAATAGCAACGAAGGCCATATAGGCCAGCACCTCCGGCACCAGCCAGTGCGCCTGCACGGCAAAATCGCCGAGCACCAGCGCGCCGAGCATACTGAAGGAATTGGAGAACACATCGGGCGTGTTGAGCGAGGCAAGCTTCAAAAGATCCACGATGAACTCCGCCAGCAGCAGCTGCACCAGCAGCGGAACGGAATAGTCGCTGTCGATGGCAAGGAACTCCAGCCCCGCCTGCGTACGCGCGGGGTCCTTGACGAGCAGGAACCACACGGGCGTGATGAACATGGTGAGCAGAAACACCACAAAGCGCAGGATGCGCAGGTAAGTGCCGATCAGCGGCGGGAAGTAAAAGTCATTCGACTCCTGCACGAAGTCGAAAAAATGTGTAGGCAGGATCATTGCCGCGGGCGAGTTGTCCACGAGCACGATGATGTCGCCCTCCATCACGCAGGCGGTGGCGGCATCGGGCCGCTCGGTGTAGCGGACCTTGGGAAACGGGCTCCACCATTGCTTTTTATCCATCATTGCCTCGGCGATGCTCTCCTGACTCATCGAGACAGAGTGCACGTCAATCCTCGCGAGCTTTGTGCGCACCTCGTCCAGCAGCACACGATCGACCTTGTTTTCCAGGTAGCAAAGCACTACATCCGTGCGCGAGCGGTCGGAGACCTTATGGCCCTCGAGCGTGAGCTGCGGGTCGCGGATGCGGCGGCGCAGCAGCGCCGCGTTGGCCACGAGCGTTTCGATGAAGCCGTCGTGCGCGCCGCGCAGCACCTTGCCGGACGACGGCTCCTCCACCCCGCGCGCAGGGTACTGCTTCGCGTCGATCAGCGCACATTCGTCATAGCCCTCGACCAGCAGCAGCGTTTTGCCGAGAAACACGCTCGTCACGGCGTTTTTGAGCTCTCTCTCGGCATTCACCTCGCTGAAGGTGATGTAGCGGTCGATGAACTGCTGCATAGTGCGCGCGTCGTCGACGCGCGACAGCGCCAGCCAAAAGCTCAGCATCCGCTCGATGACCGCATCGTCGCCGTAACCGTCCACGACCCACAGCCGTGCGTGTTTTTCGCCGACATACAGATCGCGCGCGATCATGTCAAAGCAGCGTCCCACGCCGAGCAGACCGTCCAGCGCGCGGACATTTTCCTCATAATTTGCCGATAAGACCTCCATAGCCGCCTCCCGCTTGCTTTTTCTGCCATAGTATGGGCAGAAAAGCGGCATCCTATGCCGCGAGGCCGGCTGCGCGGTCACGACTCTGCAAGCATATCGGAAAGCACGAAGCGGACCTCGCTCTCGGTCTGCTGCATGAGGGCCCACGCCTCCCGCTGCTCCGCGCTGTTCGGGTCGTACTGGATATCGGATGCATAGAGCACGGCATAGGTCGCATCCTGTGTGGCAAACAGATAGCGGCCAATGCCCGCGAGACCGCTCTGCCCGAACTCCTCCGCCGACATGGACCGGTCCGCGCACTGGAACACGGTGAAGAGCGTCCCGCGATAGAACATCCCCTCAGCCCCATCAAGCGGCGTTTGGGCGTCATAGATCTGCTTTACGCATACCTCCCACATCGTGGAGCCATAGGGGGCAAAGGTATCTTCGATCACCTCGTACTTTCCCTTCCAGCCATCCGGCAGGAGCAGCGTCACGCCGATCTCCGTCAACGTCACTGTCTCCGGCTCCGCGGGCACCTCCACAACGGTCTCCCGAGAAAAGGCGAGCGCCCCCGCGCCGAAGCTGGAAGCCATCAGGACAAGCACCGCCGCGGTCGCCAAGAGCCGCCGCAGCCTTTTTCTGCGCTCCGCCGCTGCATAACGGGGAAGCTGCTCTGCCTGCGCCACAAGCCTGTCATCTATGTTTCCGATATGCTCCGCGAACTGCTTTGCGTTCATACCTCGATCCCCTCGCTTTCCAAATAAGCGCGCAGCCTGCGCCGCATTTCGTACAGCACCGACTTGACCTTGCTCTGCGAAAAGCCGGTATCACCGCTGATGCTTTCGACCGAATCAAAATACCAGTACCGCCGGATGAAGAGATTTCGTTTCTCCTCCCTCTGCTGCCATAGAAACGCATTGATCGCGTTTTCGATTCGCCTGCCCTCGGCATCAGATGCAGCGCTGTCCCTGCCGGACACGCACTCGCCCAGTTCCTCAAAGGATATAACGGCAGCAGGATTTCGCTTCGCCGCAGACAGGTACTCATACCTCTTCAGCGCCAGATTTCTTGTGATCCTGCCGATAAAGGCAGAAAACAACCGTGGTCTCTGCTCCGGAATGGTATTCCATACGGCAAGATATGTGTCGTTCACACATTCTTCACTGTCCTCACGGCTCGACAGGATATTGTCGGCGACACGGGTGCAGAGCCTGCCGTATTTCAAGGCAGTCTCCGCAATTGCAGCCTCCTGCCGTGCCCAATACAGCGCGATGATCTGCTCGTCATTCACACGCTGTTCCCCCCTTTATTTTTTCGTTGAAGGCGCTCTTCACTATATAAGTACGGTTTTCGCGCGGCAGGTCGTACCGTTCGTTGAAAAACGCCCAAATTTTTCAGGATATGCAAAGGGGCTGTTCTCTTTCGGAAAGAGAACAGCCCCTCTTATTGTGCGCCCCGCGCGGCGCGGGGCTGCCGTCAAACCTCTTTATTGAAATAGTAAAATGTCTCGTCCTCGCCGGATCTGCGCATACAGGCAGACAGCATCTTGTACGATGCGTCATTTTCCTTATAGCACTTGGCGACGATGTGACTGAGATGGCGGTCGTAAAGCCCCCACTCCGCCAGCGTCCGGAACGCCTCGGCTCCGTAACCGTGACCCGCGTACCCGGGCGCGATACGACAGCCCTCCTCCGCGCCGCCGCGGCCGTCAAAGCGGTAGAGCAGCGCCTCGCCGATGCATTTGCCGTCCAGCCGCACGGCAAAGTTGACCGCGCGCTTTCTGGCAAAGTCCTCACGCACTACGTCGAGGAAATATGCTTCAAGGTCCTCGCCCTTCCAGTCGGTGCGGTAATCGTAGCCCCACCACCGGTTACGCTCGTCATCCAGGCACAGGGCGTTGTAGGCGGCGCGGTCCGCGTCGGTCAGGGGCGAAAGCGTCAGCCGTTCGCTTTGGATCGTTGGTATCTCCGTCAGATTCTCCAGCTCATTTTTTACGTCGAAACAGTATTTCTCCGCCAGCTCACAGGGCAGGTACTGGAGCTTGGAGGTGCGCAGGCCGCGGTCTCCCGCGTCATCCTCGCGGTTGAGGTAGCGCACACCGTCGACCGCGTAGCGGCGGGCAAACTCCTGCACCGTCGCAGGATACACGCCCTCATAGCCGTAGAGAGCCTTTTCAATGTGGATATGCAGTGTCTCGCCGCAGCGCTCGGCCATGGCGAGCGAGATGAGCCGTCCATCCAGCTCCATGCCGCCGACGTAAAGCCAGGGTTTGCCCGTCAGGCGCAGCATCGCCTGCGCGAGCTTCAGCTCGCGCTTCGCGCTCTCGGAGGTCTTGCCGAAAACCTCGCCATAATCCTGCCAGAACTGCTCGATGAGCGGCAGATCATCCCTCCCGAGCGGGCGGAAACGCGCGTCGGGATAGAGCTTGCGGAACTTGTTGACATGGTTGCGCTGGCCGCTGTAGTGGCGGCCCGGAAACTCGCGCAGGTCGTTCGCCTCGTAGAGGTAGTCGCGCCATGCGCGCGGATTATCAAGATGAAAGTGCGGATAGCGCAGCAGCAGCTGCGGAGCCTTTTCGCGCGGAACGACCGAGATCTCCAGCGCGATACCGGTCTCCACGCAGTAATTTTCGATAGCGCAGAGCGCGGCATCCTCGTCTCCGTCAGGTCCGGGGACGGGATAGTCAAAGCAGGGCTTGCCGTCGATGCAGTTCATCACGATCAGACAGCCGGCGGCCTCGGTGTACTGCGGGTGCAAATGCCCGCGCCACATCAGCTTGACGAGTGCGGAGTACTCGCACAGGCGGTAGCCGCAGTCCTTATAGTAACGGCGCAGGCGCGTCAGGTCGCGCTGCGCAACGGGCTTGAAGCTCAGCATGGGGTCAGATTCTCCTTTGCGATGTGTAGTCCTACTATTTTACCCGCTTTTCCCGCGCATTACAAGGCCATTTTTCTTACGGCTCCAGCTCGCTGAGCACGCGCTGCGTGCAGTCGATGAACTGCTGCAGGGCAGGCGAGCTGTTCTCCCCCGCGCGGCGCGCCATGCCCAGCTCACGCGCGGATGCGGGCTCGACCGGCACAAGCAAGACATGATCGGCGTGGCCGCGCAGCGTCAGCTCCGTCATCATGCTCACGCCCAGCCCGTGAGCCACCATGCTGATGACCGTGGGGTCATCCACGGCGGTTGGCAGGATGTGCGGACGCACGCCCGCGCGGTTAAAAATGCGCATGATATCCTTGTCAAAGCCCTGCGAAGGCATGATAAAATCTCGCCCGTCAAAATCCTGCAGCGGCAGACCTCTGCGCCCCTCGAGCGGGTAATCCTCCGGCAGCACGGCATACATGGGGTCGTCGCGCAGGTGGATCCACTCGTAGCCGGACTCCTGCTCCTGACGGCTGACGAAGATGATGTCCATTTTGCCCTGCGCGAGCAGCTCATAGGGGCTGCCGACATGGTCCGCCATACGGATATCCACATCCACGTCCGGCCGCTCCTCGCGGAAGCGGCGGATAATGCTCGGCAGCCAGTGCGTAGCCATGCTGGCGTAGGCGCTGACGCGGATGATCTCGCTGCGTGAGGAGGCGACCTGGGCAATGATACTGTCCAGCCGCGCGTTGGCCTGCAGGAAATCACGGATGGCGGGCGCGACACGCTCGCCGTCCTTCGTCAGGCGCACGCCGCCGCGGCCGCGCTCAAGCAGCGTGAAGCCGACCTCGCGCTCGAGCGAGTTCATCATGTGCGTCAGGCCCGACTGGGTATAGCCCATGACCTCCGCCGCTTTGGTGAAGCTGCCCAAATCAACCGCCATCAACAGCGCTTCCAATTTCTTACTTTCCACAAAAGTATTTCCCCTTTATTACAGTTCTTCATATATTTATTATAATACGTCGCTTTACTCTTTTCAAGCGCGATTATATAATTTACAAAATTTCATTGACAGGTTTCAATGGGATGAAGGTACCGCGGGCCCGTTCCCGCGCGATACCGCAAAAATTCAGGAGAGAGAGAATCAAATCATGGAAAAGAAAAAAAGTGTCGGCTTTGCCAGCAGCCTCGGCTTTATCCTGGCAGCCGCAGGCTCCGCGGTGGGTCTGGGCAACATCTGGGCATTCCCCTACAAGACTTCGCAGAACGGCGGCGCAGCCTTCGTACTGCTTTATGTAGCCTGCGTTATCTTCATCGGCTTTGTCACGATGCTCAGCGAGATCTATCTGGGCCGCCGCGCCGCGGCCAACCCCATCAGCGCGTATAAGAAGGTCCGCAAGAACCTCGGCTGGTGCGGTCTCGTCGCCATCCTGATCCCCACGTTCATCACCTGCTACTATGCGGTGCTCGGCGGCTGGACGACGAAGTTTGCCGTTAACTCCTTCCGCGGCAACGCAGGCATCCTTGCCGACTTCTCCGTCAACACCGGCGAAGTCATCCTCTTCACCGCCATCTTTGTCGCTATCGCCACGATCATCATTGCCTGCGGCGTGGAAGAGGGCATCGAGCGCATGTCCAAGGTGCTCATGCCGATCCTGTTCCTCATCGTCGTCGGCGTGGCCATCTATTCCCTGACACTGGGCGACGGCGTCGCCGAGGGTCTCGCGTTCTATCTCAAGCCCGACTTCTCCGTCATCACCTTCAAGAGCGTGCTGGCCGCGATGGGACAGGCGTTTTTCTCCCTGTCGCTCGGCATGGGCATCATGATCACCTACGGCTCCTACACCGGCCGCGGCATCAACATCGTCGAATCCACAGCGATGATCTGCCTGTTCGACACGCTCGTCGCTCTGCTGGCGGGTCTTGCCATTTTCCCCGCCGTTGCGCACTTTGACCCCAGCCTGCTGGACAGCAGCAAGGGCGTCGCGCTCATCTTCATCATCCTGCCGCAGGTGTTCGACTCCATGGGCTTTGCGGGCAAGCTCGTCAGCTTCGCCTTCTTCATCATGGTCGTCATCGCCGCCATCACCTCCGTTATGTCCCTCATCGAGGTCGCCACGCAGTTCGTCATCCAGAAATTCAAGGCCAACCGTAAGGTCTCGGCTATCACTGTAGCGGTGATCTGCTTTGTTGTCTCCATCCCCGTCGGCATCTCGCTGGGCCATGTCGCCATTCTGGAGGAAAGCTCCCCCGCGCTCTTCGGGCTGGACTGGCTGACGTTCTTCGATGAGGTCACCAATACCGTGCTGATGCCCATCTGCGCGCTGTTCGCCTGCATCGCCGTTGGCTGGATCATCAAGCCCCAGAATGCCATCGCCGAGATCGAAAGCGAAGGCACATCGATGGCACCCTGGCTCAAGCGCTTCTACAGCGTGATGATCCGCTACATTACGCCCGTTCTGATCATCGTTGTCGAGGTTGGCGGTCTTGCCTCCGAGATCGAGGCCGGCAACATCGCCGTCGTGGTCTTCGCCTACGCGCTGATCGCCGTGTGCGCCGTTGTATACTTTGCCTTCCTGCGCAACAGCTACACCGGCACCAATGCCGACGAAAAGCTCAAGAAAAAATAAGCTTGTCTGTATCTTAACGGCAAGTCCGCCGCCCCTGCGGGCGGCGGACTTCTTTTTTGCATTGCGGGCGCATAGGATGGGCGACGAGGTGATGAACTTTGAAACGCCGCCACGCTCTGCCGTTCCTGCTGGCCCTGCTGCTTTCAGGGCTGCTGTTTGCCCGCGAAAGCACTGTCGAAACTGTGGGCCCTGTCTCCCCGCCGTGCATCGCGCTGACCTTCGATGACGGTCCTTCACCGCAAACAACCGCCGCACTGCTGGACGGGCTCAAGGAGCGCGGCGCGCACGTCACCTTCTTTCTCATCGGTGAACAGATCGCAGGCAATGAGGCGCTCGTCACCCGCATGAAGGATGAGGGGCATCAGGTCGGCAATCACAGCTTTACCCACGTCCGCCTTGATGCGGCAGATGCCGCCGCGCTCGGGGAGATCGCCCGGACAGATGATGCTCTGTGCGCGCTGCTGGGCGACGGGGACTACTGGGTCCGCCCGCCCTGGGGCTTTTGCAGCGACGCCCTCAAGGGCAGTGTTTCCGTGCCGCTCATCTTCTGGACGGTGGATACGATGGACTGGAGCGTGCGCAGCCGCGATCTGGTGGCGCACTGCATCACCGAGACCGCAAAGGACGGCAGCATCGTGCTGCTGCACGACCCCTATCAAACCAGCGTGGACGCGGCGCTGCGGGCCATCGACACACTCAGCGCGCAGGGCTACGAGTTCGTGACGCTTGAGGAGCTCTTCGCGCGCAGCGGCACTACGCCAGAAGCGGGACATTTTTACCTGCGCGCGGACGAAGAGGTCAGCTGGTGAGTTCGACATTTTTTCAAAAAATATGAAAATGGGGCTTGCAATTCGCGTGCGGGTGTGCTATTCTATTTAAGCTGACGTGAGCAGCAAACCCGATCCGGGTGTGGCGCAGTTGGTAGCGCGCTTGACTGGGGGTCAAGAGGCCGTGAGTTCAAGTCTCGCCACTCGGACC